>CAYMJD010000001.1:0-36904 GCA_964390895.1 Microcaldota archaeon
GTAGTTGTCTCCGGGGGAGGCTGTCAGCGCAAGTCGGGGCACACCCGCTTCTATAGCTGCCCTTGCAACAGCATTGTGGGGATGATCGCCGACGCTGTAATGGCTCTCGTCAGATATCACAAGCGAGAACTCGTGAAGCGACAGTCTGTGTGCCTCTATGTCCCGCGATATGGAGTGCGACGTTCCCACTATTATAGAGGGATTGGCAGAATATATCCTGCATCTGTCAGATGGATCTGTCAGGTCACCTACCACAACAGCTATCTTATCCTCTGGAATGCTCATGTGGTGGATGAATCTTTCTGCCTGCTGCAGAGCAAGCGGTCCCGTGTGCGTTAAGAACATAATTTTACCTTCATTGAGCTTATAGCCTGCGACTATCTCGGCTATGTAGGTCTTGCCGGAGTTTGTCGGAAGCACCACAAGCGTTGATACCGGCTCGCCATCTCCTGTGCGTTTAAGTGCAGACAGCGCAACCTTTTTCTGGTATTCTCTCGGGATAAGGCTGTCATCTTTTAGATTCTCCCCATGAAATTCGACGGGTGACCCTTTTGATGATGGTTTTTCAGCTCCAAACAACTCCAACTGTTTCGAATACACCGCTTTTCCCCTGACTATGCTACAAGGTTAATCTTGTAATGCAAATTCTTATAAGCCTAAACAGGCGAGTCATATCGATTTACTGGCATCACGTTAAGGCCCTAAATACACCGTAAATAACGGTAATCCCATCCCTGGCCTATCTCGTTAGTTTCAACCTTGCATGGCTTTCATTGTTCAGGCTCGCAGCCCACTCCACAGCCTGTTTGTTCTCTTTCTTTTGATCCTCCAATCCCGCCTGTCCTTCTTGCTCCTTGGCTTTCTTTTTGATTGCCCCTACATGTCGACCATACATTGCCCCTATCATTGCCAGCCTGAATGGAGTCGTCACGCTTCCGTCGCTCTGGTCTATTGCATTGATTATTGTCTGGATATACCTCCTTTCTGCCGATAACGCCTTTATCCGCGCCCTTATCCCAAGCCTTTCCATAACTCCCTTGGTCCTGGTTCTCGCAATCTCGGCTTCCTCCCTTCTTATGTCTAGCTCCTCGGCCCTCTTTCTGAACCTGACCGCGCTTTTTTGCATCGCCCGTACATTCTCCGGATGCATTCCCAAAACGTTTTGAATGCCCCGTCTGGAAGCTGCGGCAAGCGGCGGCCTTAAAATATCCTGCCACCTGTTTACTCCCTGTTCGGACCTGACAGCTTGGTCATAATGCGCCGCAACACCGAGAGTGTTCGAATCATGGCTTTTGCTTAAAGCATTTGACATTCTATGCTTTGTTGCTTCCATACAGGCACCATAATATTATATGGTTTCAAATACATATACTTTTCTGTGCGGATTATGGCAGAGTTCAGGTCATTTAAAGGCATTGCAAACAATCTTGCAGACCGTAATAAAAGCGAACTTTCCCACCGACTCACAGAAATCTATAATAATCCAAGCATCCATTTTATAAGCAGGTGTTAAATGAGCCCTAGCGATCCTGCCGGTCGCTAGACGAATTTTGGTGCTTTTTATACGACTTGAAGAAACGATAGTGTTCATAGACGCCGGTTATCTGAGCAAGATAGCAGAGGCCGTCTGTGCGAAGAGGAAACCAGATTACGATGTGAACCAGTTCGCGCACACGCTCGCGAGGAACGAGAAGCTCTGGTGCAAGAGCGTCTATTACTATGACGCTCCCCCTTTTCAGGATCCGAGACCCAACAAGATCCAGAAGGAGAGGAAGGCAGGCTACGACAGGTTCAAGAACTCGCTGCGCAACGCCAAGGGGTTTGTGATAAGGGAGGGCCGACTCCAGAAGATAGGGAAAAAGTACACGCAGAAAGGGGTTGATACCCTTCTAACCATGGATCTGCTCGAGGCTCCGTTCCAGCAGAGGGTAAAGAAAATCATACTCATAGCCGCAGATACCGACTTTGTACCTATACTCAAGAAGATAAAGGAAAGAGGAGTATATGTCATACTCTATTATTACACAGACAGAGTGCGTCATTCAAGGTTCTCGATGTCGAACCACATAATGACCGCTGCAAGCAGGTGCACCCAAATAAGAAAGGAATACTTCGATAGAAGCAGGTTGACGAGAAAAGCGGACCGGCCCAAACCCCATCCACGAACGCAAGCGCGAAGGCAGAAAACAGTCCCATCAAAACACGTGAAGCGCCCACCATCTCATTAGCTTCTTGATTCTTATCCTCGTGGAGCTGGTGTTCTTCTTTATATCCTTTACCATTGTCTTGTAGAGAATCTTTTCTTGCGGGTCGAGCTTTCCTTCCTTGACTATCTCCTGCTTCTTTCCGTCGACAATCTGCGTCTCTGTCTTGCTTATCACGTCCTTCTTTACCATCGAGTACCATTCATCCAAAGAGCTGCCGCTTATGTCCTTGTCCTTCAGTATCGCCATCATGTCGTTCATGTTGAGCTTTCTCTCTTGCTTGTGCTCGTGCTCGTGCAGCAAAGGCCTCATTGCTGCCTTGTCGCATATCCTTTCTATGTCTGCAGGGCTGTAGCCCACTGTCGCCCTCGCAAGCCTGCCACAGTCTATGCTGCTCTTTGGCTTGTTCTTCGTATACAGGTCGAAAAGCCCTACTCTGTCCTTGTATTTGGGCGGGCTTATGTAGACAGCGTCGCCGAACCTTCCGCTCCTCTTCAGTGCGGGGTCTATGTCCCAAGGCTGGTTGGTGGCCCCCATGACGAATATTCCTTCAGGGTTCGCTTCCACGCCGTTCATCTCTACAAGGAACTGGTTGACCGCAAGCCTCAATGCAGAGCTCTCCCCTCCTTCATGGCCTCCCCCTCTCTTGACTCCCAATGCGTCAAGCTCGTCGAAGAATATTATGCACGGGGTGTTCTGCCTCGCCTGCTCGAATATCGCGTGGAGGTTCTTCTCAGTGTTGCCCGTGTACATGTCAATGATCTGGTTTATCCTTGCTATTATCACGTTCGCTCCTGACTCTCCGCCTATGGCATTGACTATGTGCGTCTTACCTGTACCCGGAGGACCGTATAGCAAAAGCCCAACACCCAGCTTCTTGCCGTATTTCTTGAAGAGTTCGGGCTCCTGCATGGCCAGTACAACATTCTCTTTGAGGAATTTCTTCACCTTCTCAAGCCCTATCACCCTGTCAAACTTTATGTTCGACTTGTAGAACGCAATCTTTTTTATCTGGCCCTCCTCTATGACTGTCTCGTCCTTCTTCTGGGCCGGCTTCATCATCTGCAGCTCAGCCTGCGCCGCCGCACCAGTATTCCCGGCATCCATGTGCAGCAGCGAATCTATATGCTCGAGCCTGTTCTTCGCCTCGTTGTAGTTCGGGTCAATCGCCGATGAGCGTTCGTACCAAAACCTTGCCCCTAGCAGGTCATTGTTCTGTTCAGAAATGTCACCCATGAGGAGCGGCGCATCAGGGCTCTTCGGCTCCAGCTCCATGACCTTCTGGAGGTCCTTCTTCGCCTCGTCGAAGTTCTTAAGCAGTGTCTGGTTGAGCGCCCTGTTGAAGTAGGCGCTGGCGTAAGCGTCGTCGATCTTGATCGCTTCGCCATATTCCACAACAGCCTCCTGAAACTTGCTCTCATCGAAGAGACTGTTGGCTCTGGTCCAGTGCTCCTTTGCCTTCGGGTCTATCTCCCTTTTTGCAGGGGCAGCCTCCTCTCCCATAACACGACCTCAAGATACAATCTGTATTTCAGATATGGATATTAATAAATATAAGCTTAATACCTCTTTTATGCTGACAGTTTTTTGCGGCACAGAACGCTTAAATGGGTTATCATAGTATAAAGCTTATCAAGGGTTTTCATGTCCAAAGAAGATGATAAATTCTCGGATCTGCTCTCGAGGCTCCCGTACACGTACGACAAAACAGCAGACGCAGAACGCATAAAATCAGATTATGAGAAATTCTCCGGCAAGCTTGTGTCTGTTGCGGGCAGGATCGTTGCCGTGAGGAACTCGGGCAAGCTGGTGTTCATTGATCTGCTGGACAGCACGGGCAAGATTCAGTGCTGCTTCAATTACAACATTATCGGCGAAAAAACGCTCTCGGAAGTGAAAACGCTCAACTCCGGCGACATAATAGGGGCAAGCGGTAAGGTATTCAAGACCAAGCCCGGCGAAATCAGCGTCAATGCTGAAGAGTTCACGCTGCTCTCCAAGGCGATGCTGATGCTACCTGACAAGTGGAAGGGCCTCCAGGACATAGAGACAAGATACAGAAAAAGGTATCTTGATCTGATAGTCAACAAGGAAGCAAGGGAGATATTCGTCAAGAGGGCCAGGATCACAAAAGCGATCCGTGATTACATGGACGGCAACGGCTTTCTCGAGTTCGAAACCCCTGTAATACAGCCGCTTTATGGGGGTGCGGATGCAGAGCCCTTCAAGACGTTCGTCAACACATTGAATGAAACAGACTACCTAAGGATAGCGAACGAGCTTTATCTCAAGAGGCTGATAATAGGGGGCTTCGAGAGGGTCTATGAGATATACAAGGCGTTCAGGAACGAGGACATAGACAGCACCCACAGTCCGGAATTCACCATGATGGAGGCCTATCAGGCATATACAGACTATGAAGGCATGATGAGGTTCACAGAGAATCTCCTCAACCACATAGCGAAGAGCGTCTTCAAAAGTGATGCAATAGGGTATCAAGGCGAGAAGCTTGATTTCAAGGGGCCTTTCAAGCGCGTCAACTACATAGACGGAATAAATAGCGAACTCGATGCAGATGTGCTCTCGTTGTCTGATGAACAGCTCTTCAAATTGGCGGAAAAGCAGGGCATAAGGTTTGAGAAGGGGAAGAGGTTCAGGGCGCACGCCTACGACAAGCTCTTCAGCCTTTTCGTACAACCGAAACTGCAGCAGCCAACGTTTGCGATCGACTTCCCTGCGGAGACCTCGCCATTGACAAGGGCGAAAAGGGGCAACCCGGAGCTTGTCGAGCGGTTCGAGCTGTATATTGCAGGCATGGAGCTGGCGAACGCCTATTCAGAGCTGAACAACCCCATTATTCAGAGAAAAAATTTCGAGGCAGAAGGAGAAAAGGCAAAACAGGGGGACAAGACAGCCGAGCCCCCTGACATGGAGTTCATAGAGGCGATGGAGCACGGCATGCCGCCGACAGGGGGCATAGGCATAGGCATTGACAGGCTGATAATGATCCTCACGAACCAGACATCGATAAAAGAGGTTATCGCCTTCCCGATGGAGAAAAGAAAGGGTCAAAATCCCAAACCATAGATTACATTACTTCTTGCTTTGCATAAACAGAGGTTTATACTTCTGTGTCTAAACGTGCTCTCCTTAGAAGCTCTTGTGGCTCTAATATGCGTTCGTCTTCTATGCAGAAAGTCGCAATCCTTTTGACTTCTGGAATCGCAAAAGGTGAAGCTATGGAGAATCCCGCAGCCATCATCATAGGTATATCAGAGCCTTGGTCCCCCATAACCACGCAATTGCCTACCCTTATCTTACGTTTTGCAAGCATGTTGTGTACCGCCTCTAACTTCTCCCTTCCGTTCTTTATAACTAAGTTCACGCCTTTCAATCTGCCCCCCTCATCAAAGAGATCAACATTTGAAACTGCATCGTAAAATCCGAAAATTCTTTTTGCGGCTTCAGCTATGGTGGATCCATTTGTACTTGCCAAAAATATGTACTTGGGGGAGTTATAAAATGCACGGATTATCTCGGATGTCGCTTTAATCCTGTGCCCATAGATATAATGATAAGCGAACCTGCCCATCTCTTCATGTGTGCCAATCCCATTCCCTATCAGTTTATCATAGAATAGCTTAAGGCCTTGCGAGCTGTCCTTCTCGCTTCCAAGGCTTTCTCTTACTAACTTCTTTACTTCAAAATAGCCGGTTATGCCATTGTACGCCCGCCTTAGGTAGAGTGTTTTTAGCGCATTCACTATGTATGGTATTCCTATACCGTGCTCCGCAACGTTATTTTTCCATGCAGTTCTATCGCCGTCACTAACCAAAGCATCGGCAGTTGCTATGGCTTTTCTTATGCCCTCTTGATTCTTCAATTCAAATCCCATACGTTCACTACTAATAGATATAGTTACCTAAATATTTATAACTTTATAAGTAGTATAGTTGATTGCTGTGTCCAATAAATAGTCAAATTCGACACAACCAACTGAAATTTGTCCCGCCGTCTATTCAAAACGTGATAAATCTGTTCAGTATATTTGTTTTTATCACAATTTCATTGTAGACATTCTTTCTTTTCCTTGAGAAAACGTATTCTCCAAATCTGGTTAACCAAACGATGGTTTATATCTTTCCAATTCCTATGGTCGTTCATGTTTGTCGCCAAAACAAACATGCCCTAGGGGTTTTATAAACCCTTAGGGAATAGGGAATTATTGGACACAGCACCGTATTGTAGTATAAATAGTGCCAACTATACTTGCTCCTGAAAAAAAGCCAAAAAGAATGCATGTATTTAATGCAATACTCGACACATCCCCAATGAGGCCTAAATATCGCATGCCTTCCCGGCTCGCCCTGTTCCGCCTTGTATCCATGCTATTGAAAAATCAGTAAACCCTTTTGCTGTTTAATCAATTATTATCAATTATTATCTGATAATTAACAGCACACAATTCGTTAAATACGATGACGCGGCAGAATATGTTATAAGGCGCTTGAAAGATGAGGGCTTGACGTGAATATGCAGGAGGAGAGATTTGAACTCTCGAACCCCTAAGGGAGCGGGCCCTGAACCCGTCGCATTTGACCAGGCTTTGCTACCCCTGCGCAGTAATAATAAATATAGTAGCATTAAATAGCCTTTTCATTCATTTCATTCATTTAGGATTGCATGCTGAAAGACAAGAACACAATAAGCGTGAGGCTCGCAACAGCTGTAGGGGTAGGCGCCATAATAGGCGCAGGCATATTCGTGCTCAGCGGCACCGCCATAGCCATCGCGGGCGCCAATGCGCTCTATGCATTCCTCTTTGTGGGCATACTCTCAATAATAGTGGCGCTTGAGCTGGGCGAGCTGGCGTCCATAATGCCCAATGAAAAAGGTGGCGTATATTCATACGCGTACAACGCCTTCGGAAGCGAGCTCGGCTTCATAACTGGCATACTCCTGTATTTCAGCTTCTCTACTGCCATATCCGTCATATCTCTGGGATTCGGCTCCTACCTAGCCACAATGCTCGGGCTTTCCTCCATCTTCTCGATACTGTTTGCGATACTTCTGATATTCGTGCTCTCCATCGTCAACATAATAGGCATCAAGAAAGCGGCAGAGACAGACTTCGGGCTGGTGGTAATAAAGCTCGTAGTCCTCTCAGCATTCATAGTAGCGGCGCTCTTCTTCGCCTCAAACAGCGGTGTCCTGGCCCTCTCTAACTTCAGCGTTTCTCCATCCCAGGGCACAGTGGCCGCGCTCTTCGCCGCCAGCATCGTCGTGTTTTTCGCGTATTCGGGAAAGCAATCCGTGGCTACGCTTACCCCCAAGATAAAGGGCAAAGGTAAAGGGGCGGCAAAGGCGATACTCTTCGCCGTCATAATCAGCATAGTATTCTACGTGGCAATAGTCGCGGTGCTGCTCGCTGCAGTCCCTGCCTCGAAATTCACGATTAATGCAGACCCATTGGCGTTCGCCTTAAGGTACATACATGCACCGTATTCGCTGCTCTTGCTTGTGAGTATAGGTGCGCTCGTCGCGACCGCATCAGCAACCTTGGCGACCATACTGAGCGCCTCCAGGTCGCTTTATCAGATAAGCGCGGACAAGCTGCTCCCCCGCGTTCTGAGGAAATACAACAGCAAAAGCGACGTCGCCATAAACGGAGTAATCATATCCGCAGTGATCGGGGTGGTGATGCTCTTCTCGGGCAACATATACCTAATAGCGGCGATAAGCAACTTCGGGCTCCTCTTCTCGTATCTTATAGCGAGCTTCGCTGTCATACATTTCAGAAGGATAAAGAGGGTGCCTGACGGGGCGGCAGGCTTCAAGATGCCCCTCTACCCCTATCTTCCGATAGTGGCGATAGTGCTGCTCATAGTGTTCATAATGTTCATGCCCAACGAGTCGCTGATGATAGGGATAATAATGATGATACTGCTCCTTGTGGCGTATTACTTCCTGAGGGAGTTCAGGGAGAAGCGCGTCGTCAAGGTAGCGCTCTTCAAGTGAATCGCATGCTTATAGGTATAATAGGCGCCCCAAACAAGGGGAAAAGCACCCTCTTTTCCGCGCTGACGAGCACAGAAGTGCCAATAGCGGACTATCCTTTCACTACCATAGACCCGAACAAGGGCGTATGCTATGCCACGAAAGAATGCGCAGAGAAGAAGCTCAACACGAAATGCAATGCAAGAAACTCCCTGTGCACCAACGGCATCAGGATGCTTCCTACCAACATAATAGACGTTGCAGGGCTGGTCGAGGGCGCCCACTCGGGCAAAGGTATGGGGAACCAGTTCCTGAACGACCTGTCGGCCGCCGACGCATTTATGCTAGTTGTCGATGCAAGCGGCAGTACAGACAAGCTTGGGAACAGGGCAGAGGGCAGCGACCCGGTCGAAGACATCCGGATGGTCATCCGAGAGCTCAACCAGTGGCTGTTCGGCATAATAAAGAGGCACATGCCGACAGTATCGAAGAGCAGGGACCCATTGGAAGCATTGGGGGGCGTGCTTAGCAGCATAAGGGCGGGCAAGGATGACATAGCCTACTGTATGGAAGAGTGCTCCATCCCCGGCGCAGCAACCGGCTGGAGCGACAGCGAGATGCTCGCATTCGCGGAATCCTTATTAAAAAAAGTGAAGCCGATCGTGATAATCGCGAACAAGGCTGACGCACCAAACGC
Source organism: Microcaldota archaeon (assembly GCA_964390895.1). Lineage (GTDB taxonomy): Archaea > Micrarchaeota > Micrarchaeia > Micrarchaeales > Micrarchaeaceae > A-MIC-10. The sequence goes on from CAYMJD010000001.1 coordinate 8,899, forward strand.
CAAGCAGAACACCGAAAGGCTTGTGCAGGCGTTTCCCGGCATGCGCGTGTTCGAGTGCTCTGCAGCGATAGAGCTCGCCCTCTCAAGGGCAAGATCCGGCAAGCTGATAGATTACATGCCGGGAAGTACGGACCTAAAAATAACAGACGGCAGCATAAGCAGCGAGAAAAGGAAGGCCCTGGAATACATGGAAAAATACATAGGCAGCCACAGTGTCGGGACAGGGATACAGGCGGCGCTGAACTCCATAGTCTTCGACGTGCTGGACAACATAGTCGTTTACCCTGTAGAAGATGAGCACAAGTATACAGACCACTTTGGAAATGTGCTTCCAGATGCAGTGCTCCTCAAGAGAGGTTCCAGAGCATACGACCTTGCGGCGAAGATACACACAGAATTGGCATCGAAGATGATCTACGCGATCGACGCGGTAAGAAAGATGCGGCTTGGCAAAGAGCACGTATTGAACGACAACGACGTCATAAGGATCGTGAGTGCAGCGAAGCTATGAATTTGCTTGCACTGATAAGCCACCAAAAGGTCAGTGCTTCCTTGCCGCCGCAAGCATTGCGAATGCAGGGGTAAGGACAAGCAGTATCGGCACAGGTATCGCGATTAGATATACCAAGGAATAGATGCTGCCTATCTGCGACAGTACGTTGCTTTGGCCCACGTTCAGTATCAGGAATACTATGAATATTGTTATCCCATAAATGACCGCAGCGTAGCCTCCGTTGATCAGCCCTTCCTTAAGAGGGTTGCCGTCCTTGCCCGTGCTGTTGCCTAACCGCTCGCCCATCCATATGGACACGAGGAACGGAAATATCAGAAGGCCTGGAAGGTAGACCAGGTAACTGGCCACCTTGGTTAGCGTGGCAGAGACGTCAGCCAGCCCCTGCGCCGAAAGGAGCGGCGCTGCCGCCAATTGTATTACGACAGCAAATATCAAGAACCCTATCCAGAAGACTAGCGGCCCCTTGATGCTTGCCCTGCCTGTGCTGTCCCGGACAGCCTCCCTCCTCTCGGCCCTCTCTGTATTTGAATAAACTGTTGCCAAACGATCTACCGAACCCTCAAGGGACATTTTCAACGGAAAATCTATATACCTTCTTTTTTATTATAGTATCGAGTGAATAGATGGGAACACTGTATTCGCCGCAATCCCAGGCAGGGGTCATGAGCTTCTACGATGCTCCATCGAAAGGCCCGAAGATAAACCCCAAAGTAATTGTAATAGCCGTGCTGGTTTTTGCGATAGTTATAATCATAGCTGATAAGTTCATCACCCTATGATCATCAATTCAGGCGCTCTTGAACACGTCCCTTCTTACTTCCAGGACCGTGCCGCTCTCGGCAAGCAGGTATAATACCGTGCGCATCGCGTCCTCTTCCGCATTGAGCGCCTTAGATACGTCGCTCACATGCATGCCTCTTCTCTCTATGAGCTTCAGTATCGCTGCCGTGTTCTCGACCACAAAGCGCTTCAGTGCCACGTAAAACTTCTTGTTGAAGGCCCTTGTGCCCACCACAAGCCCCTGGCGTATGCTCTCCTCAAGCAGCGAAGAGAGCTGCGATGCCTCTGACTCGTTCTGGCAGACCACGTAACCTTTGGACTCTAGCTCTTCAGCGTACTTGTTGTGCTCCTTGAGCTTTACCTCCCAAAGCTTCTGCGGGGCCGTGTGTTCAATAAGCTTCGCGTTGAGGTCGCGCTTCCCGAAAAGGAACGCGTCGTATACGTTCTTCGGTATGCTTACCCTATCGTCCTTGTCGCCTTCCTTCCTAAAAAGCTTGACAGCCTTCTTCTTAAGGAGCGCCTTGAGTACTGACGTCTCGCCATGGTCCAGCAGCTTTCTGACGTTCTCCTTCGTCCTGTCGGCGTAGCGTAGCGTGTCGAGCTTTTTCAACACAGAGATCTCGTCAGCGGTCAGTTCCATTCCCTGTTTCCGCGGAGCAGCCGCAGCCGCCTCAATTTTAGAGCCGGTTATGGCGTTCACTATGTCGCTCTTCTTCGCGAAAAGGAAGTACTTGTCAGAGTACTTGAAGAAGTCCACCTCCTCGCCATCCGTTATGTCCAATGCTTCCACGACCTCGAAAGGGATGTTGACGGAGAGCTTGTTGCCCTTCTTGTACACTTTGGACATGAGACCACCACATTTTTTAATTGTTTTAGGGTATTTATGAAATAGAAAGCTTAAAAGGTTTTTCAACAGTGCCCTTAAAGCGATGTTAGAAGCATTGTCAAGAGGTAACAGAGCATGCAGGACAACTACCAAAAGACCATCGACGAAATCGAAGCTTCGGTAAAGGAAGCAATGCAAGCCAACGGCTTCCACGAGATAAGCCTCGAAAACGAGTTCACCATGTCGGAATTGGCAGCCAGGGGGGACATATCGACGGGCGTATCCTTTAAGGTAGGGAAGCTCGAGGAGAGGAGCCCGAAGGAGATCGCCGGACTGCTCGCAGGCAGCATAAAAAGGCCGGAATGCGTAGAGTCAGTAAGTGCAGAGAACGGCTTCATAAACTTCAGGCTTGACAGAGGGCGCTTCTGGGACGGGAGCGTGGCCGAGCTCATCGGCTTGCGCAACAGAACGAAATCCGATATCGGAAAAGGCAAGCGCGCCATAATAGAGTACCCGAGCGTCAACCCCAACAAGCCGTGGCACATCGGCCATGTCAGAAACGCGCTCATAGGGGACACGATCTCCAACCTCTACGAAAGCTGCGGCTACTCTGTAGAGAGGGAGAACCTCATAAACGACATGGGGCTGCAAGTTGCCGAGACTGTGTGGGGCTGCATCCACATAAAGGAATCGCCCAACAAGAAATACGACCACTGGCTAGGCGAACTTTACGTCAAGGTCAACAAACTTATGGAGGGGCGCGACCTCAAGGAAGAGCTCTCGCAGATGCTCTCGCTGATAGAGCAGGACGGCACATACGAGTCAAAGATAGAGAGAAAAATGGCAGAGAAATGCGTGGCAGCGCAATACGAGACAGCCTTCAACTACAGGATATACCAAGATTTGCTGGTCTGGGAGAGCGACATAGTGAGGGCGAGGCTGCTCGAAAAGGCGCTAAAGCTGCTGGAGGACAAAAAGGCCATAACCAGGGAAAAGGAAGGCAAATACGCTGGCTGCACGATAATAAACTTCACAAACGTCACTGCGCTTCCTGAGAATTTCAAGGGCCTTAAGGAGACGGTCAAGGTCCTCATAAGGGCCAACGGAACAGCCACGTACGCTGCCAAGGACATCGCCTTCCACATGTGGAAGTTCGGGATGATAGAAGATCCGTTCACGTACTCGCAGTTCATAGAGAAGCAGCCCAACGGCAGGGCGCTCTCCACGACTTCTGCCCAAGGCAGGAGATTGGCGCACGGGGAATTTATGCGCGCGATCAACGTCATAGACGCAAGCCAGTCATACGAGCAAGAAGTAGTGAAATTGGCGTTCCTTTTGCTGGGAAGGGAGGACATAGCGGGCAACATAAGGCATCTTGCGTACAATGTCGTGGAACTCGAGAGCGGCTCCTTTTCAGGAAGAAAGGGCACATGGGTGGGATACAGCGCAGACGACCTGTTCGAGGAAGCGAAAGGCAAGGCGCAGAAGCTCATAACAGAGAGGCTGAAGCTCGACGAATCTGAAAAGGCGAAGGTGGCGGAGAGCGTCGCATTGGCTTCCATAAAGTTCGAGTTCCTGAGGATATCGCCAGAGAGGAAGATAGTGTTCTCTTGGGAGAGGGCGCTGAACTTCGAGGGGATATCGGGGCCGTACTGCCAGTACATGCACGCGAGGGCATCGCGCATAACCGAGAGCGCATCTGCACAGGGCAGGCTGCCCTCCGGTACGCACCCCTCTTCCGTTACCGACGAGGAATTCAGGCTCGTCAAGCAGCTCTCAAGGCACGCCCACATAACAGAGAAGGCCTGCAGGGAGGAGCGCACGAATGTTATCACTGACTATTGCGGGGAGCTCGCCTCTGCGTTCAGCAGCTTCTACGAAAAGGTCCCCGTGCTGAAAGCGGCATCCAAAGAAGACATTGAATCAAGGGTTGGGCTGGTCAGCGCATTCAAGGACACCCTGCAGTCTATGCTGGCCCTGCTAGGCATAGACGCGCCAGAGAAAATGTGATTGATTGAAGAGATACGTCAAGGGAGCGAGGAGCGAAAGGGAACTGCTTGCGATGCTGCAAAGCAGGGGATACTCTGTCATGAGGGCAGCCGGAAGCGGCGTGAGCTCTGTCGCCCCTGACATAATAGCGATAAAAGACGGAAAAGGGCTCGCGTTCGAGTGCAAGGCCTGGCAGTCTAACCTCTCCATAGAAAAGGAGAAGGTATCCATGCTTAAGGGTTGGAGGGACAATACACGCATGCAGACTATGATCGCATGGAGGGTGAACGGGAAAGGCTGGCTCTTCATAAGCCTCGACGAGCTTTCAGAGACAGGCAAGAACTTCACGGTGACCATGAAGCGGGCGGGCCAGATAGGCAGGAAAATAGAGCACATCCTTTATTGAACGCGCGTCAAAATAAGCATAAATAATATCTTGTCTATAACTACTTTCGAAGTAGATTGTCACGAGTTATGCTAAAAGAGGATTATATGGCTGAAAAAACACTCGTATTGGTGAAACCCGACGGGGTGCAGAGGGCAATAATAGGAAGAATAATCACAACATTCGAAGATGCCGGGATGAAAGTTGTTGCGCTTAAGATGGTGCATCCCGCAAAAGAGCTGGTAAGCAGGCATTACGCCGCTGACAACGAATGGATGGAAAGCGTCGGGAGGAAGACGATAGCCTCTTTCAAGGCCAAGGGGGCCGAAATGGGCGAGAGCCCCCTGCAGATAGGCGAGCGCATCCGCGGATGGCTCCTAGAGTATCTGACCGAGGCGCCTGTGGTAGCGATGGTTGTGGAGGGCAATGAGGCGATATCGATGGTAAGGAAGTTTGCAGGTGCGACCTCACCCGCAAGCGCTGACCCTTCCACCATACGCGGCAGGTATTCCACTGATTCTTACCAGAACGCAGATCCCAAGGGCAGGCCGGTAAGGAACATAATCCACGCTTCAGAGGACAAGAAGAGCGCCGACCGCGAAATAGCCATATGGTTCAAGCATAATGAGATAATGGATTACAAGCGCGCAGACGAAGCCTCGCTGGGCTGAAGCATATCTGATTCAGTTGGTGTACCTGAGCTCGTCGCTCATCATGTCGGGGTTCCACAAGGGGTCCCAGACAAGGTCTATATCCACCTTTCCTATTCCCTCTATCGCCTCGAGCCTAAGCTGCACGTCCGCAAGTATTATGCTTGTGACAGGGCACATCGGAGAAGTCATTGTTATGGTTATCTTGACGTCCTTGTCGCTGCTTACACCTATCCCATAAATAAGCCCTATGTCGACTATGTTCGCGTCGAGCTCTGGGTCCTTGCACTGCATCAGCGCAGCCACGACGTCTTTGACAGCCACCATGATACCAGCTTTCTTTTAAACGATTTAAATGTTGTTGCTGATATCCTGTAAGCAGCTAAAAGTTGGGCAATCATTGCCGCAAGACAAAAACGCTTAAAGAAGCACTTTCCAATAATATATGGCAATCAAAGCCAATGCTTCGTAAATTGTGTTGAAAATGATACGCCAACCCATCATATGCGTAATGGGGCATGTCGACCACGGAAAGACGGCCATACTCGACAGGATAAGAAATACCACGATAGCCTCGAAGGAAGCCGGAGGCATAACCCAGCACATAGGCGCGAGCGAGGTTCCTATAGACATCATCGAAAAGATATGCGGCCCCATGCTCAAGGCGACGAATTCGAAGATGGTCATTCCCGGACTTCTTTTCATAGACACTCCTGGGCACGAGGCGTTCACCAACCTTAGGAGGAGGGGGGGCAGCGCGGCAGACATGGCGATACTGGTTGTCGATGTTTCGAAGGGCTTCGAACCGCAGACGATAGAGGCTGTTGAGATCCTGAAGGAATACAAGACCCCCTTCGTTGTGGCGGCGAACAAGGCGGACCTCATAACAGGGTGGCATGACGAGCATACCAACAGCATCGCGGAATCGCTCAAGAAACAGAGTGATTACGTTGTCAATGAGCTCAATAACAGGCTGTTTGGCATAATAGGGAAAATGAGCGAGCTCGGATTCTCCAGCGACGATTTCAGGAGCGTGAAGGACTTCCAGAGGGAGATAGCGATAATACCAATAAGCGCGAAGACTGGCGAAGGGATAGCGGAGCTGCTGATGCTCGTTTCAGGGCTCTCGCAGAAATACCTGGAGATGCGGCTCAACATAGAGGTTAAAGGGCCTGGAAAGGGGAGCATACTGGAGAAGCGCGAGTTGAAGGGGCTGGGCACGACCATAGACGTCATCCTCTATGAAGGGTCGCTGCGCATAAACGACACCATAGCCTTCGCGACAGCATCCTCGATAGCCACGGCGAAGATAAAGGCACTCCTGAAGCCCAAGCCCCTGCACGAGATAAGGGAATCTTCGAGCAAGTTCTTTTATGTGGATTCGGTCAGCGCTGCGTGCGGCGTCAAGATAAGCGGCAACGGGCTCGAGGATGCGCTTCCCGGATCGCCATTGATACAGGTGACAGATTCAGACTACGCCAACGAGATAAAGGCAGAGATGAGCGACGTGTTCGGAGTAGACAAGACAGGGATAGTGCTGAAGGCAGACTCGATAGGGAGCATAGAGGCCCTCTCTAAGCTGTTGAAGGCCAGTAGCTTCTGCATAAGCAAGAAGGGGCTTGGTGCTGTTACAAAGCGCGACGTGCTCGAAGCCTTCTCAATGAAGGCGGTGGATCCAGAGGGCAGCGTCATACTCGCATTCAATGTCCCTGTAGAAAGCGACGCAGGCGAGACAGCCCTTGCGTGCGGCATAAAAATAATGAAGGGCAACATAATCTATAGGCTCATAGACGATTACAGGGAATTTCTAGAAAGCATGCACAGGTCCACCAAGGAGAGCCTGGAGAAGGAGCTAGAATTCCCAGGCGCAATCGAGATATTGCCCAACTCGTGCTTCAGGGTTTCGCATCCCGCGATCTTCGGCGTTTCCGTAGAAGCAGGCAGGATAAAGCCTGGATCTGTATTGATGAACGGGGAAGGCGCGGTCATAGGAAAAATAAAAGGCATACAGAACGACAAACACGCCGTCGAAGTGGCTAAGAAGGGAGAAAACGTAGCGATTTCAATGGAAGGGGTCACGTTCGGTAGGCAGATAAGGGAGAAACAGCTCCTTTATACGAGGGTGAGGGACAGCGACGAGAAGGCCCTTGTGGGGTGCGGGCTGCTCGACAACGAGGAGCTGGCCCTCCTGAGCAAGCTCATTGAAATAAAGGCGAAGGGGAGGCAGCAGTAGTGCGGCGCAAGGCTGTGCTATTCTAATACTGTTATCTGGTTATCCTCGCGTTCCTCTCTAAGCACCGAAAACAGGAGGTTGTTCTCAAAACGGTCCTTGTGGAATACGTCCTGCCTTAAAACACCCTCTCTCTTGAAACCAAGTTTCTCCAGCAGTGCGCTCGAGCCTGTATTGAATAGGAACGTGATTGCATATACCCTATTCATGCCCAATTTCTGGAAAGCGAATTCGACAAGCAGCCCGACCGCCCCGAAAGCATAACCCTTTTTCTGATAATCCCTCCCAATCCAGTAACCTATCTCGCATCTCCTGTTTTTGTAGTTGACGCTATTTAATCCGCAAGCGCCGGCAAGTTCATCTGTATCCTTTAGGCATATGCCGAAAGTGAATCCGGTTTTGTCGGCACACGCGATTTCTGCACGGCTTATGAAGTCTACGGCATCCTCTCTTGTGTACGGGTTCGGGAAGCTACCCCATTCAGATATGTTGTACGCAATGTCGTAATCATTGGCCAGCTTGGCAATCCTCTCTGCATCAGTTAGAAGGAGGCTGCGCAGATATACCCTTGCCATCCCTGATTTTACGATCATCGAAGCACTCAATACCTCTGCGGCCTCTCGAAATAAGGCTTCACGAACAGGTAGAAGCGCTCGGATCCCTGCAGCTCTATGACGACCCGCTCCGCGATCAGCTTCTCAGGATCCTGCATCAGGGCGACGCGCTTCGCTATGTCTGCGAAGCTCTCGAAGCGCTTGGTTGACCTCTCCTTTAGTATCGTGGTCAGGTGCTTCTTGCCTACCCCTGGAAGCAGCTCGAGCGAGTGCTCCCTTATGTTGAGCGCCCCTGCGTCGTTGAATACGTCCACGAAGCGCTTCTCGTTCGTTTTTATTATGTTGTATATCACGTTGTTTAGCTCGTTCTTCGAGGTCTGCGTCAGCGCCGCGTAGCTTATCCTGAACTTTATAAGCGAAACCTTGTCGCGCTCCCCGCTCCCTATGTAGACCCGTTCGCCCACGGAAAGCGAGCTCCCTGGTTTGGTGGTGGCTTCCAAGAGCGTGAACCACCTTTCTCCTATAAGCTGCGCTATCGGCTCCGACCTTGTCGAAGAGGACTTGCCGCTGAACATAAAGTCAAGAACGTATGCGTATTCCTCCTTTTTCTCTTCCTGCATATACCCCACCCCCAAATGAAAAATCAAGCGGCCTCCTTTATCGCCGTGAGCATCTTCTGCAGCTCGTCCGCGGAAAACCCTTTCCTCTCTGATGCAAGGACCTGCTTTAGGAGAGGCTCGCCCTTCGGCCTTATGTCTATGAGCTTCGTTATGGTGTCGCTCTTCAGGAGCTTGAGCTCATCCAGCCTCTTCCTAAGCTTCTCATACTGCTGGTCCGTAAGCTTGAACTTCTCGGCATGCTCCAAAGCGATCTGCTGCTCGTATATCGGTTCTTTCTTCTTCCTCCTGCCCTCGAGTATCTTCCATGTCACATGCAATGGGACGCTGCCGTTGTCTTTCGACTCTTTTCCTATCATTTGTATCACTGGGTTAACCTTTGAGTATTTAATAGTTGCATATTATATTACTCTAACAAGGCATAAAAACGTTTTTAGGGTTTTTGTATGGATCCAAAGGTTGCCTACGAGAGCACCCTCAAAGAAGTGAAGAAGCACATAGCTGGCAAGGGGGACATAATAGAGCTCATGTTCATAGCGATCGTCGCAAACGGGCATGTCCTCTTAGAGGGGGTTCCGGGGGTTGCGAAGACAACTATGGCGAAGACGCTGGCCGACGTCATAAACGCCACCTTCAGAAGGATACAGGGAATGCCAGACCTTGACATAAGGGATATAATAGGCTACACATACGTAGATGACGCCAACAGCATCGTGCTCAAGAAAGGGCCTATATTCACCAACATACTGCTAATAGACGAGTTGAACAGGGCACCTCCGAAGACCACCACCGCGCTCCTCGAGGCGCTGGAGGAGCGCCAGGTAACGATCTCGAACCAGACGCTGCAGCTGGAGAGGCCGTTCATAGCGATGGCGACGCAGAACCCATTGAACATAGAGGGCACCACCTCTCTCCCCAAAGTTCTCGCTGACAGGTTTCTGATGCGCCTTGCAGTCACATATCCAGAAGAGCAGGATGAGGAGGACATACTGAGGCTGAAGGAGCGCGAAGAAACAGTTGTAACGAACAAGGTGCTCGAGACAAAGGACATACTCGACATACAGTCACAGCTCAACACAGTCAACCTAAGTGATGATGTCGCAGATTACATAACAAGGCTGGTCAGGGCTACGAGGACGGACATACACGTAGTCATGGGAGGGAGCCCGAGGGCCGACATAAGCTTCATGAGGTGTGGGAAGGCGAAGGCCTTGATAGAAGGCAGAAAGGAGGTCAGCATAGACGACATAAAGTTCCTCGCGAAGCCGATACTGAGCCACAGGATAGTGGTCAGGTCCACCGGGGGCATAGGCGTCAACGGAGTGATCGATGGGCTGGTCGCGACCTTGCGCTAGCGGTGTAACAATGCACAACCACAAAGCACAAAGCGCGGTCGAGTACCTAACTACGTACGGCTGGGCGATAATGATAATCGCAATCGTGCTCTCTGTAATATTCTACTTCGGGGTTTTCAGCCCGGGGAGATTCATCAACACGCAGTGCATATTCCCCGCGGACTTCTCCTGCCTGAACAGCTTCATGTCCACGAACGGCGTAATAGTTATCAACATACAGCAATCCACACCATACACGATAAACATAAAAGCATACGGATGCAACACAAACCCGGTGTACACTACAATGACGACCCCCGCGAACCAGATATCGGTCTTGATAGGGTCCAAGACAACTCTCTCGATACAGTGCTACAACGGCACGAACGCGTTCTCGGGGAGCGTCGGCACGCTCTTCAACGGGTACATAATACTAAATTACACGGACGTGCCTACCGGCTTCAACAAGGGGGTATTCGGCACGGTAGTTGAGAAGATCAGCTGACGCGCTTTCCTCAAGAAGCTTCTTATTTATTCGTTTCTTTTTTATACTATAAAATACAGGGCTGGTATCGGATGGGCATACGCAAGAGGAAATCGCAGATATCCCTCGAATTCATGATAGTGTACTCGTTCGTGCTTATAATATTCATAGTGGTCTTTGCGCTGATAACCCTGCAGGGGTCGTCCTCGATGGCTGCAGAGAGCTCTACCTCGCTGCAGCTGACTACCCAAAACATAGCTAGCGCAATCGACCGTGCACTGGCATCGGGCAACGGCTTCAACATCACAATGCCGCTCGCCGGGAGCCTCCTAAACGCGCCGTACAACCTCTATATATCCTCTACTGGCGTTGTCTTCGCGAACATGAGCATAGGGACGCAGAGCGTCAATGCGAGGGCGTTCAGCAGCGCGCGCAGCCTTAACATAAATGGGAGCCTTCTCCCATCAAGCACAAACACAATAAAGGTTTACAAGGTCTCTACAAACATAGGCACATTCTCTGTAGCGAATTATTACGGCACCGTATACATAGATACCCCAGCGCCAAGCACGGTCAATATAACGAATTCAATGCAGGATAGCGTCTTTAATGTAAAATTCGGGAACTTCAATGGGCAGACAAGCTACATCAATGTGGGTACAAATGGCCTTCCTATAGGCAACAGCATAAGGAGCGTATTCGCATGGGTCAACTGGAAAGGCGGCACAACCCAGCCCGCGATTTTTTACTATGGCACAAGGGCGAGTACGTATCAGGACGCAGGCTTATACATAAGCTCTGCTGGAAACGTAGCTTTTGACGGTTACACAACATATCCGGCAAGCAACCTTCCATTAACAACAAACAGCTGGCATTTTGTTGGATATACTTACAGCGGTGGCAGCAACGTGGTTGTCTACCAAGACAGCAACACGCCACAAACATTAGCTTTGTCATCCGCATTGAATACAATACTGCCAGCCAGCGATGCAGCTGACATAGGAAAGCAGAGCAATGGGTTCACAGGGCAGCAGTTCCCAGGCTCGATTGCCAACATACAGGTATACAACAGCGTGCTCACATCAACACAGGTAAGCGCATTGTATGCGGCTGGCTATGGCGGCACGCCATTCTCAAAAAGCAATCTTGTAGCTTGGTGGCCGTTGAACTACAGCACAATAGATTATTCAGGCAGTTTGAATACAGGAAACGCAAAAAACGTCACATATACAGCAACAACAACAGTAAAGCTACACAACACATTTATGGATGGTTCAAATGGCGCGGGCGCAAAGGTCGGCTTCATATCTAATGCAGCAAAGGTAAACAACACAAGGGTCGCGCTTGCCATAGCCGCGGACTCGAATGGCAATGCAACAGTCGTCATAAACTCCACATTTAACTCCACAAAGCAGAAGCTGTTTGTCAACGCGCTGAACATAAACAAGACGCTTGCTAGTAATGTTATCTCGTGGCTGCCCCTTGATGCGGGTTACGGCAACACAATATACGACCTCTCAGGGAACTACAACAACGGCACATTCCAGAGCACAAGCAACTGGTTTTCTATGCCATCAAACGCCACAAATATTAGGACAGCGAGCTTCTCGAACAACGCGCAGATATCCGCCACGGTCCCAAGAATAAGCACAGCCGCAAACTCGATAAACACGGTAACATTCTGGATGAATTCAACATCGGCAAACGGAATCGCGCCGTTCGGCTTCCACAACTACAACCTTTTCATAGGGTCAAACTGCCTGGGGTTCAACACCACAGGCAACGGAATATACGGCTTCAATTCTGTCGGGCTGCCGAACAGATGGCAGTTCATAGCAGCGGAGTTCTTTAATGGCGCTTATACAGCCAACTCCCTCATATATCTCAACGGAACACAGAAGACGCTCTCGCAGTGCACAGGCACAGCCTCGACCGGCACAGCATCGACAGATGTTTATGTTTCTGGGTGGGGCAACAGCGCAAAGTACTACTTTACAGGCAACATAGCAAACCTTCAGATATACAACGCATCGTTGACCGCAGCACAGGTGCTTCAGCTCTACCGGCAGGGGATAAGCGGAGTGCCGCTCTACAACGCGAGCCTTGTATTGTGGCTGCCGCTTGACGGCAACACAATCGATTACAGCAGCTCGCATGTGGCAAGCGCATCCTCAAATGTGCTATTCAAGAATTATAAGTACAACAGATTCAATTCAACAACAAGCGTGGCGAATTTCACTGGGACAAACGCAATATATGCGGCCAAGGTCGCGTTCAACAGCCTTGCGTACAATTTCTCGGTCAACCAATGGTTCATGCTCAAGGTACAGGCCACCAACGGAGTGATTAATGGTGGACAGAGTCCTGTCGTGGACATATACAACGGAATAACGAACAACGGGATAGGGGGAAGCCAGAACTTTGACTTCGGAGGGGGCTGGGCCGGAGGAACAAACAAAAACTTCGCATGGGGCGCATACTGGCCGACCAGCCTCCAGTTCTGCAGTACACCCTCAGGTACAATACAGACCGGTGTCTGGTATGACGCGCTTGTCGCAGTAAAAGGCTATACCAATGTGACAGTGTACATAAACGGGGTAAACCAGAAGAACTGCATACTGGCAGCTTCTCTATCAACGGTCGCGTCATACGGCACTAATCTCATGGTTGGTGTGGGGGTCAACCCAACAAACACAATACAGTATGGGGGCGTGTATGTTGCGGATGTGGAGGTATACAAAAGCACCCTCACCCAGGCGGAAGCTGCGCAGCTCTACCAACAGGGGCTGCCGTCGCACGACATTGTCAATGTATCATTGTGGTCCACATGAGGCTCTTTAAAATCCAGTTCTGGAGCTTTGACATCATCTTCGCGATAGTCATCTTCGCTATTGCGCTGACGATATTGGCATTCACGTGGTACAACGTGGGCACGCAGCTCTCTCTGGGATATGGCGCGGGCGCCACGCTTATGCAATTGCAGACCCAGTCTGTCTCGATGTCGCTGCTCTCACAGGGATCTCCGGCCAACTGGGAAAGCATAATCAACATCACGAACACGTCAACATGGAGCGGCGCCGGAATAGGCATAGGATCGATAAACAACACAATGATCTCGTCAAAGAAGCTTTATGCATTCATTGCTATGTCGAACTACAGCTACCAGTCGACAAAGCAGCCACTGGGCGTTTCCTACGACTACTTCATAAGGATATTCAACAACAACATGAACATAACAATAGGGAAAAACCCATCGCAATACGGTGCGCTGACGATCGATGTGGCAACGAAAAGCGCATACATAAACGGGCAGCCCGTGACAGTGAAAACTATCTTGTGGTCCAACACAACATTTGGTGTTAGCTGATGAGGAACTACAAAGGATTCATATTCTCTATCGACGCAACGATTGCGCTGATCGTTGCGGCCATAGCCGTATCGATACTTCTATACATGAACTTCTCAGCTCCAAAGGGGCTCTTCTCGTCGACCAACGAAGCGGAGAGCCTGCTCCAGAACCTTCTCACGATAAAACTCAAGGATGCGCTTGCCAATGGGTTCATACCGCAGAAGTATCTGACACCATATATAGCGCAAGCAAATGGAACGCTTCTGGCGAAATTTTCTGGGACAGGCCAGGTGACAGCGAACGTGCTGCTGGTTACAACAGCCGCAAACTCGATAAACACAGTGACATTCTGGATGAATTCAACATCGGCAAACGGAATTGTTCCGTTCGGCTTCCACAACTACGACCTTTTCATAGGGTCGAACTGCCTGGGGTTCAACACCACGAGCAACGGAATCTATGGCTTCAATTCCGTTGGTCTGTCAAACAAGTGGCAGTTCATAGCAGCGGAGTTCTTTAATGGAGCATACACAGGCAACTCCCTCATATATCTCAACGGAACGCAGAAGACGCTCTCGCAGTGCACAGGAACAGCATCGACCGGCACAGCATCGACAGATGTTTACATATCAGGATGGGGCAACAGCGCAAAGTACTACTTCAACGGAACCATAACAAATCTGCAGATCTACAACATATCACTTTCGGCTCAGCAGATAACACAGCTCTACCAACAGGGGATAGGCGGCGCACCCATAACAACGCAAAACCTTGTGGCATGGTATCCCCTTAATGGCAACCCGGGGGATTATTCTGGACACAAGTACACGGGAACACAAACAAACCTGAACTACATAAAAGCGAATTTTATACCATTCAAATCATACAACATATCGCTGAATAGCTCTCTGCTGGAAACGATGGCCTCGCTTTACACCAACAATCAGGGAGCTTACGCATCGCTGATGCTCAATTACGTTGAGAATTCCTCTACAGTGGGCATACTTGTAAACAGCACGTTCGCCCCTGCAGTGAGCACCTCAGGCTTCAACGGGGCTAACTCTTATGTTTATGCGCCTGTGGGCTCTTGGCTTGGCACAAACCACAGCCTCACAGCCGCAGCATGGTTCTACAGCCCGTCAGGGGGAGGCCCAGTCTTCGGTGTTACGAGCAGCCCCCCAGGCGCAGGCTGGAACTCCCCGTTCATAAGTGTAGATTCAAACGCGCTAATCTATGGATGGATAAACGGCTCTACCAAGCTCACCTACCAGGGGAAATTCAACACATGGTATTTCGTAGCTGTATCGTACAACAAGACTGCAAAGGTCGTCACACTCTTTGTCAATGGCCAGCAGTCATCTAACACGATCGGCAAATACGTTACATTGGGGGCTTTCGATTACTTCACCACATACATAACAGGAACAAAGCCCGCAAACGTGCCCAGCTATTTTAATGGGAATATAGCAAACCTTCAGATATACAACACATCGCTCACAGCGCAGCAAATATCGCTGCTCTACCAGAGGGGAATTGGCGGAATTCCGATATACAATTCAACGCTCTCCGGATGGTGGCCCCTGGATGGCAATGCAAACGATTATTCCGGAAACAACAACGACGGCATACCCAACAATATGGTTTACGGTGCCTCTACCTACATACCTTCAGCTCTGGGCGCAAGCTATGAGGTAAGCAAGGCAACAGCGCCAATGGCGATAAACATAAATGGCAACGTTCTTTTAAGGAACGTGAGCGTGATCACATGGCGATAGTGAAAAACAGGAGAGGGCTTCTGCTCTCTTTGCTGACGATAGTGCTTTTCATACTTATGCTGGGGGAGCTTTTCACTTACGCAGTAATAGATATAAACTTTTCGCAAATATCGCAGCAATCAGCAGTGCTCATGGGAGCTGGGAGCTTTGCGCAAACAGTCAACACCGGAATGCAGGGCTTTCTGCAGGCCTCTTTGGACAAAGCAGTGGCGCTCTATTCGGCAAGCGGCTGCCTGGGAAACTTCACAGCAACAATCAAGGGGATGATCAGCACCGGGAATGTGGGGCCATCATGCACAACACCAACAAACAGCCTCAGTAGCGCGACACTTTCAAAGTATGTGGGCGCGCTGCAGAACCAGGCTGTGCAGCAGCAGGTCGCTCTCACAATTGCAAACCCCGTCTTGAATGTCTATCAATCTACCCCAG
The DNA here is from genome assembly GCA_964390895.1 of Microcaldota archaeon. Lineage (GTDB taxonomy): Archaea > Micrarchaeota > Micrarchaeia > Micrarchaeales > Micrarchaeaceae > A-MIC-10. The sequence goes on from CAYMJD010000001.1 coordinate 24,815, forward strand.
CAAGCGTTGCCGCCTCATACAGCGCTTTTGTGACAATAAACTCCGCAGCAGGGACATTCAGCTACCCCCTCAATGTCAAGGCAACAGCGCAGACCTCCCTCAACATGCTGTCAGTTCCGATAACGCTCACAAACTCGCAGGCTTCTGCACTCCCAGCCAATACCCAGATAACCGTCAGCTTCAACTCGCAGGCTTATCGCCCATACGAGAAGGCCAACCTAGGGAACATACGCTTCTATTACAATTCAACGGCGCTTTACAGCTGGTGCGAGGCGAACTGCGCAACCACCGCAACAAGCAACTCGATTTTCTGGGTCAAGATTCCTGTATCGATAGGCGCCGGCAACAGCCTGGCAATAAACATGTACATGCTGCCAAAGGGCGTTGATTTCGACAAGGTTTTTGCAGGGGAGGCGCCCCAACTCAGCCCAACATACGCCCAATACGACAACGGCGCAAACGTGTTCGTTGTTTATAATAACGGCCTGTCGGCCTTTGCAATCAGCCAGACAGGAACTGGAGGCTCCGGCCCCTCTGCAACAGCAAGCGCGCCGTCCCCATACACGTACGCGATAACAGGTTCAGTAGCCGGTGGGGTTGGTGGCGCAAACACATGGACCATAAACGGCGAGACGGCAACAGCGCTTCCGACCTCATATATAGCGCAGATGCTTGTGCAGACAACAGGTTCCTCTCCGTTGACTGACATGCTTACAAACTTCCAGGGGGTCTCGGGCCAATTCTACGTGTTCAGGTTTGACATGCGCAGCGCGGACTTTGACCTGATCGGCAAGTATCCATCTGGAAGTTCCATCACACTGCCCGTCGCAACCAGCTCTTCCACATCAAGCACAGGAACATGGTACCAGATGACAGCCGTTGACAATGCCGATAGCCTCTCACTCTACAAATCCACATCGTTCAGCCTATCAAGCTTCGGCACGCAGGAGGTTGCGCCAACCACTGGGGCAGGCTTTACTGGGGGGGGCATCGGCGTTACCACAGACGGCGCCGCGTCCACAGGCTACTGGACGATTATACTTGTCAGAGTCTACCCGCCAAGCAACACCATGCCGACTGCAGCATTCGGCTCTCCCAGCGTGACATAATAAGATATCAGAGGGCACCTATGTTCGCGAAGAGCGCGCCTATCACGCTCCCTACCACAACATAGATCAGCAGCCCCACGATTATGAAGACAGGCACATACCTCAATCCCTTTACTATGGAGCCGTTCGACATAGCAGACATTATCAGGCTTGAGAACCCTGTTATGATTATTATCGCGATGATCGAGAAGTTGCCATATTGGCTAACGGTTATCTGCGGCGCTCTGGGCTTGAGAAAAGATAGGCCACTGCTTGGAATGCTCCCCAGGTTCTGCACTGATATCTGAGACCACACCTTCGTTGTTATGGTTATCATCTGGCTCGTAAGGCCGTATAGGACAGGGGCGGCTATGATCCCTGCGAACACTATGAATATGCTGTACATGAGCATCTGGCCCGCTATCTCCTTCTGTGCCATGTGCTGCGCCCTGAGGTCCTTGGAAAGCTGGTTAAGGAGGTCTGCTATTGCCCCGCCATACCTTATGGACTCGGTTATCATGCGCACCGAATGCTGGAGCTGTATGGACCTGTATTTCCTTCCGAGCTCGTTGAGGGCCAGCTCCATCGTCTCTCCGCTGAAGAGCTTCCTGGCGAGCTCCTTCATGTCCTCACTTAGGGGAGCGAACTCCGGCTTCGCTGCCAGCAGCAGCGACCTGTCAAGCGATATGCCGCTCCTCAGGTTCGCGGCGGTGAGCATAAAATAGTCAGGCAATATCTCCTCCACCCTCGTTTTCCTCCTGTCTATCCTGTATTCCAGTATGAGGTATATGATTGCGGCGAACAGGACCCATCCGGTTACTCCCAGGCCGCCGGCGAGCAGTATCTGGACGTGCATGGCGAGCGAGAGGAGCGACGCCACCGCTACGAATATGACTGCGCCGGGCACCACCATCAATTCCACGAGCTTGTTGATGCTCCATTTAACTCCGGCGAGCGCCATCTCCCCCGAGAGCCTCAACGCGAGATTCCTTGAGACAAACCTTTCGAAGTTGACCATGGCATCACATCGTGAAAACAGGCCTCGCCGACCTTATGAGCTGCAGGAACACTATCTGCAAGAAGAGTATCCCGACGAGCACGGCGTCGAGTATTATCGGAGTTACAGCGAATATGGAGACAAACGTAGTGAGTATCGTTATGACGGCTATCCCCATGCTTGGGAAGATTATGCCGAAGAGCATGTAGAACATGGCGATCGCGTTGAACCTCTGGCCATACCTCCTCATCTCTATCATGCGCTCCTGCGACAGCTCGTCTATTATGCTCTGCAGCGCAGAGACTATGTCTGCGCCGGTCTTTATGCTCACGCTCGCCTGGAGCATCAGCCTCTTGAACGAGGCGCTCTTCGATGTCTCCAGTACGTCATCTATCGCATCGCCAAGCGAGCTCCCCAGTTGCACCTTCTGCACTATCTTCGCGAACTCCTTGCTCGCCTCGCCGTAGCCTGTGCTGACCATGGTTACTGCGTTGAACAAGGGCATGCCCGACCTCAGTGATATTATCATGTCCCGCGCGGCGAACATTATGTCCCTGTCAATCAGCTTGACTGCGTGCAGCCCCTTCTGCTTGGGGAAATTGAGGAAGTTGTGCAGCCCGACATAGAATACGCCTATGCCTACGGCGAAGCCGAGTATTATGCTTTCTGGCAGCTCCATCCCGATGCGCATGAACACGATTATAAGAGAAAAGCCTACGACGATCGCCAGCGTTATCGAGGCAATCACCATGCGCTTCACGAAGTCATAGAGGCTCTGCCTTATCCCCTGCTCGCGCAGCGCCACATCGAGCCCCTTCTGCTTTGCGCCCAAGCTCTCTATGTAGAGCCTGAAGCGGGTCGGCCTCTTCGGGGTTCGTTCTGTTATCTGCTGCGCGGTCTTCTCCTCCACCTGCGATAGAAGGGGTTTCTGCTGGGTTCCATGCTGCGCATCGCCCCCCTTTTGCTGCTGAGCCTCCGCCTTTTCCCCCTTCTTGAAGAACGAGAACCTGTTCGGCTTGGGCTCGAGCTCTATGGTTTTGCCGTCGACCTCTATTGTCCTCTTCTTTTTGTTGAACACTACAATCCCTGCTCACATACGGAGTGCTGCAGCCGCCTCGTCGAGCCTGCTGTTCCTGAGCTCCCAGAGCGCGCTTGCCGGGTCAGGCATCTTGAGCCTTCCCTTTGCATAAAGCTTCCTCTCTTTCGCTACCATCGCCTTCAATCCGTCAACCTCCTTTTTGATTATGCCGATGTGCTCGTCGTCGAATGCGTTGCTCCCTGCGCCTGTTATTATCTTCTCAAGCTCGCCTATCTGGTCAGATACTGTGAGGTTGGGTAGCACGAGCTGCTCCTTGCGCTGCTTCTGCGTTTCCCCTCCGAGCTCAAGCTTGGGCATCTTGATATGCCCGACGATCTTTGCAAGCTCGTCCCTCGCGCTCTTCGCCTCCTTCTCTATGTACGGCAGCGCGACGCCCATCTTTTTCTGGGCGGTCTGCACGGCCTGCACGACCTGCTGCTCCCCGGCGAGTGCGCTCTTTTTCGAAGCAGAAGCCTTTTTCGCCTCGAAAGCCGTTATTAGCCTAACGAGCTCCTGGTAGCTGCGCACCTCTTGTATTTCTTCCTTGGGATCCATCGTCTGACCTATGCCTATCGTGGTGAGCTGGCGCTCGGAGGCCTCAAGCTCAAGCTTCCCTACCTGTTCGGCGAGCTCTTCATAAGACGGGTTTTGGTCGCCGACCAGCTCATCTGACATACCTTAAAACCTCTATAAACCTATTTAAACATGTCTGGCGAGAACTTCTCGTCGCCTTTTACTATGTCCAACACCCTCTTCCTGTCTTTGTAATAATTGGCCACGACGCTGCCAGCGTCGTTGACGGATATTACGTCGTTGTCCGCCATCCACGACAGGATCCTGGCCTTGGTCGCAGCGTCGTCCTCTATCTCGTTCTTGGTCAGCCCCCCATAGAGCGTTATTGTTTCTGACAGGTGTATCAAATCACCAACCTGGTTGAACCTGTCGGTGCGTATGTCCCAGCGGTAGTTGACGTTCGTGTCGCCGCTCTTCATTATCTCTGCGAACTCGAGTGTCCTCCTTATGCCCCTCGTCCTGTGCCTGAACTGCACGAGCACGGCGCCGAGCGCGTTGAGGAGAACCTTCGGCATGCCGATGGGTGGGTTGGACATCCTTATTATCGTGTCGTAGGCGTTGTCAGCGTGCACGGTGCCATAAACAGCATGCCCCGTATGTATGGCCTCGAACATCGTCTCGGCGTCTTTCTGCGTCCTTATCTCCCCTATGAGAACTATGTCCGGCCTCTGCCTCAATGCGTTTATCATAAGATCGTAAAGCGTCACCTCTCCCTTGCCCTCCGGGTTCGGCATCCTTGTGAGCATCGGCACCCACTGGAAGAAATCAGGCAGCGAAAGCTCCCTCGTTTCCTCTACAGAGATTATCCTCCTCGATGGGTTGAAGAATATGCTCATCGCGTTGAGGAAGCTGGTCTTCCCGCTTGCGGTGCCCCCTGATATGAGGAGGCTTATCTCGTTCTCTATGCACGTCCACGTCAGCCCTGCCATGAACGGGTCTATCGTGTGGTTCTTTATCAATGCAGGCATTGTCCAGGGGTTCTTGGCGAACTTCCTGATTGTTATCGTGTTGCCCTTCTGCGACACAGGGAACAGCGTGGCATTGACCCTCGAGCCGTCGAGCAGCTCGGCGTCCATGAGCGGCACCAGGTTGTTTATCTCACGGCCGACGCCCCTGCCTATCTGCTCCGCTTTGTTGTAAACCTCATCTTCTGTTGCAGGCTTTATGTTCGTCTTGCACCACGAGAAGTCCCTGTGGAAGACCCATATGTACTCGTTGGAGCTGTTTACCGCAATCTCTTCCAAAGCGTCGTCGGCAAGCAGCGCCTCCAGGTCTCCCAGCCCGAGCATCATGTTCATTATGTAGGAAATGAGCAGCTTCTTCGCCTCTGCATCTATGCCAGGAAGGTACTTGTTGATGAGCATGCTGCTTGCCTCTATGTACTTGTTCTTCATCTCGTCCAGATAGCCAGGGTCGTTTATCCTGTTTGGGTCCATAGGCACTATCGATATCAGGTCCCCCCTGAACGACATAAGGAGCAATCTTGTCGCCTGGCTTATCCCCCTGAAAGTCACTTCGTAAAGCGGCGCGAACTCGTCCGTACGCGTGTATATGCGCACGTTGACCTCTGTCCCGCGCGCGTTCAGCTTGTAGGTTCCCAATATCCTCGCGTTGTCTTCCCTGTCTTCCATTCAATCAACCTTTTTCCCGCTGTCCTTCCCCCATAGTTTTCTCTTCCTGGGCTTTTCCTGCCCTTTCTTGACGCCTGTGGCAACCTTACCAATCTTCCTCGTTCCGGTATCTATGCCGCTCTCCATGTCAACTATGTCTCCCTCTATCGCCCCGGCCTTCTTGGACACGTCGGATATCCTCTTCACGCGCTCCCTGAGCGTCTGCTCCCCCACGTTTATGGCCGAAAGATCCTGCTTGAGCTTGCGTATCTGCTCCCTGTCGGCCTGTATCCTCTTCTCTATCTCGGCAGAGCTGCTCTGTATCTCGTAGATCACGTCATAGAACTTCGAAGAGTCGCCGAAGGCGTTCTTGAGGTTCGTTATGCCTTCAAGCACTATTGACGAGCTTTGGCCCAGCATCCGCGCACCGTCGGCCATCTCCTGGTGGCCCTTGGCGTAGGCGTCGTTGAATCTCTTAAGGCTGTCATTGAGCGCTTTCTTCTCCTTCTCCTGCTCCCTCCTGAAACCGTCCACCTCGGCCAGCACCGCCTTCGCCTCCTTTATCCGCTCCTTTAGGAGCTCTGACGCGCTCCTTATCTCCCTTGTATAGTCGCCTAGCTGCGCAGCGGCGTCGCCCCTCTGCTTCTCCATGTCCGCGCGTATACGCTTTACCTGTGCATCAAGCTCCGAACGCACCTCGTCGAAGCGCTTGTCCTTGTTTGAACGCATTGTTTCCGAAAGGGTTTCAAGTTTCTTCGATTCCTCGAATACCTGCTCTACGCGCTTCACAGCGTCGTCCATGCTTCCCGCAAGGCTTCCCGATTCTATGGTGCTTAGCTTAGCAAGCATCTCCGTGGCCTTCTTGTTGAGCGACTCATAGTCCCTCTCGAGCCCGTCCCTCATGGAGAAAACCGAGCTCTGCTGCTTCTGCACCTGCGCATAGATGTTGTTCAATTCGTTGAGCCTGCTCCTTATCTCGGGCATCTTCTCCGAATAGAGCTTGTTCACGTCGCTTCCGCTGGCCTTCAGCGTGTCGAGCTTGGTGGAGACATCCTGGAGCTTTATGAGGTTCGTCTCAAGCTCGCTGTCGAGCGCCTCCTGCTGTATCTTCAGCCGCGCTTCGGCGCTCTTCGCCTCTCCGGGAGCGACCTCGCTGGACGACACGTACATCCTTCCCAGCTCGTACGTGATCTTGACGAGACCTCCCTTCTCGAGTATCTTCGACCATTCCTCCACTATGGTGGGAGGGGTCTTCAAATCCAGAGCTATCGCATTGAGCTCCAGCCTGCCCTTCTCGCTGAGCAGCTCAAGCAACGAATCGATCGTGGTTCTCTGCTCATCCGCCATGAATACACACTTTATACATAACCTAACAACTTTTTTAGCCCTTTGTATTGCCCGCATAGAGGAAAATTGCAAGGATTAATGGTGGCGCATCTGCCTCCCCCAGATGGCTCCCGAAAGGCATCCAAATAACAGAGGGTATCCTTTGTAGCATAGCCTTAAATAAGTTTTGTGGTTTAATATTAAACTAGTTTAATCTTAAACCGTGAGCGTGATGGAAAAGACAAGCGCGGAGATGAAGGACTTCATAACCAAGGAGGTGCGCCACGCTGTGCTGAAGGTGGTGCTCCTGAAAAGGATACAGCGCAAAAAGAGCTATTCCTACCAGCTCTTCAAGGACATATGCGAGCACCACAGGTTCTCGGGCCCAGACAAGGCAGACATGAAGAACGACGTATACAACACCATAAGCTCGCTCGAGAATTCTGGATACATAAAGGCGAGCGTGGAGACAGAAGCGAACAGGGTGAAGAAGTATTACAGGATAACAAAAAAAGGGGAAAGGGCGCTCCTCGAAACGCAGAAGATATTCAAGAATGCTGTAAAGGAGATATCAAGGCAGCTCTCCTGATGCGGTTTTTCATGGGCAACATAATAGAGATAAAAAACCTTGTCAAGAGGTTTGGCAACCTCACCGCAGTGGACAACATAAGCCTAAACATAGGGGGAGGCAAGATATACGGCCTCCTGGGGCCGAACGGCGCGGGCAAGACAACCACCATAAGCCTTGTCCTCGGGATAGAGAGGCCCACGAGCGGCCGCATATTCGTGGATGGCATGGACAACATGGTCCACAGGTCGAAGATTAAGCAGATCATAGGCTTCATGACCCAGGAGACGATTGTCGATGCAGACCTTACCGCTTACGAAAATCTTGAGATTGCCGGAAGACTGTATCACATCTACGGGGAGGAGCTAGAGGGGGCGATAAGGAATGCGTTGGACGAGGCAGAGCTCACAGAATTCGCGTACAAGAAAGCTGGCTCGTTCTCAGGAGGTATGAAAAGGCGGCTCTATCTGGTAAAGTCGATGATACAGAGGCCGAAGATACTCATACTCGACGAGCCGACAACAGGGCTCGACGTGCATAACAGAGTCCAGATGTGGGAGCACATAAAGGAGCTCAACAAGCGCGGGATTACCATAATACTGACGACGCAGTACCTAGAGGAGGCGGACCAGCTCTGCAACGAGATATCCGTAATTGACCACGGGAAGATAATAGCTACAGGAACTCCATCAGAGCTCAAGAAGGCGGTATCGAAGGGCCAGATCCTCGAGATAATAACCACCAAGGAGACATGCGAGAGGGTCTCAAGGCTTCTAAAGTCGAAGTTCTCGCTTGCGGCAACCGCAAAGGACGACAAGGTCGAGGCGTTCATAGAGAAGGAACCGTTCCAGACGTTCTCGAGGATAATGGACGTGCTTGTCAGGGAGAAGCTGCCGATAATATCCATAAGCATGCACCTTCCGACAATGGACGACGTCTTCATAAAGCTGACGGGCTCATCGCTGAGGGACAAGGTCGGGGAGCAGAAGTCCGGGCGCGACAGGGTTTTCCTGAATAGGTGAGCGCATGGGCAACCTCGGGGATACAGCAACGCTATACAAGCGCGAAATGCTCATATTCAAGAGCCATCTGAGGACCAACATAATCCGCTCCATAATATTCCCATTGATAATAATAGGGGTCTTCGGGAACCTGGGCGCGAGCGCCTTCGGGATAAAGGTCGCTGTCGTGAACTACGCAGGCAATCCTTCCTCCCTCTCGTTCATAAACTCCCTGCAATCCAACCAATTGGCTTACATAGAAACGATAACGGGCCAGAGCGAGGCGCTGAAGCTCCTCTCCGACGGCAAGGTCACTGCTGTCGTCGTCATACTTCCCTCGTTCCCCGAGCAGAGCAACGGCAACCCCCCCGTGAAAATCTATTATTCCAACCTCGACGTGGCGTCGAGCGGCGCAGTGGTGCCCTTTCTGCAGAGCAAGGCGGAGAGCTTCGGCAGCGCAGCCTCAACCGCGCAGAAGAGCGCGCAGCAGCCGCAGGGCAGCGTCTCAATAAGCCCGCTGTACGGCACCACAAGCAACTACAAGGTGTTCATTATGGGGGGCATATTCGCGATGGTGGCGGGCTTCGGCACCATATTCGGGAGCGGCATGTCGATAATCACAGACAAACAGCTGGGCAACATGAAGTCCTTCCTCATAAGCCCGATAAACAACATATCCATAGTGATGAGCAAGATACTCGCGGGATTCACGCAGACGCTCCTCTACGTAATCCTCGCCCTCATGATAGGCCTGCTTTTCGGGGCATCTGTAGCGATGGGCCCTGTAGGCATACTCTGGATAATAGTGCTCGGAGGAATGATAGGGCTAGGATTCGCCGGCATAACGGTAATACTCGCCTCCAGAATAGAGAAGGTGGAGGTGTACACGATACTGGCCCAGGTGCTGGTCCTTCCCATGTGGTTCCTTTCTGGAGCGTTCTTCCCCACGACCGGCTTGCCGAGTTTCCTGCAACCGTTCGTGGCCGCAAACCCTATGACGTATGCAACGAACGGCATAAGGGATGTCATGATGATAGGCTATTTCCCTGCCACGCACATACTCCTGGACATGGGGGTATTGGGTGCGTTTGTTGTCGTGGGCATTGCGCTGAGCCTGGTGTTCTTCAAGAGTTACGTTGATTAAGGTGAATATATGCAAAACAGACTTGTGAAAACAGGGATTCTCTTTGCGGTCGTGATGCTAGCGATCGCCGCCATGCCGGCGATCCACGCGCAGACCACCACAGCAAGCGTCGACGGCGCGCTCTCCATAACAGACCTAAAGGTATCGCCAAACCCGGTGATCGCCGGGGACAACATAACAGTGAGCTTCAGGCTCTTCAATTCCTATTCGCAATCGCTGACCAACGTCAACCTTGCATTGACATCTGGCAGCAGAATCTTCAACGTCTCCCCCGCGAACAGCTACCTCATCAACTCAGTAGGCACAGGCCTTTATGGCGGCATAGGATATGACGTTCTTGTCTACTCGTTCCACATACCTTCCGACTTTCAATCCGGGCTTTACACGATCGATGTGACAGCTAACTACCAGACGTCTGCGCAAGGCTCTTCAACTGCACTTTTCGGCGAGTCTGTAATGCCGATAAACCTATACATATACGGCAAGCCGCGGATAAGCTTCAACATAGTGCCGGAGCAGCCCCTCTCTCCAGGGAGCTCTGTCACGATCGCGATCAACGCGGTCAACACAGGCACAGACAACGCGACAAACGTGACTGCAAGGATACTGGATTCCGGCAGCTTCTCTGTAGCAGGGCAGAACCAGTTCAACTTCGGCAAGATAGCAGCGGGCTCGTCCAGCCAGGTTACCACCGGTCTGCACGTAGCAAGCAGCGTAAGCTACGGCACAAGCAACCTCACCATATTCACGAGCTACCAGGGCAGCACAGGGCGCTACAGCGAGGCGGCAAACGTGCCCATAAGCATGGCGTTGGGCTCGCCCAACATAGTGGTCAGCGTATCCGGAGCTGCCCCGCAGCAGCTCTATTCAGGAACGAACCAGACGCTCAGCCTCCTTGTGCAGAACACCGGCGACGGCATAGCAAGGAACGTGACAGTTGCGGCGAACGGGACTGACATGCTCTCAATAGGCAGTTCAACAAGCAGCTTCTTCATAGGCGCCCTTGATCCAGGGCAGTCTGCCACAGAAAGCTTACTCATAAACGCGAACACGAGCACTGGAAGCAGCGCGTATATTCCGCTGCGCATATCATACTCTGCAGCGAACAACCAGAACGCGACTTCTGTAACGCAGAAGCTCGGCATAAATGTAGCTCCCGGCGCCGTGTTCTCTGTCAGGTCCGCCAATTCGTTGCTGAGCCCGGGGAGCGCATACTCGCCGATAACCTTGAGCATAGAGAACATAGGCAACGAGGCGGCGAAGGAGATAACGTTCTCATTGCAGACCATATACCCACTGAGCCCTGTCTCAGGCAGCGCATACATAGGGTACCTTGCGCCGAACAGCACCGCAAACGCGACGTTCTATGTCAGCGTAGACAGCAACGGCAAGGACGGCTCGTATCCCCTAACAATATACGGGCAGTGGAAGCAGCCGAACGCGGCCATCAGCCAGCTCTTCACAGGGTCGAACAACTACTTCGCAGACGTCTCTGCGCCGAAAGGCTCTGGCCAGGCAGGTCCCTACGCAGCAGCGGCTGCTTCTGTCATAGCGATAATTGCAGCGCTGTTGATAAGGAAAAGGGCAAAGGCTAAAAGGCTGCAGGTAAGAGTAAAGAGCAAGGGTTGATGGTTTGGGAATCAAAGACTTGGGGTTCTCAGGTACAGTGGACAAGCTCATGCAGAAGTACGGCATACCCCAGTGGCTCAAGCCCTACATATACAGCTATATAAAGCGGAACCCGGTAAATGCTATAAAGCGCGCGACTAGCTTCATAGACATACGGAGGAAAAAGGGAGAAATAACAAAGGACTACGTGAAGCTGCCGAACGGCATGACATTCAAGATGGAGTTCATAAGCCACATACTCAACCTCTTCTATTATGGGGAAACGAGGCTTGAGAGCATCTACGCCGCATGGTCGAAGGAGCAGCTCCTCGCAAGCCCGGAATACAGGAAGAGGTTCGCAGAGCTCTCTGCACTGTCGAAAAGGCATTCCAGGGCGATAAGGAACCTAATGGAGGGGCTGGGCATAAAAATAGAGCCTGTCAAGAAGAGCGTGTCAGACGTATTCGACCACTTTGAGTCTGTGAAGGGCCAGGACGACAGGCTCATAATCTCAGGCATAGTGCTCAAGTACGCTTACTCGTTCCCGTTCGGCTTCGTGTTCTACAGGGCTTTCTACCCAGTGTCGAGCGAGTTCATGAGATCGTTCGGAAAGGCGTTCACAGCCAACACAGAGCTTTCAAACTGGCTAACTGAAGAGGCGAAAAGCATATGCATCCGCTCCGCAGACAGGGCGCACGTGCTTTCAATAATTACAGAGACGCTCCGCATGACATCCTCGTCCATAGACGCGGAGCTGCCCGTCGCCAAAAAGTCCGGCATAGCGGATGAGATGCTGCTGCTCCGCGACGTCTCCATCGCATATCCATTGGAAGAGCTGGGGAAGCTCGGATTCGACATTGATGTCGAGAAGGAGGTATCGAGGATAAGCAAGGGCAGGTAAACCTTCTCATGGTCCGGAAGCAGGGAATAGGCCGCCGTAAGGGCACACAAGCAGAAGCAATATATATCTTCTAAGCGAAGATGGATAAAAGAGATGGCGGGGCAATGGTTGTTGTAGCAAAGAAAACCAGGGAAGTCTGCGATTCCGTAGGAACACTATCGAACGAGGAGGTAATGGAACGCGCATCCAGTGTCAT
>CAYMJD010000002.1:0-24123 GCA_964390895.1 Microcaldota archaeon
GCTTCTCCAAGAAGGCCTCGCTTGCCGCAATGCTGCTTGTAATGCTGGCGCTCGTAAGCGGATTTGCATTTGTAATCACAAACAGTGACATCTTTTCATATGCAATGCCCGTAGGGTTCATCGGCTCGCTGGTTTTCTACATAATGCTTTTCAGCCGCCGTGGATGAACAATGGCGCAAACCGAAATATCACAAAACAACTAAATAACAGCGCAATGCTATAAATTGCAAGTCTGCAGAAGGGTGGTTTTATGGGGAATAAAGCAAAGTTACACCTTGCAATAGCGTTTGTGGTCATGGTTATCATAGCCGTAGGCTCTGCTGTTTTGCTCGGCGGCAATCCGCATCCAAATGCGAGCACCACGATAAGCCAGGCAGGCCAGCAATCAAACTCCTCAAAGGTGCTCTTCGCAAGCACCCAATACGCGCAATACTCCTATCTGATATCCGGGAATTCGCTCTCGCAGGCCGCCTCCTCAGCCCTTTCGGGATTCAACATTTCGGTAGTTGCGCTGGCAAACGGCACAAAAGAGATAACTGTGTCGGTAGCGGGGGCAGCCACCGGCAAGGCCTTCGATGTCGCCAAAGGATACCGGCTCTACATAGTCGAGACTACCTTCAGCGACGACAGCTTCCATTTTGATTCCTCGCTGGGGGATGACGGGTTTATAATGATGGACCCCAATGGTTATGTAGCATAAGGCTGCGCTGATAGAGATGAAAATATTCAACCAGCCAGTAGGGAGAATGTATGTAGTAACGATAATCCTTCTCATACTGCTGGCCGCCGCATCGAGCTACAGCCTCGGAATCTTTCCGTATTCACTAATCCTTGCGGTTGCTGTTGCAGCATCCGCAGAATTGCTGGCCTCAAGGTTCTACCTGAAGCACAGGCTGAGGATCCCCTTCTCCGCGATAATAACAGGTCTCATAATCGGTTCCATAGCCCCGCCGAACGCATATCTTGTCGTAATCACAGCATCAATGGCCGCAATCCTGTCAAAGCTCTTCATAAAGGTTAAGAGCGTAAACATTTTCAACCCTGCAACGGTCGGCCTTTTGGCAGCGCTGGCCGTATTCTCTGTAGGAGACCAATGGTGGGCGGCAAGCAACTACAATATATTTGGCATGGCGCTTACGCTGGCGCCGATCCTCATAATCAGTGCCTACGAGGCGCGCAGGCTCACCGCATCGTTGGCATTCATAGCCGCAACGTTTGTTATGGCCGCTCTGCTTAACGGGACAGGTCTGGCCGCAGCCGCAATACTGGCATATGCTCTGGGCATAAACTACTACTTCGCATTCATCATGCTCTCCGATCCGAAGACGTCCCCGAGCAAGAAGTCCGTGCAGCTCGCTTACGGGGTATCCATGGCGCTGCTGGTCCTCGGCCTCTCGATCTTCAGGGTTAGCTATGCGTTCCTGGTGGCACTGCTGATCGGGAACCTATTTTACGCGCTTTACAGGGTAAGGAGGAAATAAGATGCAACCCAGAAGGCCGACGCCGCCCCAAATCCAGGCACGGCAACCGAGCCAGCCATGCCTGGAGACCCGCACCCGCCAATTAGGCAAGTAAAGCCAAAAATGAATTGCAGCAGAACGAACGCACATTTTTATATTGACTTGTAATATATATTTGGTGATGAAATGGAAGCATATTGCGTTAAGTGCAAGCAGAAAAGAGAGATGAAAGACCCAAAGGAAGTCACGATGAAGAACGGCAAAAAGGCAGCGACGGGACTTTGCCCGGTCTGCGGAACTAAGATGTTCAAGATCGGGGGCTGACAAACGCCCGCTCCCGATTGCCCGGGCAAGGATCGAACTCGCAACCTACCAATAACCTTTCTAGTCTGATAGAAATTCCCTTACCTGTAAGTAATACTGCTTCAGTGAAAACTCGATAAATGGTCTCGGATTGTTAGTTTCAACAGCGGCACCCAACGACTTAAAATAGGCCTCTTTATCTACCGAGATGTTAATTAGGTGGAAATGATTATCAATTAGGGTTTTATTGAATACCAACCTGCAAACCCCTTTGTTCCCCTCCAGAAACAGATGGATTCTATATAAGGAATAATGGGCCAAGTCTGCCTTTTCCATAGGGTTAAGGTTGCTGCTATCATACCAACCGAAAAATTTATCTAATAATGTGCTATTCTTCTGAGCTTCGTTAACTTGCGGTATTTTTGTCAAATTCCATACTGAACAACAAAGATTGATCTGCCTAACAGAGCCCCGAAGCACAAGCTGCGCCGCAAGCACATCCCCGCCAATGAACTTTTAAATACTGTCTTGAATGCATTTAAATAATTTAAATAACTTAATTTAAGCATGGCAAAAATTAGTTTTAAAGCCGAGCCAGTTCAGATCGGCTCATTGGTTATAATTCAGCTTCCTAAAAGCGCCAGCGCAAAGCTCCCCTCACGGGGTATGGCAATGATTGATGGAACCATCAACGGTTTTCACTTTCAATCCCCTCTTGAACCAGATGGAAAGGGAAGCCACTGGCTTAAAATTGATAAAGCAATGCGCAAAACAGGGGCGGTAGTAGGGAAAAGAGTAATGTTTGAATTCAAACCGGTCAAAGAGTGGCCAGAACCCAAAGTACCGGCAGATTTGAAGAAAGCTCTGGGTGCAGACACAAAGGCACGCCACCTTTGGTTAGATATTATGCCACTTTCACGCTGGGATTGGATACGCTGGATAAACGGAACCAGGAATCCCGAAACCCGGAAAATACGGATTGTGAAAGCGTTATCGAAACTCAAAGCCGGAAAACGAACTGCATGCTGTTTTGACCGCAGCACGTGCACGGACCCCGACGTAGCAAGGGGTGGAAAGTTGATTGAACCGATGCAAGCGAAAGGGTAAAATCTACTGTAAACTTACCTTGTCCTGCGGGAGCAAACTTGAAGCGCATCGCCCGAAGCAGGGATCGAACCTGCAACCTAGTGGTTAACAGCCACTCGCTCTACCATTGAGCTATTCGGGCACATAAATTTAATGCCCTATAGAGTTAAAAAGGGGAGCGGTTCCGCAAGGTTCACGATCTTTATGTAGAGGTCTGTGTTCTGCAGCACCGAGCCAACGACATCAATCCTGTCGTCCTTGTAACTGTACCTGAAAAAGCCGCCGCCCCTTTCAGGTATGTCTGATTCAGCATAGACAAAGGTCGTCGTCTCACCGTCCTGCACAGCTTCGAATGTGCCTACCATCCGCTTGTCCCCTGAAACAAATGCGTATGTCGTCCTCACATAGTCATCAACACCCACCCCGTCGGCAAGCAGCCTCACAAGGCTTTTATGGTCGGAGAGCTTTATGACGTTGAGGCTTTCGATCTTGTTCCCGTCGCTGAATAATGCGTCCTCTACTCTTATTATGTGGAATCTGGCCGACTGGTAATCCATATCTTCTATTGAATCCCGCATCTCGAAACGCTCGTTCTCTGTAGGGTTGTACGTTATGTAATCCATTATGCGGTCCACATCGCTGTAAATGGCGAGGTACCCCTTGCCTAGCCGTTCCCCGAAATGCACAAGCCTGTAATGGCCTTCCTGGCGGATTGCATATATGTGACAGAAGCCGTTGGTAAACTGGTAAGCTGCCCTGATAAGGTCAAGAAGGCTTGCCGCTTTCACAAAGCTCGCGTTTATGCCTAAAGCTGTCTCGTTTGCCATGTCAGCACCTATTTCCGTTATATGTGCGTCAAAATCAGGTCTATGAAGTACATTACCGCATAGGCAGGCTCATAGACTATCGGGAAGGCGACGCTCCCATATCCCAACGCCTTGTAATCATTCGGTATCGAAGCGGCTATGTTGAGCGTTACGTTGGCTTCTTTGTGCACCAATGGGCTGGCAGATGATGTCACATATATCTGCGTCGTATATGTCCCAGGCTCATATTCATAGATGGGATAGACAAATCTCCTGCTCGTCTGATGCAGTGCTATGACCTCCTCTGTCTTGTTCCACGCCGGAAGCCCGTATGCATTGATATCGAACGGGCTGTCTGAAACCCCTGTGTTGTTTATCGTGACGTATATCTCGGAAGGCACGCCCGGCGCCGCGTCAACCGCTGATGGGGAAACATTCAGCGCAAATACGTCAGGCGTCACGTTCACGTATGCCGTGAACTCAAGATCCCCAAGCTTGGAGTAGTTCCCAAAGTTCTTGACCAGTATGTTGAACGCGTACGCCCCCGTTGCAGCACTCGGGGAGGGCTTTATCTCTACCGAGAGGTACTGCGAATAAACAGAAGAATTGGAAACGATCCAGTTTGGGGGCAGGTTCAATGCGTACATCTGGTTCCATCCGCGTATTATGACAACGCCGCTCACGTTCGCTGTTGCGGATTCCGCTGTTATGTAGAACGGCTGTCCGGGCCCGACCTTGCCCAGGTATACGCTGCCATTGTTGTAGAGGGTCGTGTTAAACGGCTCCACTATGTTTACATAAGAGGCGGCGCTGCCATAGGCAGCGAACGCGAATACCAGGAAGACAGGCACCAGATAGGCTGCTTTCATGCAATTACCCGGGTTCTCCGAACAAACTCTATCACATGCGCAACTTATAAACTTTTCGCAACCTGCGGGTGCGAGGACAAACAGCGCACTTCCGCTTTTGCGAAAAGCATAATAATTGGGTCTTCATTTCTTCTATAGGCGAACAGGCGATCGTATGGACGGCAAAGATTCCTCAATTTCAGAAGAAATCCTTTCGATGCTCGGCGAGAGGCAGCAGGTTTCATTCAACGAGCTTACAGATATCTATTTCAGCAGGGGGGTGCCCAAAAAGACGCTTGAGGAAAGCCTCCAAAACCTCGAGAGGGAAAACCTCGTCGCGTCAAGGAGCAACGGGGGCATACTGACGTATTACATACTCGAGAAGGATCCATTCAAGAGGATCCTCATAGTCGAGGACGACAAGAACATAAACAGGCTAATGGCGCTCTCGATAGGAAACGACTTCGAGATAAGCCAGATATATGACGGGAAGGATGCGATTACCGCCGTGCGGCAGGACAGGCCCGACCTCGTGATACTAGACCTGATGCTGCCGCACAAGGACGGCCTCGACATATGCCATACGATAAAAAGCGACTCCAAGCTGCGCAATACCGTAGTGATAATCGTGAGCGCGATGGACCCCACGAGCAACAGGTTCAAAGGAATAAAATACGGCGCAGATTATTACATAAAGAAGCCGTTCGACCCTAAAGAGCTCAATGCCCTGGTCCGCATATTCCTAAGGAAGAAGGGCAAAAGGTTCGATCCGCTCGTCGACCTGCCTGATGAGGAGCGCCTCTCCAAAGAGTTCGAGCGTTCGATAAAGGAGGGCAATGCATACTCGATTGGGGTGCTCAAGGTGGAGGAACTCGGTGCATATACAGGCAAGTTCGGGGAAAGCTCCACGATAGTGATACTGAGGCTCGTGTCGCAGCTTATACAGGACACGATAAAGAAGCACGGCGGCCAGCCATTCGCAGGCTTCCTGAACAGCGACGAATTCGTAATTGCCGGCAGCAAGGAAAACGTGAACGTATCAGTAGCGGAGATACAGAAAGAGTTCAACGACGTCCTGCCGTTCATATTCCAGGACCAGGGGTACAAGCTTCCAGGTATTGACATAGAAAGCATGTTCGATTCTGAAGAGCTCCCCAAATTGCAGATAAAGTTCATAGAATCAGAGAAGAAGCAGAGGCTCGCAAGAAGGGAGGAGGTCTTAAGGACAAGGGGGGCAAATTCAGGGGACATAGGAGCATACACGTACGAGGAGTTACAGAAGATGCTCGGAACAGAGAACATAAACATAATAATAAGCAGGGATGAAAGCGGAGTCAGGATCAGGGTAAGCAAGGAGCCTGAAGAAGGCAAGCAATGAGTCCATGCAAACAAAAGAGAGAAAGGGCCAGGCGGCGCTGGACTTCATGGTATCCTATGGGGTAGCTCTCCTCGTCATAGGCATCGCAATCTATGTAGTGCTCCAGCTCGGGGTATTCAACCCCCAGGTTCTTGCGAGTAGCTGCAACCCCGCAACCGGATTCACATGCAGCTCCTATGCGGTATTCCATAACGGAACAGGGTACTTTGTAATTACGCAGGCTACCGGAGGCCAGCTCAACATAACGGGCGCATCGTGCTCTACCGAAGCCAACGCGACGAACGACAGGCCCCAATACGGCAACATAAACGTGCTCAGCTACAACTCAGTGCCCCAATACTATCCAGACAGCTCGCTCCAGAACGGGCTGGCATCATACAGCAATTCCGCATTCTCGGTAAAAACAAACTGCTACGGCAGCTCAGGGATATCCAAGGGCAACATAGGGGTCGCGTTCTCCGGCTACCTATGGATAAACTACACAATATCGAATCTCCCCAGCACAGTCCATTATATTACAAGGATAGCTACGTTCACCACAAAGTACACCTGAACGGCCAGCAAAAAGCAAACCTATAAAACCTTATATGCATTCTATTAATAGGAAAATTTTCTAAGTTGGTGGGATTGCGATGAAACTGGATTTCTGGTCTTTGGCGCTGATAATTGCAGTGGTGGTGCTCATAGCGATAGTTTCCCTTTCGATGTATTCAAACCAGGCCAACCCAAAGATAACGAATCTGCAGCTGACATCCAGCCCGAAGCAGCTCACGGTCAACGGGGCGTCATACGTTGTTTACCTGCTGGCCTCAAGCCCGTCGTTGGGAACAGCAACAATCCGAATGCAAGAGCTCCCTGTGGCATTGAATCCGCCGTTTGACATACCGCTCAGCTCTGCGAAGGTCGCATCGATAAGCACCGACGCCAACAGCCAGTACGCCAACCTGCAGATACGGCTCTCCAACTTCTCAGCTAACTCTATAATCGTAGACATGCAGCCGATAGACACAAGCCTTCAGGTGCCGATAAGTGGGCGGTCCGCCAGCACCACCATCCCATCAGGGAACACCACCACAGCAACCACAACAGCTGGCACAACAACCTCCACAACAATAAACCAGACCCAAGCAGGCACAAGCTCCGCAATGTCAATACTCAACAAGAACAGCACCTATGCGCTCATGCTGAACTATAGCAAGCTTTACGGCAACACCCAGAGCTGCACTTCGCAGCTATATGGCAGCACGTACTATTCGATGAAGGGAACCTATCCAATCGGCGCAGCCACGTACCAGAACGTTACGGTAGCAACGCCATACGAGATGAACTTCAATCTCACGAAAACAGGGCCCAACATCTACCTCGGAGTGTTCAGCTCTCTATCGCATTCGTCCTTTACCACAGGCAAGGCCGCGGAATTCACGGTCAACATAGCAACCGGTCTGGTAACGAGCGCGAAGACCGAGGGGCTTTTCCAGGGACTGAACTACACGACCCTGCAAGGCATATACAGCACCGCGGCCTCATCCGGCAGCGCATGCGGGATTCTTGTCTAATCGGTCTTGTCCTGCCTGTCCTTCTGCCTTTTTCTCTTTAGCGGGAGCGTGAACCAGAACCTGCTCCCCTGTCCATGGGTCGACTCTACGTTTATCTTTCCTCCATGGAGCTTTACTATCTCCCTTGTTATCGACAGACCGAGACCGGTTCCTGCGCCATCCTGGCGGACGAGCGCCTTCTTCTGCGCCTGGTAGAACTTCCTGAAGAGCTTTTTCCTGTCTTCCTCTGATATCCCTATGCCTGTGTCGATCACGTCGCATTCAAGAGTGCGCTTCGTTTTCATGAATATCCTGACAGTTATGCTGCCCTTCTCCGTGAACTTGACCGCGTTGCCTATAAGATTGACGAAGACCTGGACAAGCCTGTTGGGGTCTGCATTTATCTCAGGAACATCGTAATCCGCGGTCCACCTGAAATCCAACCCCTTGTTCTTCGCCAGCTCCTCCAACGCCTTTATCGCCGGGTTCTTCGACATCTGCTTGAGGTCCACGCCCCTTATGTCGAGCTTCACCTTCCTTACCTCAAGCTTCGAGGCGTCGAGGACCTGCTGGATTATCAGTATCAACCTATCTGACTCGTCTATTATCGTTTTGACGTAATCCTTCTGGTTGTCGTTCAGTTCCCCCGCCTGCCCGTCGAGAAGGAGCGACGAGAACCCCTTTATGTTGGTGATCGGCGTCTTGAGCTCGTGCGATATGTTGTATATGAACTCTGATTTGAGCTCCCCAATCGAACCAAGCCTCTTTATCCTGCCTTCCCTCTCCCTGAGCTCGAGCTCCATGTCCTCGAGCCTCCTCTTGCTCTCCAGCTCCTTTATTACCACCATGTACCGCGAATCGGTACCCGCCCCCCTTAATAAGCGGACAGATTGGGTCGCAGGCACTATGTCGGAATCCTTTTTTATGAGGTCGACATAAGAGCCGTCTATCTTCTTGCCGTCCCTGACATACTGTATGTCCTTGTCGAACAGCGAGGGGTCCTTGTAGAGCTGCTTGGCCTCCCTCCCCACAAGCTCGTCCTTGGCGTAGCCCAATACTTTTTCCACAGGCATGTTGCAGCCCTTGATGTATCCAAATTCGTCTATGGTAAGCACTATGTCTGAGCTGCTTTCCACGAAGTCGCTCACGTTCTCCCCGGATTCCTTCGCGTAGCTCTCTGACTCTGTGTTGACCAGCACGGCAAGGTACCCGAACGGTACCTTCTTCAGAAGCGCCCTCACCGAGAGCGTGAAGTCCCCCCCCATAAGGTTCATAGGGCTTACGTTGACCGCATCGGGATTCTCCTTCAGGGAATCCATGAGCGCCTTCGCATCCCCTTCCTTTATGAAGTCGGTGAGTCTCTTGCCAGGGAAAGGCCCTTCGGAATACTTGAGTCTCCGCTGGAAGTTGGGGCTGGCGCTTATCATGCCGAGGTCTGCGCCCGCGAATATTATGTAAATGTCGTCGGTGTTCGAGACAGCGTCGAGAACCGAGTCCATAAGAACATTGCCTGTCACGTTCGCCGCAGCCATGTGCAGCAGCGAATCTCCCACCTTCCTCGACGTGAGCCTGTAGATGTTGCGGGAGTTGTTAACATTGGGATAGACGTCTGCCCCGTTTTCCCCGAGGGCCTTCGCCTCCGCAAACCCGATGCCGAATAGCTTCTTTATGCTCTGCTGTCCGTAAGGCACGTCAAAGGCCTTCACAGCGGACCTGTTCGCCTTTATTATCGAGTCGTCCGCAGACACCAGCATCTGAGGTATCGCCGAATTGAAAGAGGAATCAAAGTATTCAGCAAGCCTGCCGTTCTTCCTGATTTCGCTTTTGTACATGAACGAAAAGGAGAAGAACGCCGCTATGGCATTCAGGGTGCGCATGATCTCTTCCTGGAACTTCCCCTCTTCCTTTGATAAAAGGAGGAGCGTCCAGGCAACCTTCCCGTTGGCCATGAGCGGTATCACCGCACAGCTCCCGTATCCTCTGTTTTTGTATCCTACGAGCTCCGGGAAAGCGGAATAGCCGCTCAGCTGATTGTCCACGTATTCCTTCCTCGTATTGGCTATGTAATCTTCCATCGAGCCGCTCTTCCCCTCTGCAGCCATCGCAGACAGAACCGCATCGTCTATTCCGAAATCCCTTTTTATGCTCTCGATGAATTTATTTGAGAGGTCGCCGTCGCTCATCGTGCTCGCTGCGGCCGGAAGCAACTCCATTATGAAACGCGTCACGAACAGGTCTTCGGGCATGCAATCCCAATGCAATTGTTTGGAAAAAAATTTAACCCTATTTTGAAAGCGCCGGCTGCTCAGCCTGCAGTCACATTCGCCGACGCGTAAGCCCCTCCTTGCCCTATTACTGTAATGGAATATGTCTGGTTGGGGATTGCCAGCGCCACCCCGTCCCCAAGTCTGATTACGCGGTCAATCCCTATGCTCATAGATTGCCCCGGGGCAAGGCTTATACCTGCATAAAGGTTCTCTGCCTCTATGCCGTTCGACGGAAGGGACATGGTCCCATTAGCATCTAAGGCAAAATCAAGCATGTTGTAGTGGCTCTTGCTGAAGAGGTTTGCCTGATTAAGCGTCTCCTTCACAGAGCTCTCTGAGACGTTGAGGCTGCCGATGTCGCCCAAGACGCTGCTATTCAGCGCGCTGGGCAGTATCTGCTTGAGCAGCGCCACCGTCTGGCTGTTGAGCCCAAGCGCCGAACTGATCTGCGAATCGTTTAATCCAGATAGGTTAAGCCCAGATATGCTGATATTCTGCTTTTTGAGCTGGGCCTCGAAATTGCCCAGATTGACGTATTTCAGGAGCGAGCTCAGGTTGCCAAGCAACGCCCCCGCATTTATCGAAAGCGCGGGCCTCTGGTATGGCACGCCCTTCAACAACTTGGGTTCCTGCTGCACAGAGAGCGCCGTACCCTCAGAAGAGAGCAGCATGAAGCCTGACACCACAACCTGCTTCAGCGTCACCGGGACGCTTCCTGTATTGCTCAAATCAATGGAAATGCCGGTGCTGTTGCCGCTCCGCGCAATCGCTGCCCTATTTATAGAAATTTGGGGCCCTGAAAGCATGAGCTTGCTGATCGTCGCGTTTGGCAGGCTGTTTCTCCCCCCCAAAGACGCAAAAGTGCCGACGCTTCCCTCTATTATGCTGCCCTTCGGCGAAAATACGATATAGAGCTGCGAAGCTTGCTGCGCTCCGTATGTCTGCATTACCGTCGGAGTCAACTCGATTACCGCAGTGGCAGCCCCTTTCTGCAGACTGCCATCCAGTTCCACGCTGATGCTCCTGTTCGGGATTGCGAGGCCGTAAGTCGCGTTGCCTATCCTAAGGACTGCATTGGTGACATTGAACCTGATTGAATCAAAAGCAGCTGTTTGGTTGGCCTGCAGCGCCCCTATAGTCAAAGCGTTTCCGGGAAGCGACATAACATCGAAGGCTCCAGAAGCATTGATGCCCACAAATCCGGAATCAGAGGGAAAGCCGCTCTTGTGGATTTCAAGACCGGAATACCCTATGACGAGCGACCTAGTGCCATAAGGGAGCACAGACGGATCCATGACCCTGACAAGCGCCGTGTAGGTGCCGCTCTCCTGCGGCGCAGTGATAAGGCTCGGCGGAGGCATGTAGTTGATCGCGATGAAGACCACCGCAACGAGCAGTATTGCCGCCGAAAGAACCCCAAAAACGTATATGTACTTGCTCATCTAAACACAGACTTAACGCAAACAATGAATTTAAGTGTATTGGGCTACGCGTTTTTGAAGGTTACGGAGTCGCCATCTCTAAGGACGTGCTCTGCCCCCACCTTCTGGTTCCTGAATTTCGCGCTCGGACCCGTCACATAGGCAGATTTGAGACCCTCTATGAGCTTGGTGTGCACCTTTTTGGCCACGTCCGCAACCGTCGCCCCTCCCTTCATTATCATAGGCTCCCGCTTGTCAGAATCCATCCTCGGCTTCAGGTATATCGTCACTATGCCCAGCTTGTCATAGAGCCCTTTCACGAGCTCCTGCAGCCCCGATTGCTCTGTAATGCTTATCGGGAAGACGTCAAGTCCGTACTTTTTCGATATCGCATCCGCTATGGGAGCATAGCCTTTTGCTATGTCTATCTTGTTCAGTGCGACGATCGCCCTTATGTACGTGGATTTCCCCGAGACGAAGGCGACCAGCTCGTCCTCGTCCACCGCGCTCCTTATCTTTACGGAACAGCTGTAGAATCCGAATCCGTTGAATATCGTCTGTATCGACTTCGCATCAAGGCCCGACTTGTTGACGTCGAGCGAAAAGCCGCCCTTCAGCCCCACCACAGATATGTCCGGCTTCCTCTTGTTGATGAAGATGTTCAGGAGTCCCAGCTCCCACATTATGGTGTCGAGCTGTTCCGGCGCCGTGGCATCGACCACGAAAATGAGGAGTTCCGCCAGGCGCGAAGCAGCGATCACGGTCCTGCCCCCTCCCGCACCCACGTGCGCGTCCTTTATTATGCCTGGAAGGTCGAAGATCTGTATCATTGCGTTCTTGTATGCGAGCATTCCCGGGACAATCGTGGTGGTAGTGAATGCATAATCAGCAATCTTCGATTTTGTGTTGGTCAGCGCGTTTATAAGGGAGGATTTGCCGGCGCTGGGAAACCCGACCAGAGCCACTGTCGCATCCCCGCTCCTCTTGACAAAGAACCCGCTCCCTCCCCTGCCTTTGCCGGATTCCACGATCTCCTTTTTGACCTTCGAGATTTTCGCCCTGAGTATCCCAAGATGCTTGTTGGTCGCCTTATTGTACCTTGTCTTGGAATATTCGCCTTGGAGCTCCTCAAGTCTCGTTTTGAGTCCTTCTTCCCTGCCCATTGTATCAATATCTCAATGTGTTTATTAAAGTAAACACATGCTTACATA
Organism: Microcaldota archaeon; assembly: GCA_964390895.1. GTDB lineage: Archaea > Micrarchaeota > Micrarchaeia > Micrarchaeales > Micrarchaeaceae > A-MIC-10. The sequence continues at coordinate 12,316 of CAYMJD010000002.1, forward strand.
TGTATCTATTTGTTTCCCGCAAATTTTCTAATTTACATAGCAATTTAAATATATTTATAGTTAACATTAATTTGTTGCGAAACAACGTGACATAAATGGCAAAGAAAAAGACAAAGGCTAAGAAAAGCAGAAAGAGATAAGGTTGTTATTTAACTTTTATTTTTATTTTTTTATTACAGTTCCTTTTTATTTCATGAACTTAGAGAAACGTTTCACGAATCCCCTGTCATTCTTGAACCTGTTGAACGCCTTCTTCATCTTGTTGAAGTCGGATATCAGCTGATGGACATCCTTCTCAGAGGTTCCGCTACCCCTGGCGATCCTCACTACCCTCGAAGAGCTGTGCACCAGGCGCTCATCCTCCCTCTCCTCGGCAGTCATGGATCCGATGATGTCCTTGTACTTGCTTAGCTTCTCCTCGTTCTGCTCTATGAGGTCTTTCGGGACGTCCGGCATGCCCATCATCCCGAACATGTTCTTCAGCGGACCCATCTTCCCCATAGCCTTTAGCTGCGTGTAGAACGTCTCGAAGTTGAGCTTTTCCGCCTCCATCTCCTCTGGATTGAGGTTTGCTTCCTTTATCGCCTGCTGCACGTTCTCCACGAGCGACACTATGTCAGGCATGCCGAGGAGCCTGCCTATGAACTTTCCCGAATCGTAGGGTTCTATGTTACCCAGCTTCTCTCCCGTACCAATGAACATTATGCTTGATTTCGCCGCGTTGGCGGCGCTCAGCGCCCCTCCCCCCTTTCCGCTGCCATCCATCTTCGTGACTATAACTCCCGAAAACCGCACCGCGCCGTCAAACTCCCTCGCCTGGGTGCCGGCTACCTGTCCAGTGTCTGCGCTTATGACAAGGATCTTCTCATCGGCGCCGAACGCCGAATCAACAGCCTTCAGCTCCCTTATGAGCTCGGAATCAAGCGCGCTCCTTCCGCTCGTGTCGCAGATTATCACCTTCTTGTCCTTGTGGGCGCCGAGCGCCTTTTTGACGATTTTTGATGCATCCTTCTCCCCCTTTATGCCGAAGAAAGAGATGTTGGCGTTCCCTGCCAGCGTTTCCAGCTGCTCATAAGCTGCCGGTCTAGACACGTCACAGCATATAACAAGCGCCCCCAGCCCCCTGTCCTGATAATACTTGGCGAGTTTTGCGGCAGTCGTCGTCTTGCCTGAACCGTAAAGTCCCATGAGCAGTATGCGCTTCTGCCTCAATTCAGGGACATAGCTGCTCCCCATGAGCTCCACAAGCCCTTCATAGACGAGGTTTGTTATATAGTCCCTCGGCGCAACCCCTTCCGGGGGCTTGCTCTTCAGCGCCTTTTCCTCTATCCCCTTTGTGAAATTCAATACAAGCTTTACCTCTACATCGGCGCTCAGCAACGCCTTCTGCAGCTCCTTGTTGAACTCGCGTATAGTTTTGGCATCTATTATCGTAGCCCGTTGGAGCTTTGCAATCGCCTGCCTAAGCCCCTCTCCCAGATCCATTATCACACCAGAAATCAGAATCAATATGTGCAGATATCTTATTATTAAATTACATCTCAAGCTATTTATAGATGCAATGGCGGTCGCTTGAAAATGCTAATTGCGCAGTCGAATCTTACGCTTTACGGGGGAGCCGAAAAGGTTCTGCTTAAGATAGCGCAGCGCTACAACGCGAAGATCTATACGGCAGAGTACAACAGCAAGACCACATTCCCGGAATTCAGGGACCTGGATATCGAGGTGATAAGCTCGAACAAGCTCTCAAAGCTGCTTCCATACGGGAGGATGTCCCAAGGGCTCGATTACGGGCTCTCGTTCCGCAACTTCAAGGCAAGCGACGACTACGACGTAATAAACGCGCACATGTCACCAAGCCACTGGATAAGGAATAGAAATGAGAGGGTGCTGTGGTACTGCCATACGCCCCCAAGGGATGTTTACGACCTCTATAGGTACAGGATGTCGCTCAAGAAAGCCTATGCAAAGCCGGTTTATGCGCTGGGCCTGAAGACAGTAAAGGCAATAGACCAAAGAATCGTAAGAAAGATAGAGTTCATATTCGCGAACAGCAGGAACACCGGAGCAAGGATAGAGAAGTACTACGGAAGGAAGGATGCACAGGTTCTTGGTGGAGGCATCGACCACAGGCTCTACAAAAACAACGGCGACGACAAATATTTCTTTTATCCCTCCAGGTTCTCCCCCAACAAGAGGCAGGAATACGCAATAAGGGCATTCGAGCTGTTCAAGAGGAACCGGAAAGGGTACAGGCTCGTGCTCTGCGGTTCGCTCTCAAAAGACAAGCAGTTCCATTCGTATTACAAAAAAATAGTCGCTCTGGCGAAACAGGCCGGAGACGTAACCTTACTTCCAAATGTCGATGAAAGTACGCTCAGGAAGCTCTTCTCGAAGGCCACTGCCGTCCTTTACCCTCCAATAAACGAGGACTACGGACTTGTGCCAATGGAGGCTATGGCGAGTGGGAAGCCTGCGATAGCGGTGAACGAGGGCGGTCCTAGAAACACGATCAGAAACGGCGTCACCGGATTCCTCGTGGACAGCGAGCGGGACATGGCAGCCGAAATGCTCTATATAGCAGACCATCCGGCACTTGCAGGCGCCATGGGGAAGAAAGGGGTGGCAGAGGTAAAAAAGCGCTACTCGTGGGAAGAGTTCTTCAGGATATTCGACAAAAGGGCAAGGCAGGTGTCAAAAAGCCCTACTTAGACTTGGGGGTTACCTCAAGCACGTATTTCGATATCACGTTGGCGGCATAATTGAGCACTTTCCTTACGTTTGCCTCTGTGTTGGTGCCTGTGCATATCATCTTGCCGTTCTTGAAGAGTATTATCGTGGCTTTAGGGTCGTTTATCTTGTAGATCGCTCCGGGGAACTGCTCAGGCTCGTAATCTACGGCTTTGACGTTCTTCGAAAGCGCATAAAGGTCTATAACGGCATGGAGCTCTGCCTTGACCACTATGCAGTTCACCTTTATGAGAGGCTTTAGGTTTATCCTTTCGAGGGAGGAATTCACGCCTCCGTTCTTTTTTCCTGTTGCCGTTCAATCACCATGAAAAAGTATATAGGGAAATCTATTAGATATAATATGGAAGGTTTATAAGCATTTGCGGGCTGCTTGTATCAGTCCTTTGTAGGTGATTGTTTGGAAAGCGAAGTTTGCATTGTCGGCGCGGGAGTGATAGGCCTGGTCCTGGCCAGCGAGCTCTCCAAGAGGGGCATAGGCACCATCGTTTACGACGCTAAAAAACATATAGGCGACGACGCGGACAAGGCATCCGGCGTGCTCTCAAAGTCAGGTATGGACAGGACGGGCATAGCCTATGGGCCTGCGATAATGAACACGCTCAACGGCGCTACCCTCCATGCGGTAAAAGAGCGGATAAACGTAAGGGCAAAGACCACCAAGGCCTACGTCATAGACAGGAGAATGCTCGCAGAAATCTGCATGAAGGAGGCCGAGCAGGCCGGCGCCGAGATAAAGCTCGGCAAAAGGCTGTCGAAGGAGGACATACTACTTATGGCATCTGGGCACAAGGTTGTTGTTGGCGCCGACGGCGCAGTATCCCTCACGGCCAGCGCGTTCCATTTCCCAGAGATACGGGAATACGTCTTCACATACAAGGCAGAGTACAAGGACGCGATAATAACAGACAAAAACAGCGTCAGCCTATATTTTGACAATTCGATCGCAAAAAGGTTCTTCGCATGGGCGATCCCCTATTCCGCGTCAAAGGTGGAGCTCGGGATAGGGATAAGCTCAAGGTCGAAGGGCAACAGCAAGGCGGCATTCGACAGGTTCGTGAAGGCCCCAAAGATAGCCGAAATAATAAGGGGAGGAAGGCAAGTTTCAGGGCATGCAAGCCTTATACCCCTGCATCCGAGGAAGAGGACCGCATCAGGAAACGCGCTCCTTGTCGGGGATGCCGCCGGCCAGGTCAAGGCGACGACCGGAGGCGGCATAATCTTCGGGGCGGCGTGCGCAAAGGTAGCCGCCGATTCCATAAACGATCATCTAAAAAAGGGCAAAAGCCTCCTCAGCTATGATTTCAGGTGGAGAAAGGCATACGGCCTGGACCTGTCGGTGCACAGGGCGCTCCATACATACTACTCGTCGATCAACGGAAGGCGCATGGATCTTTTATTCAAGATGATCAAGCTCTTCGGGGGCGAGGCATTCTTCAGCAACTACGGCGACATGGATATGCCCAGCGGAACGCTGAAAAACCTGTTTTTCAGGAAAGGCGATTAGATGGAGCTAAACATTGCAGGGGAACGAAAAAGCTTCAAAAGGCAGCTCCTCAGGATACGGGATGCGATTCAGAGATGCGACATAAAGGTAGCAGCATGCATAGACGCGGGATTGCTCGCGAATCTCGCGATAGCGGCAATTAGGGCGGCTGCCCCTGATTCTCACGTCGCGTATGTTGCAACCGGCATAAGGCCGATTATCGGCATTGTCGTGGGATCGCAAATACTGCTTAATTTGGGCAAAGACCCGACCCCCGCAGGAATGAAGCCGTCAAAAGAGGCCACCGGAAGGCGTTGATGCCTTTGGCTATCCGATGCCTAGGGAAAGGGCAGCGAAGTTCGCGGCGCCGATGAGGTACTGCGGATATATGCCTATAATTACAACAACCAGCAGGCAGACAGCCACGACCGCAACCGTGTGCCTGTCAATAACGGCTTTGTCGTGCTCCTTCTTTGCGTAGATCCTGCCGATGAGCCCGCCATAATAATAGACAGAGAGGAAGCTGTTGAATATGCCGATTACCGCCAGCGGCACCATGCCCGCCTCGACAGCGCTCGAGAACAGCAGCAATTTTCCGTCGAATCCTATCAACGGGGGCAAACCAAGCAGAGAGAGCATGAAAATCGTTAGGGCGATCGCAGAAAACCCGTTCCTCCAGTGCAGGCCAACATAATCATCAACCGTTCTTATGCCTCTTGACTCCAGCCACAATACCAAGGAGAATACTCCCACGATTGTAAATGAGTGCGCAAGTATCTGGAATATGCTTGCGCCCATCCCCAAGGCGCCGGCAGAGCTGATACCTATCATTATGTAGCCGGCCTGTGATATTGCAGAATAGGCGAACATGCGCTTGACGCTCTTCTGCACCATCGCCAGAACGTTGCCGAAAAACATCGTGAACACAGAAAGCGCAACGAAAATCCCGGAATAAGTACGCGCGTATGCCGCGAACATCACCGCGAAAATCGTAATTATGGCGATGAACCCTGCATTCTCGTTCAGGCCTGAGAGCAGCGCCGCTACGTTTGCCTTCGCCCCCTCGTATACGTCAGGAATCCAGAGGTTGAATGGAAAAAGTGAACTCTCGAAGGAAAGGCCTGCAGCAAAGAGCACGAAGGCAAGGAAAAGGAGGTAAGGCGCTGCGCCGGCATTGCTTTGAAGGCCTGTCAGCGAAAGCGAAGGGTTGTAAGGGAACACCAGCGCCAGTGCGAAGCAGAGAACTGCTATCGCAATGCTACCGACGACGAACATCTTCACTGCAGCCCCTGTCGCGCGTTTCCCGTCAAGCAAGATAATGAAAGAAGAAGATATGGAAACCAATTCGAGTCCGAGTATCGTGGTGACCAGCGAATTTGACGCAATTACCGCGAACATCCCGAAGAAAGAGAACCCGAGAAGCGTCGATAGGGTCGCGAAATCACGGGAATACGTGTACGATGCCGCGTTTATGAGCGCCATAAGCACCGCAAACATCGCTATGAAGAAAAGCGAAAACCCGTAAATGTGGAAGACAGAGAGCACAACAAAATCAGCGCCCCTCGAGAACAGAAGCACAGCGACTGCCGCGATCGCCACCAGCAATACCGAATTGGCTGCCAATGCAACAGCCCTCCTCCTATGCAATGCCGACGAGATCCCAGACACCACAAAGGCAGCAACCAGAAGCGCCAGCAGCTCTCCAAGGGCAATCGAAACCATCAAACCACTACAATCTGAAACCAAGCAGCACAAACGGGACTATCCCGAGCAGGAACACAAGGGAGGCGAGCAGCGAATAGCCCCACCTTTGTCTCGCGCCGAGCAGCACAGCCGGAGCAGAAACCTCGTTTGTCGATAAGAATGTCTTGCTGAGGACCAGATACAGGGAAGCTCCGATTATGGCCAGGGATGCAAACGGGACTATCCCGAAGAGCCCAAAGCCCTGGTATGCGCTAATGAGCATCATGAGCTCGCCAACGAACCCTGCGGTTAAGGGAAGCCCGACAACCGCAAGCAGCCCGATCATGAACGAATATGATGAAGAGGCCGAGCTGTCCACGACGCCATGCAAGGTGCCAAGGTTGCGCAAACCGAACATGTATTCAACAGAGCCTGCCACAAGGAAGAGCAGCCCCATGGCGAGCCCCTGGGCAAGCATCGCATACGCCGCCCCGTAAGAGCCAAGCAGGCTTCCTGAAGAGATTCCCACAAGTATTATGCCCATCTCAGCCATGCTCACGTAAGTCAGAAGGCTCTTGAGGTTCTGCTGCCGCAGCGAGAGGAAAGCGGCATAGAATGCGGAGAAGGTGCCGATTGCCAGCAGATAAATGCCGAAACCCTTAGCTGCGGGAAGCATTAGGAAAAGGAGCAGCATCCCGTAAGCCCCGTACTTTGAAAGTATTCCAGAAAGAAGCACCGAACCTTCCCCAGAGGCCTCGGTATAGGCGCTTTTGATCCAGAAATGGAAAGGAAACACAGGCATCTTTATGAAGAACGCCCCGGCCATCGCTACGAATATGAGCGCCTGGACGCTTTCAGGCATCAGGGAACTGTTTTGGATTATATACTGGATGTCGAACGAGTGCATAGGGGTATAGAAGTAAATCAACAGGATCCCAAGGAGGAGGAGCGCGCTCGAGGCCATCGAATATATCAAAAACCTCTGCGATGCCCGTTTCCTGTTCGCATGGCCGAGCAGGTTTATCTTAAAGAACATCGAGATTACCCCTATCTCCCAGAATACCAGGAAAAAAACCAGATTAGATGTGGAAAACAACCCCACCGCAGAAACCCCGAAGAGCAGCAAAAGGAGGAACGGGGCCTTGCCGTGCGCATCGTCCCTCTTAGACACGAGTGCAGCCAATATGACCGTGGAGCTTAGAAGCAGCAGTATCTGCTGCACTATGCCGATGTCAAAACTCATTGATATGTTAAGCGAAGGGATCAGTGAATAAAGCTGCCCTGCGCTGCTTATATTCAAGAAAGAACCCGCGATCGCCAGTGCCACAAGCGCAAGGAGCAGGCCGCCGGCGCATATCGAGATGTCCCTCGCAAACCGTCTGTCAAGGATGGAAACAGCAGCGATTCCCGCAAGAAGCACGGCAAACATCCCGACCAATATGAAAATCATTATAAAACCCCGAAGAACCCGAACCCGAAGAACACAAGCATAATGATGATTCCGAGGGCAAAGGCAGCAGCATAAACATTCAGGTTTCCCCTGTCTACCCTTCCGATGAACCTGCCGAAGAGCACGACCCCGTGTCCAGCGACATCGACATTCCTCCCAATGAAGGAGTCAAACTCCTCGACTGCATTTCCGACCGAAGAGACGGCTGATGCAAAGCCAGAATAAAAAAGGTTGACGAAGAAGCTGTTGTGGAGCAATCTGTACCTTGTGGAGTCGGGAGCTGCCTTCAGCCCGTGGTTCTTCACGTACAAAAAGTATGCCGCGCCCATCCCAACAGCCAGCGCAGCGCTTTCGATGAGCGCGCTCGAGGCAGAGAAGGTTTTGCCGGCGATACCAAGGAGCCCCGGCAGGAAAAAGAACGAAAGGCCGCTTCCTATCACCAGCAGCGCGCCTATGGCTACGCCAGCCTGCATAGAGCGCGGCACAGTCTTGTAGCCAAGGGGCGCATTTTCCCATACGGGGGGCTTTCTAGAAGGAACAATCAAAAACCTGAATAGGTAAATGCTCGAAAAGACCTCCAAGGCCATCAATCCAACGTAGACGTAGGGATCTGCCGCTGCCGCCCCCGCAATCCCGACCTTCCCGAAGAAGCCCCCGAATGGCACTAGCCCCGCAATAGAAAGCACGCCTATCAGCGTGGTAATGAAGAGCAGCCTGTTCTTCCTTATGCCTCTTATCGCATACATGTCCAAGTCCCCGTCGCTTGCCCTTGTCATTATTCCGACATCCATGAACAGCAGCGCCTTGTAGAATGTCTGCACTACGAACAGCACCAGCATGGCAAACAACAGGTTCAAGCCGAGCGCGACAAGCATCAGCGACACGTCCTCTATCGTAGAATATGCAAGTATCTTCTTTATGTTGTGCTCGCTTAAAGCATTCATTATGGCGATTGCCGCGCTGGCCAGCCCAATCGCCAGGATTGCGGGGAGAAGCCCTGCGGCGGCGTAGAGCGGCAGCAGCAACGCAACCATGAAGACGCCGCACTTTATCATTGTCGAGGAATGCAGGAGCGCGCTCACAGGGGTCGGTGCGTCCATCGCATCGGCAAGCCATTCATGGAAAGGAAACACCGCTGATTTGGTGAGCGCAGCAACAAGCAGCAGCGAGAGCCCAAGCGTCATCGTCGCAGAGTCGCCGAAAGCTGCCAAGGCCCTGATATCGAGCGTATGGAAAGCAGAGAACAGAATGGCGATCGCGGCAACGAACAGGACGTCCCCCATAAGCAGCACTGTCACTGATTTTCTCGCAGAGCCTAACGTCCCCCTGTCGCGCCTCCTGAACCCTATCAGCAGGTAGCTCATGACGCCCAGCATCTCCCATGCCACAAACATCGTTACAAGGTTCGCGGAAATCGTGAAAAGGGCCATTGCAGCGGCAAAGATGCACATCTCAAAGTAGAATCTGCCCTGCTCGCTGGGCACGTCCATGTATCCTATAGAATAAGCGAATATCAGGGTGACCATGGCAGAGACGAGCAGAAGGAACAGCTTGTTTATGGCGAAAGTCGCGGTGCTTATGGCGAATTGGTATCCGAACGCGCCGAACCATGTAAAGGTCTGCAGCTGCTGACCCCCGAGCGCGACCATGACCGCCAGCACAAGAGAGATAATCGCTGCAAAGAAGGCCGCATATCTTGTGTACTTGCTGCCCTGCATCGCCAGCGCAGCAGCCGCTCCGGCGAGCATCGGCACAATGACAAGCAAACCAATCATCCAGTCAATCCTCGTTCCTCGGAAGTCTCGTGACGTCCAGATCAGGTTCAATCCGCGCAAGATGCCTGTAAAGCGCAACAAAAGCCGAGACCTCTGCAGCTGCTATCGCCCAAACAGCAAAGAGCAGCAGTAGGATGTTCCCTTCAGGGGCTATGCCAAGCAGGGAGACCGCGGCAAGCGTCGCAGCCACAAGCATTATTTCTACAGAGAACATTATTACCAGGAAATGCCTGCTTAGCGCCACTCCGCTTATGCCCACTGCAAAGAGCGCGAAGCCCAGCATCAGCAGGTAGAGGATTATCATGGGGCCACACCTGCTTTTTTCAGAATTAGCACCGCGCCCAGCGCACTCCCGAACAGCAGAGCCGCAATCAGGTAAAAGAAAGGCAGCGAAGCAGCAAGAGAAGGCGAAAGAGCAGAGATGGAAAGCATCGGCGCGTTCGCCGCAGCCGCACCCCACGAGAAAATAGGATAGGACATAGCCAGGAAGACCAGGACAGAGAGCAGCCCGATAGAAAGCGCCCTCCGCGCTTTAAGCTGCGGGTATCTCACCGATGCGACGCTTACGAACATGTACGTCGAAATGCCGCCGACCGTCACGAAGAGCCCGATTATGGCGATGAGCGGCTGCCCGAGAAGCAGGAAAGCAAGCGAATTGGCGAAGAACAGCAAGGCGAGGGCGGCAGCCGAGTGCAGCGCGTTCCTGAAAATGAACATTAGCATCGCGCACAGCATCTCAAAAGCCGCCACGACCGCGAACATTGCAGTAAAAAGGGTAATCATCTATCCCAACTATTTGAGATCCTCTGGCCTAAGCGCGAATTCCCGCCTGTCGTATCCCCCAAAATCATAATTCTTAGTGAGCACCAGGCATTTGGTTGGGCAGACTTCCTCGCAGAGGCCGCAAAAGAGGCACCTCTCAAGGTTGACGAGAGGCATACGCTTCGTCCCCTTGTCAGTTTCTGTGTCTGTCATCTCGATTGTCTTGTTGGGGCATATGAGCGCGCATGCGCTGCAGCTTATGCATGTCTTCATGTCAAGCTTATGCTTTCCCCTGTAATTGTCAGCAAGCGATTCCCTCTCCTCAGGATACTCGAGAGTAGAAGGCTTTTCCAGCATCGACCTTATGACCTTCCCAAACAGATTCAGGCTCGCCATCCAACCACCACACACATATAATGCAGCAATTCTTATAATAATTATAGTGGGAAACCATACAAAGAAAGAAACAATTCACAGCTATCTTGGTTACGGGGGGGCTAAATATCCAAATAAATCCTATTAAATCATTAACGAATCAACAGAAAATTATACATATCTAAAATACCTAGGATATCATGTGATAAAAATGGCAACAAAAGAAATACCATCTGCAGCGCAATCAACAGCCGCAGTTTCAACACCCAAATTCGGAGATTTCAAACCAATCTTTGGTACTACGGGTTCGACGTTTTATGTTCTAGAAACAGAAGCAAACCAATGCGAATCTATGGCCCTTCTTGATAATGCAGGTCTGGAACCTCTTAAATATCAAGAAATACTGATTTTATTAAACGCGAGACCGAACCTCAAATTTTTTATCGCCTTTACATACTCTTATTGAACGAACACAATGAACGTTATCAAAAGATTAAGCACAGCAAGCGGCATGAGGTATAACCATCCTGCCCTAAGAACCCTGTCAATCCTCATCCTGAACATGCTTACCCTTATTACCACTATGGCTATGCAGAGAACGACCACTTTCGCGGCTATCCATAACTGCGGCGGCAGGAACGAGGGGCCCAGCCATCCGCCCAGGAAAAGCAGCGCTATCAGCAGGCATCCGACCAGCATCCTCGCGTAGTCGAGCAGGAGCGCAAGCGCGTAATACTGCGGGCTGACGTCTGTTAGCCATCCTGCGACCAACTCGTTGTCCGCTTCCCTAAGATCAAAGGGTGGCCTTTCGAGCTCTACCAGCATTACCACGAAGAAAACCGCGAACCCTAATGGCATAAGCGCTATATACCACATGCTGCTTTGCGCGGCGACTATACCGCTTATGCTGAATCCATTGGATAGCAGCGCAAGGGCAGCGATGACGATGAGCAGCGGTATCTCATAGCTTGCCAACATCACAACAGAGCGCTGTGCGCTTATCGACGCGAACTTGTTTCCCGATGACCACCCCTGTATGAAGAGAAGCAGCGGGGCGAACGACAGAATCAGGAAAACGATAAGCAGCCCCAATGAGGAACCTATGCCCACAAAGCTGCTTGTTATTGGTATAAATGCCAACATCATCACAAACAGGGCGAACAGCAGCGGAAGCGCTACCGCGAAAAGGAGCCTGTCCGCGTTCTCAGGGACAAAAGCCTCCTTCGACAGCAGCTTCGTTATGTCCGCCATGTTCTGCAGTATCCCAAACATGCCCACATATGTGGGCCCGTGCCTGGAATGCGCCCTTGCAATCGCTTTCCTCTCGAACCATCCGAAAAGGTACGAGAACAGAACAACAAGCACCCCCAAGGCAACCGCAAACGCCACGAGTCCGCCTATGACAGAAAAAACTGCCGCCCAGAAAGGCCCGATATGGTTTAAAAGCAGGCCATAAAGGTAGGAATACGAGCTTCCCACAAAACCAGAGTCGATCTGCATATATCTGGTTCTTAACCAATCCTTTTATT
>CAYMJD010000003.1:0-22016 GCA_964390895.1 Microcaldota archaeon
GACTACAGAAAGACGCCGCAGCAGTAACAGAAGATATAGAAAGACATGAAAGCGCACTAAACCTCCCGCGAAACCAGTAAATAATACAAATACAGGCTAATCCTCGCCTAGGTTTGCATGGCGGAAAACCTGCAAACGCACCACGACCGCAGATGCAAGCGCGGGCCGTACATCTATCTGTAGCTCCAGCCTGAAAGCATTGGCTTTGCCCACGCGCGGTGAATTTTGGCAAATGCCCCATACATCGGTATTGGCGCCATCCCTGCCGCTCTTGTCCCTGAGGATAAGATATGAAAAACAGGAAGAAAAGCTATTCGAGGAACTGCTCTGGCCCCGGGGGATCAGGCGGCTGTCCCTTCCTCGTTCTTATCTCTCTGACAACCTTCGCTTGGAGCTCCTTTGGGAGCTTCTCGAACCCTGCGAACTCCATGGCCCAGTCAGCCCTTCCCTGGGTGAGGCTCCTGAGCTCGTTCGAGAACCCTTTTATCACTTCAGCTACAGGCATCTTAACCACAACAGATACAAGCTCCCTGTCTTGGTTGACGTTCAGCACCTGGCCGCGCTTGCTCTGGAGGAACATTATGACATTGGAAAGCGTGTCCTGGGGTATGTTGATGGTGAACTTCTGCTTTGGCTCAAGAAGAACCACTCCCGCAGTGAGCATCCCCGCATAAATGGCGTTTATTATCGCCGGCATTATCTGCGCAGGGCCCCTGTGTACCGGGTCCTCATGGATGGTCGCATCAGTAAGGCTTACCATGACCCCTGTGCACTTCTCCCTCGCCAGTGGCCCGTCCTTGACGGCTTTTGTAAAGCCATCGATGAGCAGCTCCATCACCTCATTGAGGTACTGGATGCCGTGCGTGGCGTCGACAAAGAGGTTCCTGTTGCTGATGTATATGACTCCTTTTGCCGTCGGCCTGTCCAAACCCGACTTTATCATTGTCTCTATGGCAGCCTGCCCCTTCGGCTTCCCCTCCTTTAGGAGGCCTTCGTCTATCGCCTTCTGCAGCGTTTCAGGCACAGGCGAAACGTCAATCCAGAAGCGCGAATGCTTGTTCGGCGATTTGCCCATAAGGCCGTCAGCCTTGCTCTCTATCGTCTCGTTGTAAAGTACTATCGGCTCGCTTGTTATTATGGGAATTCCGAAGTCATCCCTTAAATACGTCTCCTTGATCTCCAGATGCAGCTCTCCCATGCCGCTGATCAGATGCTCCCCTGTGTCTTGGTTGATCTCTACCACCATCGTGGGGTCCTGTTTCTGCAGCAAGCGCAGCGCCTCTATCAGCTTCGTCGTGTCCTTTGGATCCTTGGGCTCTATCGCCTTGGTAACCACAGGCTTCGAATAGTGGACTATCTGCTCGAAAGGCTCTATGATGTTCTCGCTCAGCGTGTCCCCTGCAGAAGGGTCCTTGAGCCCTATCAGCGCGACTATGTTGCCTGCGGGTATGCAGTCCACCATCACTTTGTCTGGACCCATATATAGGGCTACCTGCTGCACCCTCTGCTTTCCAGGCTTTCCTGTCATGTAAAGCTCCAGCCCTTTCCTCGATTCCCCGGAAAAGACGCGCCCTATCGCGACCTCCCCGCTGTGCGGGTCATATATCACTTTGAATACCACTATGTTGGTCTTCGCGCTCCTGTCTGTACCAACCATAGCCTTCCCATCAGGGCTCTCAAGGTCCCCGTGCCATATCTGCGGTATCCTGTATGGCTGCGCCTCCTTGGGGCTGGGAAGGTGCTTGACTATCATAGGAAGTATGGTATCCTCTATCGGCGCTATCTCCTCGAGCTTCGCCTCGTTGCCCGCCGCAGTATATTCAAAAACCTCCTTGAATGAGGCCTTCTTCTGCCTCATCAGCTCTACAGAAACAGCCCACCTCTTGGTCGCGCTTCCGAAGCACACGCTTCCATTCTCAACATTGACCTTCCATTTTTCTGCGAATTCCACAGGTGCATAGTTCTCTATGAGCCTGTTTATGTTGCCTATCAGTTCGGCAAGCCTCTGCTGCGTCTGTTCAGGGGTAAGCCTCAGCTCGTTGAGCAGCCTGTCCACCTTGTTGACGAATACGACCGGTTTCGCCTTCTCCTTCATCGCCTGCCTCAAGACAGTCTCTGTCTGGGGCATTATGCCCTCGACAGGGTCGATCACGAGGACTACGCCGTCAACAGCCCTCATCGCCCTGGTCACGTCTCCCCCAAAGTCGACATGCCCTGGAGTGTCGATGAGGTTTATTATGTAATCCTTTGAACTATAGTTGAACCCTAGTGATATGTATGCAGACTTGACAGTCATGCGCCTGTCCTTCTCCACATCCTCATAGTTGGTGTAAAGTAGGTCACCGGCAGCGGACCTGGGTATCAATCCGGATTTCGCAAGGAGCGAGTCTGTCAAAGAGGTTTTGCCGTGGTGCACATGGGCTATTATCGCGATGTTCCTTATATTGTCTATCTCTCCCATTATCTTTGTTATTTCCTCTACCACGTACTCCTTCCTTGCCATAGGAATCGCCGCTACTTAGCGCTTCTCGCCATCCTCTCTATCTCGTTCTTGCGTTTTATCGAATAGCTGTTAAGGTCTCCCCTGCTGGCCAGTACTATCTCGTTCGCCATCGCGTCCGCAAAGCTCCTTTTGTTAGCGAACGATCCAAGCACGGTTGCCATCGCCATGTTCCTGAGCGTTATGTCAAGCCTCCTAGAGGCGCTCACATCAACCGCGACGTTCGATATTATCCCTCCGTATCTCACTCTCGTGGTATCCTCTATCGGCGCGCTGTTCTCGAGCGCCATCACGAATACCTGCAGCGGGTTCGTCTTCGTATCCCTGTAGATCCTGTCGAATGCCTCTTCTACGAAATGCATTACCTTCATCTTCTTCCCCTGCAGTCTTCCCTTGGTGCGTATCACGCGTCCGCTTATCTTGCCGCCGGTGCCTCCCCGCAAAAGCGCGTTCTCGAACCTTTCTATTATGTTCATGTTCGCCTTCGAGAACATCTTTTGGCTCTCCCTCCTGAAGCTCATCGGGTACTCTGCAGGCGTGAGGTTTATGTAAGTCTTCAGGCTCGGGTCTGCCACGTTCACGTCGTAGCTGTACTTCCCGAACAAGAGCTTCTCCCCGTCAGAAGTAGGGAGCACGGGCTCCATCTGCACAGTTCTCCTGACCGCGGCTTTCCTCTGCCTAGGCTTCTCGGCTGCATTTGCAGTGTTAGTTGCGCCATTTGTCTGTTCATCAGTTGCCATGAAAACGTTACCTCTTCGGCTTCTCCATCTTGCCCCTCCTTACAAGGTCCATGTCCGCCCCGTTGACTTCGACTACCTTGTATTTCATGCCTGGGATGCTCCCCATCTGCCCTCTTTGCGAGCCTCCCATGCCTTCTATCGTCACTTCATCGTGTTCATCGATGAAGTTTATGGAGCCGTCCTTCGGCACATACGCGCCGACCACCTTGTTGTTCTTTATGAGCTGGACACGCACGCATTTTATCTGACCGGAGTGCGGTTGCTTCTGCTCCACCACAAACTTCTGAAGCACGAGCCCCGTTGCCCTCGGCACGGTACCCATGGGGTCGTACTTGTCCTTGAGCTTGAACATCTTCCTCTTTAGCCATTTCTTCAAAAGGCGCTGCCTCTTCCTCTGCCGCACCAGCTTTCTTGCAGCAAATTCACCGTTTGGCATCTCATTCACCTATCGTCTCCAGGTTGTCCAGTATCTTGGAGTTGCCCGGGTTTACTATCGAAAGCATCGAGACAGAGAACGGCTTCCCACAGACGGTGCCGAGCTCCACAGGGTTGCTTTCGTATCTTATGAAGCGTATGCCCGCCACCTTCGCAAGGTGCTCGATCTCGCCCAGGTTCTCAGCCTTGTTCTTTGATGCAGCTATCACGAGCTTCGCCTCATTCTTCTTGACAGACTTGACGACGCTTCTTATGCCTATGCGCGTGACGCCACTGTCCACAGCTAAACGTATGTCGTTCGAAATATCTGCCATCAGAATTCACCTAAAAAGCAGTACAAAAGACAACATGTATAATTACATAAGGAAAGATATATAACCCTTGTTGATTGTTAAACGTCGGAAAGCCAAAATCCTAGTGCAGCACTGTGGAGTTGCAGCCCGTGGGCCTCTGCAGCTGCCCTCCTATAAGGAGCTTCAGGTATCCTAAGTACGGTATGTCTGCAACGATGGTTCCCTGTACGTCCTTCGAGCTTGAGGGAAGGTTCCCGTACTGCATGTCCAATGCCGGGTTGTTGTCTCCCTTGGTGAGCCCGTAATAGCTACCGGAAACATTAAGTATTGCATAGAGCCTGTGCACTATGTACGTATCTCCAATTCTGTAGAAATAATCCTGCGGCACGGTCTTGTAGACCACTATGCTGTTGTTGAGGTCTTCGCTTATATAAGTCCCATTCACGCTTATGCCTGTCGTGTAGACTATGTCTGCGCCCGACCCGTTCTCGAAGCTCACTGTCCGCTGCCCGCAATAATACGCGACAGGGTTGCCCTCCTGGGAATTGGCGAATTCGTAGCCGCTGCCGGTGAACCTGAAAAGCCCTATGTCGTATCCCGGAAGATAGTACTGGCTGAGCGAGGTGCTGCCGCCATGCATGGAATATGCCAGGCAAACGAGCGCTTCCGAGCCGCTGCCCATGGCGCTGAGCTGCCCCGCTGTGACGTTCACGATCGGCGCCTTGAGTTCCGCAAGCTCTCTCCCCTGCAGCACTATTAGGTCGCCCCTCTGCAATGCGGGAAGCATGCTGCAGCTCGGAACCACGTCAAGCGGGTCAGGGGTTTTGAGTATGAATCTCAGCGAAAAGAAGAAGGCGGCTATTATCACTATCGCGATAGCAATCTCCATCAGGCTCTTGAAGTAGCCTGATTCCCTCCCGCTGGACGCGAAATCAAGCACTATTATCGTAACTATCAGGAATATGTCTACGGCCCCGAACGCCACTGATATGCCGTTCCCTTGCGTATATATATAGAGTCCAAGGAACGCGAAGAACAGTATGTAAAGAGGCCAAGTCTTTATCCCTGCCTTGGCCCTTCTAGGCGACCGGGGCGCTCTCTTCCTTTTGGCTGCTTGCATCGAAAATAACCTCAGCCCTTGTTCATGAGCATCACGCCAACAGCCCTGGACTCGTGGCTGTGCATTGCAACCCCTATGTTGGTCTCGGAAGCGGTTATCATTGAGTCATTGTGTGTCACTACTATGAACTGCGAGCTCTTGGCCAGCTCTTTTATGAGCAATGAAAGCTTCTTCGAGTTCTCCTTGTCGAGCGCCGCGTCTATCTCGTCAAAGAGGTAGAACGACATCGGCTTCATGGTCTGTATCGAGAATATCAGCATGAGCATCACGAGAAGCTTCTCCCCTCCCGACATCCTGTCTATGTGCTTCTGCCTCTTGTCTATCACCATGCTTATGTTGAGCCCGGAGTTGAACGGCTCTTTCGGGCTGTCGAGCTTCAGCGCGGCCTCGCCCTCGAATATGTGGTTGAACAGCTTCTTGAAGTTGGCATCGACCTTCGCCAGCGTCTCAGAGAATATGTTGAGCTTCTTGGATTCTATCTCGTCTATCATCTGTAGCACAGACGCCTTCTCGCTCCCAAGCACAGCCATCTGTTCCTGTACTTCCTCAAGGTCCCTCTTCTTCTTGTCGTAGAGCTCCGGCGCCCTCAGGTTTACTGCACCAATCGCCTCAAGCTCGGTGCGCTTGTTTATCAGCTCTCCCTCCAGCGCCTCGGCCTTCGCACCCTCTATCACGTCTATGCCTGGATATGAGGAAAGCTCTGCTTCCACGTCCCCTATTCTCACCTCTATCTGCGCCTTGGCGGTCTCCATCTCGAGTATGTCCCTGTTGGAACGCTCGAGGCTGCCCGACAGCCTTCCCTTCTCCCCGCTCATGCCGTTGATCTTCGCGTCAAGCTCTGTTATGCTCCTGTAGAGGCTCTGCGTCGACGCATCATAGCTTTTCACCTTCTCCTGCAGCTCTTCCATCTCTCCGGTGAGCCTGCCCACCTCGGAAGAGGCTTTCTTCTCATCCGCGGAAAGCTTCCCTATGCTGCCCGCAATCTCGTTTGAATCAGATGCAAGCTCCTTCAGCCTTTCCTCCATTATGCTGCTCTCCTTGACCAGTTCGGCGATGCCAACCTTCAGACCCTCAAGTTCCTCTCTCTCCTTCTTGTATCGCTCTGCCTCCGCCTTCGAAAGCTTGTTGCCGTTCTCTATGATGAGCGTCGTCAGGTACGAGTAGAGCCTCAGCGATGCCTCCCTATTTATCTGCAGGCTCCCCGAAAGCGAATCCTTCTCTGCGGATACCTTCTTCAGCAGCTCCCCCAGCCTCTTGCGCTTCTCGTTCTTTTCCAAAAGGGTTTTTTGCATGCGCTCTGCCTCGCCGGCAGCCCTGCCGAGCTCCTCAGAAGCATACTTTCTCTCGACGCTTATCCTCGCAAGCTCTGATTCACACAAGGCGAGCTTTTTCCTCTCCTCGGCCATGGCGCCCCCGTTCGAGGAAAGCATGGCATTTACCTCAGAAATCCCGACCGCGGTCTTTTTGAGCCTTGCTTCCAGGTTCGCTAAAGTGCCTGCATGCTTAATCGTGCCGCCAGTGACCGTGCCCGAAGGCTCCACCAGCTCGCCATCAACTGTCACGTACCTGCAGCTCCCGATTCCGTGCTTCTTCGCGTCCTTTATGTCATCGACAACGTACGTGTTCGAGAATATGTATGCGAACGCCTTCTCGAATTTCTTGTCAAACTTCACAAGGTCAACGAGCCGCTTTAGCCCTCCCTTGCTTTCCGTGGGGTTCGCCCGTACCTCCCTCAAAGGTATAAACGTGGCCCTCCCAATCCCTTTACCTTTTATGAGCCCGATGGCCTCGTCCGCAACCTCAATCGATTCCACTACAAAATAGTTGAGCCTGGAAGCAGCTGCAGCGCTCACTGCCAGAGCGTATTTGTCGTCATACGTGCATAACTCTTCCGCCTTCCCGTAAAGCCCGCTCTTGATGGCTGATCTTAGCAGCGCCCCAACCTTGTCTGAGCCGCTTCCGTGCATCGCAATCTGCTCCCTGAGGTTTATGCTCTCTGATTGCAGCTCGGCAAGCTTTTCATCCAGAGAGGAACGCACCCCCTCGAGCTTCTTGATGCTCGCAACGATACTAGTTTTAAGCCCGTTGGAAGCGCCAAGCTCTGCCTCCAAGGAAGCCGAGATTCCCCCCCGTTCGGAGATGAGCCTCTCCTTCGCGGCGAGCCCCTCCCTCAGATCCGCAGCCTCCTTCTCCATGCTGCTGAAGTCGAATAGCATCTGCGCATGGTCCTTGTCAAGCGATTCCAGCTTTACCCTCTGCAGTTCAACTCTCTCCTGCAGCGCTTTGTAATCCGAAGAAACCTTCTCAGATGCGCCTATCCTTCCAAGCTCCTCTGTTTCAGGCATCGCCT
This sequence comes from Microcaldota archaeon, assembly GCA_964390895.1. Taxonomy (GTDB): domain Archaea; phylum Micrarchaeota; class Micrarchaeia; order Micrarchaeales; family Micrarchaeaceae; genus A-MIC-10. The sequence continues at coordinate 7,439 of CAYMJD010000003.1, forward strand.
TGTCCCTGGCAGAGAGTTCCTTCCTCAGTCCGGAAAGCTTCTCCCGGTTCTCGCCTAGCTTCTGCTTTATCCTCTCGGATTCTGAAGCAACGCGCTTACCGCGCTCGTCGAGGGAATCCTTGTTATACTTGAGGGCGCCGATTTTCGATTCGTTGATCGCTATCTCCTTGTTAAGCTGTTCGATCAGCTTGTTGTTGGAGTTCGCGTCTATGGACTTGTCGTTGAGCTTCTTGACAAGTTTCTCCTTTTCGGAAGAGAGTTTCATCACACCGGAATCGATCTCTGTGACGCGCTTCTCTATGCCCTCCTTTTCAGAGGCAAGCTTTTTCAAAGCGTTCACCCTTTGCCCGTATTCTTCCGCAAGGCTCTTCTCCCTTATCGAAAGCAACGTGCAGTTTATCGATTTTATCCTGTTCGTGAGCAGCAGATAGCGTTCAGCCTGCTCTTTCTCCTTCTCAAGTTCAGAGAGGAAGCCGAGACGTTCGTTGAGGAGGACCTGCACGTTGGAAGTCCTGGCTTCCACCTTGTCGAGCTCCCTCAACGCATTCTCCTTCTTTATGTCGAACTCCTTTATGCCTGCTGCGACGTCTATGAGCTCCCTCCTCTCCCTGGGGTTTAGGCCTATCATGCGGGCCGTCTCTCCCTGCGTTATCGTGTTCGTCTCATTGATTTCGCATCTGTTCTCCCTAAGCACGTCGATTATGTCCTGCCGGGCGACTGCCTTGCCGTCCAGCCTGTAGACAATCCTGTCCCCGCGTATCTCCCGCAGCACCTCTATTGCCCTGTCGCCGTCAAAGACGACCTTTACGTACGTATGCGGGTCGTCGGAACCCCTGCCCTTCCTTTCGTTGATCAGCTGTGCAGCAGAAGAGACGCGCATCCTTTTCAGCGATTGCTCTCCCAATGCAAAAAGGAGCGAATCGCAAATGTTGGACTTGCCGGAGCCGTTCGGTCCCGCAATGCAGTTGAACGCCTTTCCGAACCTTATGTTTGCATGCTTGAAAGACTTGAAATTGTGAATTACAACCCTGTCTATATGCAGCATCAGTACACCGTCGCCTGAATCTATATGAAAATAAGCTTTTAAAACCCTTACTGAAACAGCCGGCAGTCTTATAGTTATGCGCCAGAATATAATACCGATTCAAGCAAAGACCTAGTGCTTTCATGGAAAACATAAAATTCGTTTATGACGAACCAGCCGCAGTGATACGCGCAGGCGGGGAAAAAATAATCGTAATAGGGGACCTCCACATAGGCATGGAAAAGCAGCTTCTCGACAAGGGGATAAGGCTGCACAATTCAGCAGAGATGATGGCCAGGAAGGTCTCCACCATAGCAAGGCGGTTCAAGGCAAAGCAGATAGCAATCATAGGGGACATAAAGGAAAGCATACTCTATCCAGATACATACGAAAGAGCTGCGGTGCAGCGCTTCTTCGGGATGCTCGGCGATTACAGGGTTACGGTAACGCGGGGGAACCACGACCCGCACCTGGGGGAGATCATCTCGGCAGACATCGCAGACGAGCTCATCATAGGGAAATTCGCCCTTCTCCACGGGAACAGGTGGCCCTCTGAAAAGGCGATAGGGAAGGAGTGGTTATTGACAGCGCACAACCACATGGCTGTCGCGTTTGCCGGCAAGCCCTACACAAAGGAGAAAGCATGGCTCATCTCTTCAATAAACAAGGAGAACGCTTCCAAGAAATACAGATCTTTCAATGCAGGGGCGAAGCTTGTAATGTTCCCTGCTTTCAATGAGCTGATAATAGGCAGGGCGGCAAACGAGCAAAGAAAGGGTTCCAAAGACATAAACCCGCTGCTCAGCAACAACGTATTCGATTACAGGGAAGGAAGGGTGTACTCCCTGAAGGGGGAGTTCGTAGGCACACTGGGCAAGCTCGCGTACAAAGAGAAATGACTATTCCTCTGACTTCGCGTGCCTTATTATCGTTATAGGGATCGCGAAGCTGTCGAATTCAAGCTCTGCGACCTTTATAGGGTCCTCTGTGCCTTCAGGAATCTTCACCAAAGGCGGCGCCCCGTACGCCAACTCAAGCGCTCTAGCCCCGATTATCCTCGCCTTTTCGTATTTCGTGTATTTTTCCTCTTGCATAAAAATCCCTATATCGGGCTCGGCTTGAAACGCTCTTTTGCCTCCCCCATATGCTTCGTCACTTCTGCCCTCCAGCGTTCGAAACCCTCTGGGTTCTCCGGATACCTCTCGTATGTCTCGTTAAGCGCCTTCATCTTTTTAACTACGTACAAAAGGTTGGCAAAGGCGTTTATGTTGGACGCCCCTTTAAGTATCATCTTGAACTTTGACGATATGGAAAGCTCCGGCACCAGCCCGTAGCTCAGGTCCTCAGCCTCCTTCGCGGTGAGGAACGTCCTCATGCCGTAATTTATGATGTCATTGTTCAGCGACTGCAAGTATATCCTGAAGACCTCCAGTCCTGCGGTTTTCTTCCCGTATTCCTGATTGAACGCGAGATTGTAGCTCCACAAGCCTTTTACGCTGAAGTCTCTCTCCTCAAGCGCATTTGCCGCATTTTCTCCGGCAAGCACCCCTGCCACAAGCGCAGGCCCTATGCCCCCGGCGCTTATCGGGTTGGGCATTGCCATGCTGTCCCCTGCCCCCATATAACCATTGAATACGAGGCTTTCGAGCTGTCTCCTGACAGCGACAGACCAGTAGCCCTTGCCGTTGTTGAACCCCTCATGGTCTATTTCAGGGTTGCTTATGACCGGATTGTACTTCACGTAAGCGTCTATGAGAGAATGCAGCGTGTCGTTCCTACCGAGCTTCTTGTTCCTCAGCTCAAGGCTTCTCCTTTGCACGCCCAACCCTATGTTCACACGCCCGCCGCTTTTCGGAAAGACCCAGCCGTAGCCTCCCGGAGCAAGCTCCTGGTTGAGGTGTATGAGCGCGTTCCTCGGGTCGTAGAAGAGCTTGTCCTCCTTGACAGGCTCGAACGAGTATATGAATCTGCCTGTAGACTCAACGTCATCTATGTCAATCTGCCTGTCCACATAGGGATTATCCGGGAGTTTTCTCCTAAGGTTAGTCGCTATGCCAAGTGCATCTATCGTTATCTTTGCCTTTATCCTCCTTTGGTCGTGGTCCTTGTCCCTACCGTGTATGCCAACGACAAAGCTGTTTTCCACCAACGGCCCCTCGACGTCAAATTCAGAAACGTATTCTGCGCCGCTCTTTATCGCTGCATCTAAAAGCTTCCTTTCAAACAGTGGCCTGTTGAGCACATAGCCTCTGCCCTCGAAAAGGAACTTCGACTTCATGTCGGGGGATATCGCATATACCCCGTCTACCTCCTGGTCCAGCTCAGGCTTCGAAAAGGCGACATCACCAATATGTTCGTGTATGAAGTCCAGGTGGCTCTTCGCTACCGCATCGCCGCAGACCCACCCCCAGTTGGTCTTCTTGCCGGCCTCGCCCCCCTTGTTCCTGTCTATCAAAAGCACGCTTTTGCCGTTCCTCGCCAGCATCGTTGCCGCAAGGGAGCCAGCCATGCCTGCGCCAGCAACAATTACATCGTATGCCTTGTCATTCATTATAAGCACCCACTTAGAAGGTGTATACTAATTCTTGCACTGTGAAAAATCAAGCAATAATTATAAGAAACATCAACTATTTATTCTGTTTGGTGCCCCGAAAGGAATCCTGCAGCATTCTTTTGGGATTCCGGTGCGGGGGGAGAGATTTGAACTCTCGAAGGTGCTAGACCACAGGATCTTAAGTCCTGCGCATTTTTCTGTGGCTGAGCAGCCAGACCAGACTTTGCTACCCCCGCGTCTAAGCGTACATCGACGGGCCTGATTCGCCCTTGGAATAACCCTCCTTGGTCTCCTTGCTCTTCTTTACTATGTCCTTGATCCTCTGCTCCACTTCCGTGGCGCTCTTCTCCAGTTCGCTCACGTCCATGTCGAGGCCAAGGAGCTTGTTTATGCTCTCTATCGCAAGTTCCGCATACCTGGGGTCTATGAGCTGCGGGTTTACAGGCACTAGCAAGTTCACGTCGTCTATGCCGTCGAAAGATGCATACATGAGGAGGAGCGCGCTTATCCCCGCAGCGACCCCCTCGCCCACTTTCTTCAGCCCTGCTTTGTCTACGCCCTCCATGGCCCTGCTGGTCGACACCACCGCAAAAACGCTCCCGTCTTCAGGGCTTTCCACCGGAACTCCGCTTATCGATATTATCTGCGAAAGCTTGTTCGTCTTTATGAAGTCATAAAGCTTCCCGGAAATCTCGTATATGGACTTCTCCGACAAAAGCCCGGATTCCGCGAAAAGCGCGACGACCCTGTGCTTTTTAGAGTAGTAGAACCTCGAAGGGGGGAGAGGCATGTCCTCATGTATCGATATCAGCGGAGGGAAGGCATCCCCCTTTATGTACCCTATGTATTCAAGCCCTAGCTTGTTTATCATGAAGCTTATCGCCATGGGTCCCACAAGCCCCGCGCCCGGGAAACCCTCGATGAAAGCGCAGCCGCCCATATCTACCTTTTTGAATATCTCAAGTTCCATCATGCAAATCATTGATATAGATATCGCAAGATATAAAACATTTAGCGGAAATTTAGCGGAAAACTTCCGAGGTCAAGAACGAAGATTGAAAGTGCTTTACTATTTATATCTGAGGGCAAAATCGGGATTTTCTGACGGTGTATAGACGATAAATATTTAAATATATCATCATATATCTAAATCAGTGATTATATGGCAGAAAGAGTTGGGAGCGAAGCAATAGACAGGGACGATGGGTATCTATACTATCTGGGAAAGGACGGATTCGTATGGAAGACCCCGATGAGGTCTAACAAGCGTGGTAGGAAGGGCAAGGTAGGGAGCGAACGGATAAAGAGGCAGGAAGGCTATCTGTACTTCATAGACAAGAAGGGCTATGTTGCTAGATCAAAGATGAACAGGAAGGGAAGAAAGTAAATTTTTCATTTTCTTTTTCTTTCCTTTTTTGCTTTTACGTAAAGCCTAGAGCTTTCTTTCAATCCAACCCTTTCGGCGAAGCCGCTCTCTGTCTCCAAGACATATCTTGCGGCTTTTTTCGGGAAGTGGCTTTTGCATCCGGCAAACGATCTGCACGGCTTTGCATCATCGAAAACCTCAACAACCCGCATTTCCGAATCAATCCAGATTATGTCTATGGGAAAACGCATGTTGTACATCCATATCCCATGGTAGCCATCGTTTGGGAAAACGAAGAGCATGCACTCTCCTTCTTTCAAGGAATCCCTGTGCATCAGTCCGAGCATGCGCTTTGCGTAAGTGTCAGCAACGATTGCCGAAAGCCTTCTGTGGCAGAGCTCTATGTCTAGTCTCTGATAATGCTGCATTCTCTGCATCAACTTTGATATACACAAAAAGATCAGCCCTTCGATGTTGAGATGCTCTGCTCCCGCATAAATTGCCCTAAATAGAATCTGCTGCCTGTACCCTTGCCTGTTATGCCGCTGCCCTTCCATCCCGTGAAAGCGTGCAGTCCGACGACAGCACCTGTCGTGGCACCCACCTTCCTGTTTATGTAGAGCACCCCCGAATCCATCTTATCCGAGAACAGCTCAGCCTCCCGCCTGTCCATCGAATAAAGGCCCGCAGCCAGTCCGTACTCGCTGTCGTTTGCCATGTCGAGCGCTTCCTGGAAATCCTTGAATGGTATAATGATCAGTATCGGGGCGAATAGCTCCTTGCGCACGAGCTCGTGCGCCTGTCTGAGCTCCCCAAGTACCGGCTCCACATAGAAACCATTGAGCCCTGTGTTTACTGTTTTGCCGCCGAAAAGAAGCCTTCCCGATTTCTTTATCTCCTCCACTGCCTCATTGTAGCGTTTGTACGTGCTTTCGCTTATCAGTGGGCCCATGAAGGTTCCCTTCTGCAACGGGTTGCCTACCTTCATGTTCCGCATGGACTCAACGAGCATGCTTATCATGCGCTCCTTGACTGATTCGTGGACGTAAAGCCTCGACAGCGCGCTGCACTTTTGGCCAGCGAACCCGAACGCAGAGCTTATTACTCCAGGGACAGCCAGACCAAGATCAGCGCTTTTCGAGACTATTGCAGGGTTCTTGCCTCCCATTTCTGTTATAAAGGCCTTTTGGCTGCCGCTGCCATAAGCTTTGCCAATCATTCCAATGCCGACTTTCCTGGAGCCCGTGAACACCATCCCTGAAACGCCCCTGTTTATGGCCAGCTCGTCCCCTACCTCTGAGCCCGGGCCTGTCACGACGTTGAAAACCCCGGCCGGAACACCTGCCCCCGCAAACAGCTTATAGAGCTGTATTGCCGTAAGGGCAGTCATGTTCTCTGTGCATGAAGGCTTAAACACTACAGTATTTCCTGTTATCATGGCCCCGATGCTCATGCCCGCCCCGATGGATACCGGGAAATTGAACGGGGTGATGACGCCGAAAACGCCATAGGGCCTCATTCTTATCGATACTTTTTCAGCTCCCGGTGGCGCCCCCTGGAATCCGACAGCGATCTTTACAGGGCTGCTGCGTACGGAAACCTTCCTTGAGTATCCCTTGTTGGAAACGATCTCGTTGGCGTAATACCTTGCGAAATCTATTGCCTCATCGACCTCGCCCATCGATTCATATCTTGTCTTGCCGTTCTCCAGGCTAAGCAGCGCGGCGAACTCGAACTTGTTTTTTGACGCCAGATCCGCAAATTCCCTGAATATTGCAGCTCTCTCCCTGTGGTCGGTTTCGCTCCACGACCCGAATGCCTCCTTTGCCGCCACGATGGCAGCCCTTGCGTGTTCCCTCCCTCCCTTCTGGAATCTGCCTACTGTAATCTTCTTGTCTATGGGGGAGTTCTCGACCATCAATGAAGAGGCGTCCACTTCTTTGCCGCCTATGTACATATGGTACTCTTCGCCCATCTGGCGCCTGACCCTGTCAAGTGCGCGCTCGAATAGGGAATCGAATTCCTGCTCGCTGCCGCTTTCGAGGAAACCCCTGTACGTAAACTCGTTGACGAAACCAGCTTTTGTCATGTGCCCACCAAAAGGAACTCTGATAAGTCCAATTTTCTAAGGCAAAATATAAATGCATGATTTCAAGCTGAACAAAAGCTATTTTAGGGTTTGTTGCCAGAACTAAAGCATGGACTCCCTAACGCCTAACGGCCAGATAATGCGCGGGAGCGCAAGGATGACCCTCACACAGCTGCTCGCAGAGGTGGAAAGCGCGAACGCAAAAGGCTCGGTTGTGCAAATCTTCGATCCACAGAAAACTATTAACGCCCTCCACCTCAACGCCGCTTACGCGCACATGCGGCTCTCCTTTAAGAACAGGACCAACACATCGGGAAAACCCAATGTCGAAATGCTCCTTTTCGCAGCGATGACAAGGCAGATTGGCGCAGCGATCCGCCTCATTGGAGCAAAGGACAGCAGCGATTTCATAGTCTTTGCGAGCGATACAAAGGCGCTCAGAAAGTTCAAATCAATCAAACTCTCGCAATTCAGGGAAAACGGCAGGCACACCGCCAAGGCGGCAGCGGCTTTCGGGATAAAGGCCAAAGGAAAGAGGCAGCTCGGGATGAAGCTCTTGGGCAAGATGGCCGGAGCCTCAATGGGCTATTGACTTTCGGGTTTGTAATTTGCATTAAGCACAGCATGTATGCGCTCCGACTTCTTCCTCCCAATCTTTTTTACCCTCATAAGCTCATCTACGCTCGCATTTGCTACCCCGTGTATGCTCCTGAAATGCAAAAGCAGCCCCCTCGCGAGCTTCGGCCCGACCCCAGGCAGGTTTCCCACGACGTATTCCTGATAATCCGAATCAGTGTAAGCCTTCACTCCTCCCTTCAGCGCCGGCTCCCTCTTGTTTTTATGCTGCTCGTGCCTGGCAATTGCAGCTATCAGCGCAGCGGTTTCTTTCGGGCCTTCTGAAAGCACCAGCTGCATTCCTTTGTCTATGTAGACGTACGCTATTGCCCCTATGATGGCGTTGCGCGCAAGCCTGAACTCGTTGGCGCTTCCCTCAACCAGAAGCAACGGAGAAGGATACGCTTCCCCGAGCCTCTCCAATTGCTCGAACAGCCTCCCATTTATAAGCGAGCTCTCGAAATCGGCGACTGTCTTGCGTTCTATGCAGACCTTGTCAGAAACAGCGTAATCCCCAACACGCATCGTATGTACAGATACCGCCACGCCGAGTTTCCCGAGCTCCTCCAAAATCTCCGTGTTGCGCTCCCTGCTGTCCACCTTCACGCTGAGCTCCATAGCGTCACTTACTTGCTGAACGTTATGTTCTCGAGCAGTACGTAGCTCGCAGAGCTGTTGCTCGTGATGAACAGCAATGTGTTTGGATGTGCGGGCCCTGCATAGAATCCAGCATTAAGCGAATATTCGCGGAGTCCATTAGTGTTGTTTATGTCGAAGCTCCCAAGCTCGTTGAGGTTGCCCCGCTGGTCCACGCTCTCTATGTGAAGCGTCGTCGGCGTTGGATACGCCTCTGCGCTGAACGCTATTGTTGTGTTGACCTTTTCCGTATAACCGGAAACCATCTTCTGCTGTATGTCCGTGCTATTGGAATACGGCGCATAGACTATCACTGCGCCGCTGTTGAGCGGGCTCCATAGAGTGTGCAGCGTCCCATTGACAAGCGACGACTGTGCGCCCCATTCGGAAAGTATAGGGTATGCAACGAAGCTCCTGAACAGCGTCCTGTTTATCGCCGGGCTGGTCACGAATATAGCTGTAGAGTTGTCCACGAACGGGTTTCCGAAGACGCTCTGCATATAGTTCACAAGGGCATTTCCAACGCTACTGTTGAAGGCATCCATGTCAACCGTTATCAGTCCCGTGTTGTAGTTGTATAAAGTAAGCAACGTCTGGTTCGTGTAATCCTCAAGCACGGGCGATTGGTAAAGGAAAAGGCCGCTGGTCTGCAAGTTGTATGCCTCTATGACCAATGGTATGTTGAAGAGCGAGAGCTGCTGCGTGGTGTTCTCCCTGGTCACATAACCTCCAACGAGCGGCTTGTGCGTTATCGCTGTGTAGAAAGTCGCCTTAGCGTTGTATAGGTTTTGATACGGGGAGTACTGGTTAGGTAGCGCAGGTATGTTAAGCACGGAAAAGTTCAGGCCGCTTTTGCCTATCTGGTATAGCGAGGGGGGCACCTGGACGGCAGTGGTGGAAAATGCCTTTACGGCAGCTCCCATAATCCCATTCGTTTCTACTAAGAATATGGCGCTTATTATCGCTATGAAGACAAACGCTTTAACCCGCCTGCCGCTGAAAGAGCGCCTGCCAAGAACCGCATTCACCCCGAACGCAGCTATTACCGCAATAGCCATTCCAGCCATAACGTCAAAGCGCCCAGGCTCCCTTATGAGGTTCAGTAACGGTATGGAATGGTAAGCATAATATAATCCGGGAATGCCTGTGTTTGCCGGGCCCACCTGCACATAAGGGCCGAGGGCAAGCCATCCGAAAATGACCGCGACTATCAACCACATCCGTACGTCCCTGAAATTCTTGTATATGCCGTACGCAGCAAGCGCCAGCACAACAAAACCTATATAGGCGACCGTCTCGGTTGGGCCTGATGCAAATATGTAATAATAATCCAGGGATACATTATGGAATACGGAATTGAAGGTGCTTGGAAGGAAGAACGACAGCAAATTGTCGCTCCAGAGCGTGTTGTGCTGGAAGTCGTTTATCTGGTTTATGTTGCTCAGCGCTCCAGGCTGCATGATTGCATTGGCCAGAGGCACATAAGCCCATGACCCAAGGACGAAGGCGACGACTATGAACGCGCCGACAGCCCCCGCGAACCTAAAGTTCACAATGCCTTTCCTGGTCTTTTTGTAGGCTATGTAACCTATTGCCATTATTACGAAAAGCTCAATGAGCATTATGTTCTGCTCCACGTCGCCCATGAATTCCACCAGGACAAAAGCAACGCCCAGGCCGACCCCGTTGAGCAACGGCTTCTCGCCTCTCGCCATCTTCAGGAAGAAATACACAGCCAGCGGAATCCACGCCACGAACATCCAATCAATGTGCGACAGCGCCAATGCGATGTGCTCCGAGCTGAAGGAGAACACAAGCCCGGCGAAGAAGGCGGCATAAGAGTTCTTGGCAAGATAGTCTACAAGTATGAACATCGTAAGCCCAGAAAGGGCGAACCCCAGGAAAAACAGGACATTGTATGCAAACGGCAACCCCAGCGCCTGGAAAGGTACAGAGAGAAGCGACGCAATCGGGGCCATCGTCTGGAATATGAGGTTTGCTCCTACAGGCGAAAAGAGGAGCGGCGTGTGCCATATGCTAGTATGGAGCGTGAATGTCGCATACCCAACCCACCATATGTCCCAGAGGTTCTGGTACGTGTCTCCCCCGTTTCCTGGAGCGATAGTGCCCATATTTGCCGTTATCGGCGCAAAGATAACCAAAGCGATGACAAGGAACGCGGCAAAAGCATAGATGTGCTTCATCTTCACCTTGCCCGTTATCGCACCCCCTATGCTACCTTTGGCTTTTGCCTTGCCGTGCCCCTTAACCTCGGATTCAAGCTGCCTTATATGCTCCTTAAGCCTTTCCTCCTCCTTTTCAATAGATTTCAGCTCTTCCATGCGCTTCCCTTTAACTAGATTCACATACATCAGATGGCAGCCACTATTTTTATGTTTTCTCATGGAAGTATATTTAGCAATTGCTGCAGTAAACCAAATTCTTCAAAGCGAATGATACCGATTGATAAAATGTACAAAAACGAGCCAGTTAGCATACTGATGCCTGTTTACGAGGAAGAAAAGACAGTCTACAAGATAATAAAGAGGGTGCTTCGCCAGCCGATGGTGGACAGGCTCCTGATAGTCTACAGAAAATCAAAGGACAGGACCCTAAGCGAGATAAAGAGGGCGATTGCGGGCTCCCGCAAATGCGAGATAATAATCAATCCGACAAACCTAGGGAAAGGCTATTCGGTGAGGCTGGCATTGAAGAGGGTCGGTGACGGAATAGTTCTCATACAGGATGCAGACGAGGAGTATTACCCAGAGGATTACGGCAAGCTTCTCGCAGGGGTCTCCGCCAACTATCCTGTCTTCGGCTACAGGAACTTAAATGCAGGGGCTGCCTATCGCCTGGGAAAGGCAGCCAGCAACCTCCACACTATCCTTTTCAACCTTCTATTCAACCAAAAGGTGAAGGATTTCAACGTAGGCTACAAGCTCTTCAAGGTAGACATGCTAAAGGGGAAGGAGCTCAGGCAAAACGGGTGGGAGCTCGACGCCGAGATAGCTGTCACGCTTGCAAAGAACGGCTACACCATAAAGAATGTCCCGATAAGGTACAAGGGCAGGACATACGAAGAAGGCAAGAAGATAGGCCCCAGGGCGGCAATAAGCATGGCCATGTTCATATTTGCATCAAGATTTTCGGGCTGACCAAAAGACCGGCCCGCGCGTGCGAGAGATGATTGCGATTTCAGAGATGGATTATGGCAGGCTGAGCGTGATTGTGCCGACCATGAACGAGTGCAGGAACATAAGCAGATTGCTCCGCGAGCTCGGCAGATACAAAGGCATGAGAATAATAGTCGCAGATGATGGCTCTACAGACGGCACAAGGAACTCAGTGCTCAGGCAGGGCAAAACCGACAAGAGGATACTGCTAATCGACAGATCACATAAAAAGGTGCACGGGCTCGCGATAAGCGTCCTCGATGCGGTCCCGAAGGTCAGCACAAGATACCTTGTGGTCATGGATGGCGACATGCAGCATCCACCAGAGCTCGTCAAAGAGGTCTACAGCAAGCTTACCGGCGGATTCGACATGGTCGTTTGCACGAGAAAGAAGATCGAGAGGTGGGGATTCCATAGGAGAGTGATATCAAGGGCCATAAACGCGGTTGCGTTAATAGTGTTCAGGCTGCGCGGCAGAAAGACCGTGAAGGACATGATGTCGGGATTCTTCGGCATAAGGACAGAACTTTTTAAAGCAACGATAAGAAAGAATAAGGGGCGCTTCGTGCCAGAAGGCTACAAAGTAATGCTGGACCTTCTCAGGATGGTCGGCCATGAAACACAGATATGCGAGCTGCCGTACAACACGTTCCACGAGAGGGCATACGGGAAATCGAAGTTCAGGCCGAAGCACATGCTCAACACTTTGAGGTCTATATTTAGGTATTGACATGAGGAAAGGGAGAGAGGCAAAGGACACCGCCGGCAGCGCCGGAAGGGAAGAAGGCGGCAAGACAGCCAACATGGCAAGCCTCTTGCTCATAGGGAAGTTCGTCTCGTTCTTCCTGCTCGCCGCCTCGTTCATAGCGGTTGTGCGGATACTGGGCCCGAGCGTCTACGGGGTTTATACCATAGCAGTGGCCGTCGGCGGATTCTTCGGCGCAGTCGGAAACTTCGGCATTTCGACAGTGATAACGAAGTTCATATCGGAATACAAGGAGAAGCGCCAGAAAGCCAACATAGAAAGCGCGCTGGCAAACAGCTTTGTACTCCTTTACATCATAGGGGCAGTGCTCACCGCGGCAGTGCTCGCATCGAGCGGCACCCTTGCCAGCGCGACCTTCCACGACGCCTCATACACCTATATAATACAGCTGGCAGCCCTGACGATACTGGCCAGCATGGTCTCAGGCGCGGCCACTGCCGCACTTATCGGCCTCGGCAAAGGGGCCCATGCAGCAGTGTCCCTGATCTCGCTCGCCGCCGTGCAGTCGACAGTAAGCATATGGCTCGCGATAGCCGGCTTCGGCGCAGCCTCGCCCCTGATAGGACTCATACTCGGATATCTGGTGAGCTTCTTCGTCACTGTATACTACATTTACGCACCGAATGGGCTGTCGGTCACGCTCCCCACAAGGAAAGGGCTGCGCAACCTCGTCGGATTCTCATCGCCGCTCGCAGCCTCGAACTTCCTGGGGACCGGGGTATCAAACCTCGTGCCAATCGTATTGGGGATAGTCGCGGCAACTGCGGTTGTCGGAAACTTCGGCGTTGCGTCAAGGACCTCGAGCTTCCTCGACATAGTCGTGGGATCGATAAGCATGTCCTTGATACCCATGTTCTCCGGGAGCATTGCAAGGGGCGACTCGAAGGGCAAGACCGGAAAGCTTTACAAGTACTCTGTCTATTTCTCGTTCGTGCTCGTAATACCGATACTGGTCGTGCTTCTCGTGCTGGCCAAGCCTTTCTCGTACACTGTTTTCTCAGGCCTATATACGCTCGCGCCGAACTACATAATGGTATTCAGCATAGGCTTCATGCTGGGCATAATAGGGTCATATACAACGCAACTGCTCGTCAGCTCCAACAAGGTCAGGCAGATCCTCAAATACAACGCCATCATCGCAGCAATACAGCTAACGCTTATCCCCATACTGATACCTGCCTTGCACGGCATGGGCGCCGCGCTCCTACTTTTCCTCATAACCCCGTTGCTCATCGACATATTCTTCGTCAGGGCTATAAAGAAGGAGTTCACGATTGAATTCGGCGCTCCCAAGCTTGTCAGGGTTGTCATAGCCAATGCCGCAATAGGCCTGATACTCGTGCCGTTGCTGCTCGCTTTCGGAAGCAACTACATACCTATGATGATTGCCGCAGTTGCAGCAGTGATAATCGCATATCCGCCTCTGCTTGCGCTCACCAGGGGCATAGGCAAGAGCGAGATCAGCCTTATAAAACGCATGTCCCTTAGTGTACCTGTTCTCGGCAGCCCGATAAGGGCGCTCGCCAGCTATTCAGAAAGGTTCGCAAGTGGTTAGGTGGAGATAATCCGGGCTTTCATCGCATTGGAGATTCCGAACGAAATAAAATCGAAGATAAGCATGGCCATCCCGGAAATTGCGGGCATAAGGAAGGTGGGAGAAGACCAGATCCACGTGACGCTCGCTTTCCTTGGGGGAGTCGATACCGCCAAAATCGACGGGCTGGCGCGCCGCCTCTCCACAATAAGCGAAAACGAGTTTGGCATAAGGATAGCAGGTCTCGGGATGATGGCAGCGGGCAACCACGGAATCGTGTTTGCCAAGATAGTTGAAGGCATCAAAGAGCTTACCCTACTCCACAATGAAGTCTGGGAGAAAGCAGTATCGCTCGGGATAAAGAGGGAGAGGCGCGGGTTTCTCCCCCACATAACCATAGCAAGGGTAAAGGACACCAAGCAAGCCGGAAGAGCGGTCGAGGAAAGCATTGCAGCCAACAGGGAAACCGCCTTCGGGGAATTTTTCTGCAATAAGCTGTTCCTGAAGAAAAGCGTGCTGACCGGAAACGGCCCAACATACACCGAACTCTTCGAAAAAAGGTTTGGCTAGACATGCACAGCTGCCGGCAAAACATGATCGGTTCAGGATCCCTGCTGCTTCTTGAGGAAAAATTCGAACTGCTCCTCGGTCTGCGGGTTCTTGAGCTCCCCTACTCTGTACAGCCTGTCAAGGAGCAGCACGTCAAAGCTCACCCCCAACGAGGCGTCAAAGGCGATGTGCCTTGTCTGGTCGCCGAAGAGATCCACCTCGCAGACCGGAATTCCATATGTCCCAAGCAGTCTGGAAAGCGCGCTTAT
>CAYMJD010000004.1:0-21745 GCA_964390895.1 Microcaldota archaeon
GAGGATAATTAGGCATAACTTACCCGCGACTGCGAGCTCTACCATCGCTAAAGTGGCTCGTTTAGGTATGACCGTAAGCGGCCGCTTTTAGCTAAATTTGCCAATTGAGAATTTGGAGAGATAGTACAGTACAGGAAATGTGCTATTATAGTTAGTAGGTAGGACGGTATTCCAAGCCCCCTGGAACACACTGAAAGGTCTATATTGAATCAAACTGGACAATGGCGCTGACGGATACGCAGAAATCTGAAATCTCAGGGGGCTAGATGAAATATGATGCTAACAGCTAGTATTGTCAATAATATCCTTGGAATGTATCAATGCCACAGTGGAGGTATTTTGTAGTACAGGATGCACATCGCTATCGCTAATATTAACCAATTTTATAACGAGGCCAGCCTGTGGGCTGGCCTCGTTAGTAAGAAAATCGCATTTGGCGTATCCTCAAGCGTACGAACGGTAATAGAACATGCGCAAAACAACAGGGAAGAGGTTAATTCGGTAAAATGGCAGACATCAAGATATCTATAATAATTCCAACATTCAATAGTGGCAAAACGCTGGAAAGATGTCTGGCTTCAGTGCGGGCAAATCGCAGCAAGTATTATTATGAGGTTATTGTGGTTGATGCCGGTAGTGATGATTGTACCATAGAGTTAGCCAAAAAATATGCCGACAAGGTTCTCAAGGGATTACCACTTAAAGTTAATAGGAACGAGGGTATTAAAAACGCAATAGGAGATATCATTGGTTTTACGGATAGTGACTGCATTGTTCCAGAAAATTGGATAGACTGGTTAGTTGATGGGCTGCTGAGGCTTAATAAGCAGAATAGCAAAGTGATTGGAGTTGGTGGTGGCAATATTCCCCTGCTTGAAAATCCCTCCTTAATAGAATTAGCGATAGCGGAGGCCCTGAGATCACCGCTAATTTCATTCCGAGCGAGAAATGTCAATGTCTATCAGAATGAGCAGGAAGTACTTCACAATCCTCCCATGAACTCCGCATATTTCGAGTGGGCGTTGAAAAAGGTGGGTGGATTTCAAGAAGAATACGGCTATGGAGGAGAGGACTTAGCACTCGATGCCAAGCTAACTAGCAACGGTTTCAAGCTTTATTATTTACCACAAGAGGTTGTTTGCCATGCCCATCCATCAAACTTTAGAGGGTTTATCAAGAAAATGTATAAACTCGGCATGAGTAGGATTAGAGTAGGAAGACAATTCAAACAATACCTTCAGCTTCAGCACTATGGCGCAATACTCCTATGTTTGATGACCTTCTCTCCTCTGGTTTTCATACCATTTGGCATGAGCTTGGTTAATGGTGCTTACACAAGTTACAGGCGACGGAATCTCCTGCTTTCCCTTCCCCTAGCTGTCCTGACGATGAGCTTCTATGTTAGCTATGGTTTTGGCGAAATTGTTGGCATCATGAAGGGAGAGAAAGCTTGAAGGTTTACATGCTGAACCCTCCATACATGCCTCACTTTGGGAGATGTATGAGATGGCAGGATACTGGGAGAGCGGGTACACTCTATTACCCGATATGGCTTTGCTACGCCGCTGGACTTGTGGAGCAAGAGTACGAAACACGGGTTGTGGACGCTCCGGCCTGGGACTGGGATAGAAAACAGGTCCTAGCAGATATCAAAATGTTTGAACCAGATTTAATCGTCATGGATAGCAGCTTCCCGAGTCTGAATAATGATATTTCAGTCGCTGAGGAAATAAGAGAATGTAGTCCAAGCGTCAAAGTAGTTCTTGTGGGACCTCCTGCATCACAATTCCCGGAAAGAATCCTACAAAGCAAAGGAATAGATATCGTTGCCCGCTGGGAATATGATCTCACCATTAGAGAGATAGTAGACACATTAGCAAAAGATGGTGGAATGCAGAATATCAAAGGTATTTCATACAAACAAAATAGGCAAATACTCCACAATCCCAATCGCGAATTCACTAAATCTGAAGATTTAGATAGCATTCCGTTTGTTTCCAAAGTTTATGCGAAACATCTCAATGTAGAAGACTACTTTCTTGGAAACTCGCTGTATCCAGAGGTTCAGATATTTACTGGTAGAGGTTGTCCCTTCCAATGCACGTTCTGTTCTTGGCCCCAAACGCTGATGGGTAAGAAATACCGGGTAAGGAGCATCCCCAACGTAGTAGACGAGATGGAGTGGATTCAGAGGAATCTGCCTCAAGTCAAGGAGATCTTTTTCGAGGACGATACATTTACCATAGATAAGACAAGGGTGATTGCTTTTGCTAGAGAATACATGGCGAGAGGGTTGACTATCGCGTGGGCCTGCAATGCCAGAGTAGGGCTCGACTATGAGACCATGAGAATCATGAATCAAGCAAATTGTCGACTCCTTATTGTGGGCTATGAATCCGGTAATGACGATATTCTGCGGAACATTAAAAAGGGTACGTCTGTTGATGCTATAAAGCAGTTTGCACGTGATGCCAAACGGTCAGGGCTATTAGTGTTGGGAGATTTCATTATCGGCTTACCAGGTGAGACAAAAGCTACTGTTTGCCAAACACGTGAACTGATAAACCAGATAAGACCAGATGTATTGCAGGTTTCAGTATGCTCTCCGTTTCCAGGTACCGAGCTCTACGAATGGGCCAAAAAAAATGGATATCTGCTAACCGAGGATCCAAACGATTATCTCGATGAGAAGGGGCATCAAAAAGCGATAATCTCTTACCCGGAACTATCTAATGAGGAGATGGTTAAGATAGTGGATGGAACGCTTAGGCAATATTATCTCTCCCCCAGATATATTCCGCTTGCTCTCAGACAGGTGTTTCGCCGGAATGGGAAGCATGAATTCTGTAGGATGTGGCGTCTATCAAAAGAATTCCTCAGGTATCTTTCATATAGGAAGTTGAGCGGATATAGAGGTGGTCCTAAGCAATAGTGAAAGGTGTAGCCAAACCATAAGGAGCAATATAGCTACCCAAGACACTTGATTCCAGGCTCACCACTAATTCGCCGGAAGAGGTTTACGGAGCCGAACGGATTTAGAAGCCCCGTATAACAGCGCCCATCCTAAGGAACATATACTCAGCCCTGAGCGTAACTAGATGTATGACAACAAGAAATGGCCTATAAAGGCCAATCAAACACAGATGTTGATATTGTCAATAAAAGGGGGACTGTATTGCAGGTCCTTATAGTTTCTGAGTATTGCCATCCCTGTTTGGACGATGGGATAGCCTTCGAAGTGGGGCAAGCCGTATCTCCTCCAAATACGGAATCGTAAATCCTATTTGTTGGAGGGATAATACAAGAAGAGAACTCAGAGCTGTGACGTGCCAGATTACGGAGGATGGGCATGGAGCTAGTTGCAGGTCGGTTGCAGGGGTGTGGGTGGCTTGACAGCCAGGGGGACATAGGTTTTTCATCGTCGCACAGGATGACGGCTCCGGGTCACGCCGCCACCCTCAGTTGACATGCGAAATTCCGGTTAGAAGCGCAGGCTCAAGGAAGAGCAAATTGAATTACTATAGCAGTTAATGAAAGCCGTAAAAGAAAGGCAGGTTGTAAATCATCCGTCGAATTGGCATAAGGAGGGGGACCATTGTTGGTACTAGAATATAAGCAACTCCTTTTCAATATTAAGCGTGTCTATTTCTGCGACTATCCTCTTGATGTTGATGGTTGTGATGCTGTACACTTTTTTTTCTGTAAGAATAAAGTGGAGGCTAAGGGATTTACTTGTCAAAGTCAGCTTACGGCGGTTATTGACTTAACTCAAGATTTGGAAACCATCTGGCGAAATATGGATAAGAACTGCCGACAGGACATAAGGCGAGCAGAGAGGGAACAGATCAAGCATAAATTAAATCAGGATTACGATGAATTCTACCAGATGAATAAAAGACTTGTGCAAACTAAGAGTTTTGCCCAGAAGTTCGGTTTCGTAACACCTAGTGTGGAAATAATCAGGAGATATGGCACCTTATTCACTGCAGAGCTCGGAGGTGAGGTTGTTGCAGGGAGTGTTTGTCTAGAAGATGAGGAACACATTTTAGGGTGGTTGAGCGCTTCGAAGCGTTTTGAGGTAGACAAACATAAGAGGTTACTTATAGGCTCGGCTAATCGCATGCTTCAATGGGAAGCGATGAAGTATGCCAAGGCAAAAGGCATAAGAGAATTCAACTGGGGTGGTATGTTTCAGGAGGGGGAAACTGATGGGAACAAGCAGGGCATTAACGCTTTCAAACTCAGCTTCGGCTCCTCCAAAGTAGAACATTGCTACCTTTATCGCAAGGTTTATTCCAAACGTTACAGGCTTGCGCAACGTATATATCATTCTATTCAGTTGGTAAGAAGGACATCGTAACAAAAATTTTAGATACATTTGACGGAATCCGAGGGGAAATTACCGGCATTAAGCCTAAAACTGTATGTTCCCCGCCGTTTCTCTAATAACCCGAAGGGTTTGCTATCTAGGGCGTGGGCCTTGACAAAAGATGGAGAAAGGCTCCCTTCCTACTCAGAGGTCGAGGAACCAATTAAGAACTCAGGGAGCTAACTTTCTATGAACAAGCGGGAATACATGCTGAGGAACGAGAAGGTCTTTGTCGGGCTGGAGGACTCTAAGGGAATCTGGAAGCTGTGCGTCCGGAGCAGAGGCATGATGGTCCATGAAACGAGCATGCCGGCTCGGTATTAAATGCTACGCAATTACTTCAACAACAAGTTTCCCGACTTAAAGCCCCTTAGTGGAACTGCCGAAACCAATCTCGAACGGGCCAGGGGGGAATTGATTCGGGTGCTGGGTTTCAGAGGCAACGTAACCGATACTAAGGTAAAAGGATCAAAGGTCATATTAAAGTTTGAGATAAACCCCCTAAAATATCTTTGTCCAGGTCGGACCAATCTCTACATTGATACACCATACATCGGACCCGGTTTATTCATACAGCATGGGTGGAGTACAGGTATTGCGGCAAAATCCATTGGCAGTAATTGTTGGATAAACGAGCAAGTTCTTATTGGTTTCTCAGAAGCAAATGAGCGTGCTACAATCGAGGACAACGTCATTGTATATGCAGGAGCAAAGGTTTTTGGGGGGATTACAATTGGAAGCAATTCAAAGATTGGAGCAAACGCAGTAGTGGTCAAGGATGTGCCGAAGAACTGTACTGTGGTAGGTGTTCCCGCCTATATAGTTAAGAGAGATGGACTACCTACCAGAGAGCGCCTCTAAAAAGGTTTATGTTGTAGGCAACACTTCTCGAATGGTCCATTTTTTCACTTACTCCATAATGGGCTAGCAAGTTACGAACACTAGGCTTCTGGTCTTCCTTGCATACAATGCAATATCTCTCATACCACGCAGTTTCCCATTCAGGCTCTTGGATATTGAGTTGAGGACAGCCTTAAGCACTACAAGGCACCCTTATCATAAGCCCCGTAGTCAAAATCTGAGGGGTTCTGGACTGCATCAAGCACTATATATAAAAGAAAAAATAGAAAAGGACTCGGTCTGAATCAACCTACTCATATTCCCTTGCCGATATGCTGAGCACCTTGAACGTCTGCCTTACCTTCGCAGGTATCCATTCCTTGAGATAGCTAACCTTATCCTTAAATGGCGACTCCCATTGGGGGTTTATCCTTTTAAATGTGGTACAATAATGCGCGACAGGTCAGCATAGTCTGAAGCATATAGACAACGACTACTTTAGATACTCTATGAGGTTAGAGGTTCGGTAATTTTATAGTGAAGAGGCTATGAAGATGAAGATAGGGTATTTTCTAACCATTTTTCCGTACCCTGAATCTTTTAAGGACTCAGCGTTCCAACGTGCATATCCTGTAGGGGGAGCAGAGATTGCTGCGTACCATCTGGCACGCAATATAGCGAGGCTGGGCCATGAGGTCACCGTCTTCGCCACCTCGGTAGATTCCAAAAGCTCTATTGAGGAATATGACGGCATGAAGGTCTACCGCTATAGGAAAACCTTTAGAATGGAGAAGGCTATTTTCTCATTTGAACAATATTCAAAATCTATAAGACAGGATCTAGATATTGTTCACCTGCACTTCACCATGCCCCCTGGCAACTTGGCAGCCTGGTATTATGCGAAGGTGAAAAGGAAACCCTTGGTCATAACTTATCACGGTGATGCGGTGGCGAAGTACGGAAGGCTGATACGCAGGGTAGGGCTGCGCTTATTTGACCGGTTTATTGACCCTAGGATTATGTCCCGCGCAAAGTTCATTATCTCCCCCTCAGAATACTACATCGATGAGTCCCATTTATTGCCGAGGTACAGGGAAAAGATAATAACCATACCTAACGGGATAAATCTACAGGAACTTGAAGTGCCGTATACGAAGGATGAATGCAAAAAGGAATTATCGCTTTCTATGGAGGAGAGAATTATCTTGTTTGTCGGGGCTCTAATCAGCTATAAAAGCCCTAACTTACTGGTACAATCATTACCCCTAATTATCAAAAAAGTCCCTGAGGCTAAATTAGTGCTGGTTGGAGATGGGCCAATGCATCACGAGCTGGAGAATATGGCAAAAGAACTCAATATAGCCGACAAAGTAAGATTGGCTGGGCCGGTTGTCGGTACCAAGAAAGCGCTGTACTATAAAGCGGCGGATATTTTCGCTCTCCCCTCTACATTGAATTCGGAGGTTTTCCCTTTAGTGCTCCTTGAAGCTTCAGCAGTCAGATTGCCCATGGTAGTTAGTTCCTTGAATACCTTCCGATGCATCATCGAAGATAACTTCAATGGGACCATTACCAGAACAGGCGACATAAATTCTCTGGCAGATGCTATAATCACGCTTCTCACTCAACCTGCTCTACGGAGGCAGATGGGTGAAAATGCTTGGAGGAAAGTTCAGGATTATTCCTGGGAAAAAATAGCCAAGCAGACAGAGAGAGTCTACGAAATGGCAGCAAAATGAGCGTAACAGTTATTGGTGATGCCTTTATTGATGTGATAGTGCCTGTTCTCGATATCAAACCAGGGGAGACCCACTACAGGAAAATAATAACGTTGAGCGGTGGCGTAGCAAATGTAGCGTTCCAGATTTCCAGTCTTGGTGAGAAAGTAAGCTTCTTGGGTAAAATAGGAAACGACCTGTTCGGCAGACATTTCAAGCGAAGGCTTAAGACGAGCGGAGTAGAAGATCTTACCGTAATGGATTATAGAAATGCTACAGGTTTGTGTGTCTCGTTGGTCTATATGGGCGGGGAAAGGGCAATGGTTGTGGATAGAGGCGCAAATGACTGTCTAACCAGAGGCGAAATCGAAAGGCACCTTAACAAGATAACAAGGTCGAAAATAGTATACTTCTCAGGTTATTCATTTGGATCTCGATTGACATCGGACGGTATTTTGTATGCTATGGGCGCCTGCCGCGGTAAATGCGAGATCTGGTTCAATCCAGGTGCACCCAATACTATCCAAAGCTCCTTCAGAGGCCATATCATCGATTTTGTCGATGTTCTAGTATCGAATCTTGACGAGGCAAGGATATTGACTGACAAGTACGAAGTTCAGGATATGGCCAATGATTTGAAGGAGCTTGTTGGTTTATCTATAATAACCCTAGGTAAAGAAGGTTGCCTTGTAGTGACAAGGGAGGGCTATATCCACATACCAGTGTCGGGCACAAGCGAGGTCAGGGATACAACAGGCGCTGGAGATGCCTTAGCTGGAGGATTCATAGTGGGGAGATTGAGGAGGCTCAATTTGACAAAATGCGCCGAGCTTGGGAATGAAGCAGCATCGAACTTTCTCAAACAGAGGGCGGAGGCTTTGAAGTGAATTATGTGGTTACAGTCTTTATAGATGCACTAAAGCCGGAAAGCTTGCAATATATGCCTTTCCTTCAGTCTTGTGCTGAGAAACGAAGGATTAGAACACAATTGGGGTATTCTAATACCTGCCATGCCTCAATGTATTCTGGAGTCTACCCAAACAAACATCTACACTGGTTTATATGGCAGTACTCCCCCAACACTTCCCCCTTCAAATGGATTAACGACCTTAAGATACATAAATTGCCCCATAACATATATACCAAATATCTATGCCACAGGCTATCATGCTTTCCCAGAAAAGAAATTAGCGCCTTCTTCGGCATCCCCTTTTTGTGGAACATACCGCTTAAGTACTGGCATTACTTTGACGTGTCTGAGAAAAAATTGTGGGCGGAGCCCGGGTTTCTGGAGAATTATCCTACAATATTTGATATCCTGAGAGAAAATGACATTGATTTTGATATAGTTGGGATGCCGAGAAATAATAGAGATGCGGTCAGGATGTCGAAAAATCACTATAGAGTTATAAAGGAATATAATCCCGATAAAATGAAGCCATGGACATACTTTTTTATTGGGAATATCGATCCTTTGTCTCATTTTTTTGGCCAAGACTCAAGTGAAGTGCAGATTTCGCTAGGGGAATTAGACAAGGCGTTGGAGAGAAAGTACAACTTTTTTAAAGAACGAGTGAATGACTTCACCTTCATAGTATTCTCCGACCATGGACAATTGCGTATAAAAGAAGAGGTAAACCTTTACTTACTGTTTGAATCTTCAGGTAGGCATCTTGAAGATTATATCTTTTTTATAGATTCGAACTATGCCAGATTCTGGCCTAGAACAGAAAAGGAAGGAATGGAAATCCGTGAGATTCTTTCAAAGCTGCGTGACAAAGGGTTTATCTTAACAGAGGAGTTATCCAGAAAATACAAAACTGATATGCCTGATAACAGATATGGTGACTTGATATTCTATCTCGATGCGCCGTATATATTTGGTAAAGGAGAGGTATTCGTAATGGGCAGAAGGCAAAACCCCTCCTACGTTTCTATGCATGGGTATCTGCCCGACAATCAGGAATCTGACGGAGTTTTCGTATCAAATAGAGCAGTGATTGACCAATCTCATGTAAGGCTGGTAGATATTACCCCGTCGATCCTGTCGTTGCTTAGCGCACCAATCCCAAAGTACATGGATGGTGTGGCAATTTGGAAATGATCAGCCAATATAGTACTCATATAACTATTAATAACGAGGCAAACCAAGCAGTTGACTACTTGGCGAGGGAGATAGTGCGGCTTTTTCGACCTAGGTCGATATTCTTGACCGGGAGTTTCGGCAGGGGAGAAGTCACTGCTGTAGTGGTAGATGGGAGGGTTGAATTTCTCAGCGATTGCGAAGTTTGTATTATTTCCCTCAGATGTCTACCTAGAGCAAAGGTAGCAAAATTGGCTCGAAACGTAAAAGAAAGGTTTAACCTTGAATTGAGCGTTTATGGAATCAAGATAAGCCTTTATCTTATATTGCCCGGAATGTCACGCTGGATAAAGCCAACCATGCAGAACTATGATTTGAGATATGGGTCAGAGGAGATTTACGGCAAGAATTACCTGACCAAGATACCCGACTTCAGGCCTGGGGACATCCCATTCTGGGAGGGATTGAAGCTAATGTTTAATCGGATGGCTGAAGGCCTGAAGTATTTATCAGTGAAAGATGAGCCTGATTCGATGTCAGTTTACTGGTTATACAAGATTGTACTGGCTTGCCAGGATACGATCTTGTTATCTCTTAATAATTATGCCCCGTCTTATCGAGCCAGAAATCTGACGTTTCAAGAGATATTTCCAAAATATTTCCCAGACCTAAATGCAGCATTGCCTGAATTTCTTTCTACTACTCAAGAAGCGACTTCTTTTAAACTTACAGGGAAAGTTCACAATGATAACCCTGATAGACATCTTCAGTCAAAGGTTATACAGATATGCGACCAAGTTTTCCGTTGGGCTATAAAGAGGGAGATGGGGATAGACTTCTACGATCACATTGAGTTCCAGAAGAGCTATTTGGGTAAACTAATGACTAAGACTGGCAATTACTTTGTATTCGCTACACTGCTACAAAATATTGGCAGTTTAATAGAAATGCTCTTTGTGAAAAGAAGTTACATCTCGCTGAAGTTGATGTCAAGGATCTACCTCCCTTGGAGGCACACTGTATACTCACTCATCCCCCTTATGTACTTTGCACTAACACCTCAAGGAGATCTAAACAAATCATATCTTAATCGAGCAAGGAAAGTTTTATCATTGTTTAAGAACTTGGAAAGACAAAAGGATGACGCGTTGGCTGAGTATAAGTATTTGAGGCAAGAAACTATTAGTTTATGGTATGCTCTGTGCTACTAGGTTCAGAACCACCAAACTAAGGATATGGCTTTGAAAGGAGGGTTCCCTGGTCTATATTTTCCCCCTTGCGCTTTGACAAATCAGCCAAAAATTAATTGAACAAGGCTTTAATTGTGGTCTTATTAGCAGTATTACACAACGTTACAGACAAGAAGAACAAATTGTTGAGTAAGTAGGGATAATGATGTGGAGAAGCCACAAGCCAATACATTGGATATTCTAGTAATATGGCGGTCACTCCCGACCTCTTTCGATTCTACAAATATTAGAATATTTCACCTGCTGAAACGTTCTAGCAAATATGGCCACAGAATCACATTGCTTGCATATGATAAAGGGGATGTCACTGGCAATTACAGGGATGAGCTTGAAAAATATTGCGATGGTATTGAAGTGGTGAATATGCCCAAGAATGGTATTATGCATACACTTAAGGAAGTGCTACTTTCACCGGGGCTAATGAGGCACCGTGTTATTCCTTGTCGTTCCTATTCCAGAAAAATGCAAAAAAAAGCGGCTGATTTAATATTGCAGAAGAGATTCGACATTATATATTGCGATCGTCCTATGATTCCCTACGTTATGAGCATGCATCTACCAGTAGACCTACTAAAGGTAATGGACACTGTGGACCCGGTGCTATATTCACGCTATCAGGCATATTTAACGGAGACTGAAATCCTAAAAAAGATATGGTGGCTATTGAATTACTATCAGCTAAAAATATTTGAAATTCCCCAATATAAGAAGTTTGATGCTTGCGTAACTGTGTCACCTTTTCACAAAGAGTTTTTAGAGCAATACGTATCTAAGAGTGTTTTTGTGGTTCCTTATGGTGTTGACCTTGAATATTTCAAGGAAGTAGATTCTGAGGGCAATATTCCCATATTGATATTCACTGGCGCGATGAGCTATAAGCATAATGTAGAGGCAGTTTGTCATTTCTTCAACAAAATATTCCCGTTAGTACGGAGCAGAATCCCAGACGCAAGACTATATATTGTTGGTAAGGAACCTTCCAAAGAAGTTTTGGAATTAGCGTCAGATAAATCAGTAACCGTCACAGGATTTGTTGAAGACGTTAGACCATATTTTGCCCAGGCATCAGTCGCAATCGTGCCAATGGTAACAGACGACGGCGGATTTAAAACCAAGATATTGGAAGCAATGGCAATGGGTAAACCAGTTGTGTCTACTTCCATAGGTGCCAAAGGAATCGATGTGACACCAGGGAGAGACATAGTTATAGCTGATAGGCCAGAGGAATTCGCGTACAGGGTCTTGGAACTCCTGAACGATAAGCAATTATGTCAAAAAATAGGTTCAAGTGCAAGAAAGCTTGTAGAGTGGAAGTATTCCTGGGAGACTATGACAGAGAAGCTAATCAGTGTTTTTGAAAAGATTTGGACAGAACACAAAGATAAGAGGTAACGGTGCTCTGGATATTCTGCATATTAAGGGGTCTGATAAATACCCAGAACTAAGAAAAGGTGGTTTGGCTGGCACGGGTCATGTGGGTCCTAATGGCTATGCTGTGGTCACTTGAAAAGGACCTGAGACATTGTAGAGATGATTTATAATCCTCTCCGCATGAATGACTGGGAATTCAAGAAGTTTCTAGCCTTCGTGACGGTAACTCAATTAGTAATTGCGCTTCTGCTGATAACCCGTGATGTTGTCAGCTACGACGTTCCCATTTTAATACAGATTGTTGGCTTTATTTACCTTAGCTTCATTCCTGGCATTATCATCCTTCGCATCTTAAGACTTCATGGGCTGGGCTCAGCAACAACGTTATTGTACGCTGTGGGGTTAAGCCTCTCTTTTTGCATGTTCATCGGCCTTCTGCTTAACTCTTGTGGTCCACTTATTGGTATCTCCAAACCACTCTCTACTTACCCATTGCTAAATACCATGACTTTTTCAGTGGTGATACTGTGTGGTTTGAGTTATTGGCGAGATAGGAATGCCTATAATACAGAATTCACAGATATTAAAGTACATATCAGAGAATTTGTGTCCCCTGCAATACTTTTTCTGTTTTTGATTATCCTTACCAGTATATTGGGAGCATTCTTGGTACGTTTCTACCATAACAACGTTCTCCTGCTCTTGCTAATTGTTATGATTTGCATAACAGTCACATTGATTGGTTTCAAGAAATTCATACCAGCCAAGCTATATCCCATAGGAATATTCGCTATTTCTATTTCTCTCCTGTACGCCTATACGTTGGTGTCGCCATATTTAACTGGATGGGATATCCATTTGGAATACTATTTCGCTCAGTTGACAATGATACATTCGCACTGGGACCCGACTATAGCGTATTCTTACAACGCAATGCTGAGCATTACAATCCTGCCAACTATTTATTCGCACTTTTTGAATGTTGACATCACATGGGTATTCAAGGCAGCTTACCCTTTGTTCTTTTCCCTCGTTCCGTTGGCACTGTACGAAGTCTACCGAAGACAGACCAAACGTCATGTGGCATTTCTGTCAGTATTTTTCTTCATGTCTCTTTCAACATTTTTCATCGGAATGGCTTCCCTTGCGAGGCAACAAATTGCTGAGTTGTTTTTCGCTCTTTTAATTCTGTTAATGATCAGCGGAGAAATAACTGGTTTCAAAAAAGCGATACTAGCCGTGATCTTTTCTGCCTCACTAATGGTAAGCCACTACGCAATATCATATTTTTATATCTTCTATATATTGCTCACTTTGCCATTATTATATCTAATAAAGAAAGTAGCAAAGGATGTTAAGACGCCCACGATGCTGACGGGAACCTTTGTTTGCCTTTATGTTGTCATGGCTCTTAGTTGGTATATATATACCGCGGAATCAAAGAGCTTCAGTAATATTGTGCTTGTGGGTCAAACCACATATAACAGCATTACTGATTTTCTTCTTACAGGCACGAGGGGAGCTAGTACCTTAAAGTTACTGGGGTTGGGACAATCAGCATCCTTTTTACATTCCGTGAGTGTTTATTTTTATCGTATCACACTGTTGTTTATCATTGTCGGGGTCCTTCGGTTGGTAGTTAAGCGTAAAATGATGAAACTCGGACCGGAATATTACGTAATGACGCTCTTGAGCTTACTGCTGCTAATTGTGTGTGTAGCCCTACCATACTTCGCTGGATTCTTAAACGTCGACAGGATATACCATGTGACTCTATTCTTTTTATCGCCATTATTCATTCTGGGTGGACAGAGCTTTTTTAGATGGTTATTCAAACTCCTCAAGGCAGCATTGATTAAGATGAGAAGCATGATTGGTCAGTTGAAGCCGACTATACATACCAGAGGCTACTCTGTGGGTCCTGCTTATACAATCCTTGTTGTGCTATTAGTGTTGATACCGTATTTCTTATTTAATAGCGGGTTTATCTACGAAGTCGCTCGGGACAAAGGCCCGACATCAATATCTTTAAGCCAGGCAAATTTTGAGAGTAGCAACATTGACGCAGTAGTTGTCAGCTTTCACTCTGAATATGTCTTCACAAGTGATGTCCTCAGTGCCCAATGGCTTTCCAATTTTAGAACAGAGGGAGCTAAAATCTACTCCGACGATCTATCTAAGTGGCACATTCTACCAAACTATGCGTTGATTTTCCCATCGGAGGATATTTACCCTGAGACAGAAGTAGAGAGTGGTAGTTACATATATCTGAGCAATTTAAATGTCGTCAAGTCCTTGATGAACGTACCTGTGGGAAATGAGTCACCTGGCTCAAACCAAAATTACAACTATCCTACATCTTATATCTACCCACTTTTGACAGCGAAAATATATTCCAATGGTGAAAGCGAAGTCTACCTCAAGCAGTAAGCTTGGACCTGAAGACAGAGTGCGAGAGTATGAGTTCTAATATCTATAAGAAATATGCCTCAAATATCGGACTCTCTAGTATCGCCAGCGCAGCAAGAGCCCTTCAAAACATAGTGTTGTTGATAGTGATATCCAAATTAATTGGATCACAGGGCTACGGGATATGGGCCCAGATCATGTCCACTATCTCACTGCTGATGCCACTAGCCATACTCCAGCTTAGCGTCGCAATGACCAGATTTCTTGCTGCTGAGAGAGACAAGCGTAAAATAAGCGAAGGTACATTTTCTGTTTTAGCGGCTGCGGCAGGTACAGGCATCTTGCTGTCTGTCCTCATGTTCGTTCTAGCCGGACCTTTTGCCACAACGTTCCTGAAGGGAACGGAAGCCGCTCCACTTATCAGACTGTCAGCCTTCTTAGTTTTGCTGACAACTCTTGACCAAGTTATCATCGAATATTTCCTGGCTTTCGCGCAGGTAAAGAGGTACGCTATCTTCACTATTGCCCAGGTGGTTAGCGAACTGGCATTAGTTTTTTATATGACTTACTCTGGCCATGGACTATATGGAGCAATAGTTGCTTTACTTATTACTAGGAGTTTATTCTTCCTGGCAGGATTCTACATAGTAAAGCGGGAAATTATATTTACCATGCCTGCACTTGTCACCCTGAAATCATGGCTTGCATTTAGCATACCTTTGCTTCCATTCTCTCTTTGCTTCTGGATGATAGGTGTTGGTGATCGCTATGTAATAGGGTATTTCCTGGATGCTGTTCAGGTGGGACTTTATTCTGCAGCTTATGGCTTGGGAAGCCTCATCTATCTTTTTTATGCGCCACTCAACTCCGTTCTCTTCCCAGCAATTACCCATCAATATGAAAATAACAAGATTCAGGAGGTCAAAACAATTGTTGGCTACACGCTTAAGTTTTTCTTATCCCTGTCTATTCCTGCTGCATTTGGTCTTCTTATTCTCTCGAAGCCTCTGCTAAGCATTATGACGACTCATGCATTCACTGAAGCACATCCTATAATACCTATAGTTGCCTTTGGTACTGTTTTCTTTAGCGCTAGCTATGTTTTCGCTGACCTCTTAATGCTATTTAAGGAAACAAAACTCCTATCCATAGTATTTACCGGTTCTGCTTTGCTAAATCTTGTGCTAAACATCGTGCTGGTTCCCTGGGTTGGCATCCTGGGCGCTGCAATCTCGACCCTGGTAACATTTATAATCCACTCGCTTGTGCTCGGTATTCTTTCCAATAGACGGATTCACTTCAACATCGACTTTAGGTTCTTGGGGAAGTGCCTGGCATCATCAATCCCAATGAGCGTTGTCGTGTGGAAGCTCAATCCAACAAATGTTTGGACTGTGCTTACCTCCGTCGTAATAGGTGCGGTTATATACTTTGTCTGTTTAATACTTATGAAGGGATTCAATCAGAGAGAGATAGCATTCTTAATAAATCTGGTCAAAAGGCGAGGCCTCCCTCTATAGCCTATCAAATCCTTCTAGCTGTCCAAGGAGCTCAAGCGTGATTGGTGATACTAAGTATATTTATTGGCCTGACGGTTAGAGTTTAAAAATCCCGACTGGTAAAGGAAAAACCTTTAGATGATACTTAGAGAAACGGCGGCAAACATACAGTATCAGATTTAAGCCGGTAATTTTCTCCTGGATTGCCTCAAGTGCAGCTACAAGGTTCATTATGAAGCCTTTCTTGCAAACCGAAGAAAATGATACATAAGTTGCGCAAACTTGTAACGTTTGGAATAAACCTTCTGATATAAGTAACAAGTTTCGACTTTGCCGCCGAAGCTGAGTTTAAAAGAGTTAAGGCTCTGTTTATCCTCAGAAGTCTCCTCCTCCGACCACACCCCCCCCAGTTGAATTCTCTTATGCCTTTTGCCTTGGCGTACTTAATCGCTTCCCAATGAAGCATGCGATTAGCCCAGCCAATAAGGGATGCCTTCTGTTTGTCTACCTCTAAACGCTTCGAAGCGCTCATCCAAGCTAAAATGTGTTCCTTATCTTCTAGGTAAACATTTCCTGTAATAACTTCACCTTCAACTTCTGCAGTAAATAAGGTGCCATATCTTTTGATCATTTCAGCACTATGCGTGGTGAAACCGAGCCCCGAGGTAAAACCCTTAATTCGTGCAAGGTTTTCGCGCATCTGATAGAATTCATCGTAATGCTGATTCAACTCATACTTGATCTGTTCCCTCTCTGCTCGTTTTATTCCGTATCGGGCGTTCCTATCCATATTTCGCCAGATAGTTTCCAAATCCTGAGTTAAATCAATAACTGCTGTAAGCTGACGTGTACAAATAAATCCCTTAGCCTCCACTTTATTTTTACAATACCAAATGTGTACAGTGTCACAGCTATCCACATCGCAAGGATAGTCGCAGAAATAAACACGCTTAATATTAAACAAAAGACGCTTATATTTTAGGACTAACAACGGCCCACCAATTTGTGCAAATTTGGCGGATGATTTACAATTTGCCTTTCTTTTACGGCCTTCATTGACTGCTATAGTAATTCAATTTGCTCTTGCTTGAGCCCGAGCTTCTAAATCGCCATATTGTGCATAGTTTTCGAACTGTGTCATCGCCCATTATCACATTTCACATTGTTACATCTAGCTGTTCCTTATCTTCACCAACCCCGTAGTACGGACCCTGCTTAATTTCTATTATCTTGCTGTCCTTCAAGATATTGAAACCGTGTCCCCCTGAAAGAAGTAAAATCGTATCACCAGGATTCAAGATGGCACTCCGGACCTTCCTTCCTTGAGCATCGTAGAGTTCTGCTTCTATTTCCCCGTATTGTATATGCAGGACTTCCTGCACTTCGCTTATGGCTCTGGTTCTATTTCTGTGAGTATGTGGCTTTATTTTTGCACCCCGTTTGTGCTTAAGGACACCAAGCTGAAGAGGATTATCCTCAGAGGTGATGAAATCTACACCGTTTCGTTCATAACTAGAACGTAGAATCAGAGCAAGAATCTTGCCTTCGTACTCTATCTTTTCTATCATAGCTCATTTATCCAGTTTCAACATTCTTGATATGATTCTATTCTCATTAGGATAATTCAAAGCATCCCAAGGGAACCTCTCACCTTTTAACCATCTTTCCCAACGGTTCAGATCTTCTTTTAGCATTATTTCAACAAGCTGCCCATATTTCACCTGAGGCATCCAGCCCAACTTCTTCCTAGCTTTGGAGTAGTCACCACAAAGGTAATTAACGTCAAGTGGACGTAGAAACCTTCCGTCTTCCTTAATGTATCTTCCAGAGTCCAAACCAACGAGGCGGAAAGCCAGTTCGGCAAATTCCCGCACCGAGTGAGCTTCACCCGTCGCAATCACATAATCGTCAGGGCTGTCCTGCTGTAGCATAAGCCACATGGTCTGGACATATTCAGGAGCATACCCCCAATCTCTCTTTGCCTCTAGATTTCCCAACTTCAGCTCACTTTCCAAGCCCAGTGCTATCTTAGCTACAGCATTGGAAATCTTGCGGGTGACAAACTCCAAGCCGCGTAAGGGACTCTCATGGTTGAATAATATACCGTTGCAGGCGAAAATACCGTAGCCTTCCCGATAAATCTTGGTTACCCAGTACCCATAGAGCTTAGCGGCACCGTATGGGCTGGCAGGACGAAAAGCGTTTCCCTCATTTTGCAATTCTGAATTTCCTGTTCCATAAAGTTCGCTCGTTGATGCCTGATAAAACCTTATTTTGGGGTTTAATTCTCTGATTACCTCGAGGATTCTAGTCAGCCCTAGCCCAGTGATCTCACCCGCTCCCACTGGCTGCTCAAAGGAAGCGCCCACAAAGCTCTGTGCTGCCAAGTGGTAAACTTCGTCAGGGTCAGACGTCTTAATTGCTCCTACAAGAGAAGAAGCATCTATCAAATCAGCTGGAATTAACTCTACCTCATCAAAAATATCTAAGTACTGCAATCTCCAAAAATTAGGAGTAGAGAGTCTCCTGTATGTCCCAAAGACCTTATAGTTCTTTGTAAGAAGGAACTTAGCCAAATAGCTACCATCCTGTCCAGTTATTCCAGTAATCAAGGCGCTTTTTGTCATTGCCATACCTTCCTTCCCCACGGGTTTGTCCTCTTCACTCAGGTGAAATCCACTTAGTCCGTCCACCCACTGTATTTATATAGACCCAGATAATTGATAGAAAAAAGAAAGAATTAGTTACACGGCAAATCCAAAAACATCCCAATCTATAGTAAATGTCAGCATAGCCTACTCGTTCAAGCCCCCAATGGTATGTACTACTTGATAGATTTCACATGCCACTGGCCTGCCCCCACCAACGATACCACTTGTTAAGTTAGTCCCGGCACTAGGGTAGCCTCAGGCGCCGGTGGCCGGTAGCGGAGCGCACTATGCGGCCGGAACTCATTATATTCCCTGCGCCACTGCTCTATCAATACCCTGGCCTCAGTGAGTGTATTGAATACCTCTCAATCAAGCAATTCATCCCTCAGTTTTCCGTTAAACGACTCTATATAACCATTCTCCCAGGGGCTGCCGCGTTCGATGAAAAAGGTTTTAACTCCCATCCTGGCAAGCCATTTGCGTATCTCCCTGGCCGTGAATTCGGGGCCGTTATCAGAGCGTATGTGCTCTGGGATGCCCCTAAGCACGAAAAGTTGAAACAACTGGTCGATGACATCCTGTGATGTTATGCGGCGGTATCCATACCTGCCGTACTTGGTGGCCAGCTCTATGATGCGCGTGGTTAGTCGGCCTTCCTCGGCACCCATCCTGGGAAGACGCCGCTGAGTAGCCCCGGGTTGTCCCAGCACTCTGCAGGCCCGTCTCTCAGAGATGTGAAGCAACTGGCAAATACGGGTGATCACCTGTCGTCTCCTGGACGGGCTTACAAGTTTCCCCGGGCGGCTTCCTTGAGAATGGCATTGTAAAGTGAGAGATCGGCCACCAATCTCTTAAGACGGAAATTCTCCTTTTCCAGTTCCTTCAGTCGCTTAGCCTGCTCAAGGCGCATGCCACCGTATTCTTTGCGCCAGCGGTAGTAGGTCTGCTCGGTGAGGCCAATCTTGCGGCTGGCCTCAGCTACAGGGGAACCCTGGCTCAGCAGTACCTCGGCTTCACGTAGCTTGTTCAAGATATGGTCACAATGACCGAATTTTATTCCCGTTCAAAATAGCGGTTAATACTCCCACGTAATCATCGGCATCACTGTTCCACTGTAGGTATAGCTATATCGAGGGGAAAGGGTACTCCTTGTCGACAGCCTGACTAAACCAAAAGGGGTCATCATTCACATTACGACTATGTTGGCCGGCACTGTTAGACCAAAAGATAAGGCCAAGCCCGGTGTTCCGCTTTAGCGTGTGCTCGTCACCTATTCCGAGTTGCCTAGAGTTGAGGAATGAAAAATGAGGCTCAAGACGTTTGAAATCACCTATCCCAACGGCAGAGTAATCACTCCCAAAGCCAAGTCAAGGCGCACACTCAATAGACGGCTATCCGAAGATACACGACAAAACGCCTTGATAAGGCAGCTTACATAAGCCAGGCAAGGCTACTGATGACGACCTGGACAGGGCGCCCTAGTGGCAGCAAGAAGAGCGCCACGGCATCGAGTTCTTCCGTGGGGGTAAATCCCGCGGCCTGATGCCTAATATTTATAAACGGCTGGGATATAGCTATCGGAGTCGTCAACATCGTGCAGAGACTGCCCCTCGAGCGGTTCCTGCAGGATAAGGTCGTCAGCCTCGATGAAAAACCTGCCAGGAACGGCGAGAGGACGACCAGACGGCCGAACAATTCCCTTCTTCCACTGGTTCGCCCCCCCGGTTTGGAGTGGCGCAGAGCAAAGCGCAAACCCGTCCAGTATGGTTTTCTCCAGCAGCGAGTGTTCTACTCGCTGACCTCCCAGGGGGAAGCAGCGGTGCTGCCCTGGGCAGACCCGATAGCGGCTACTCATCCTGGGGCACCCTTGCCACCATAGACATTCTTTTTCTTCGGCAGCAGGCCGGCTTTCCTGGCTCTAGCGATGCTATTGATGTCCGCGTGGGCGATGTCGTTGTCGTCAACAAAGACTATGGATTTATCCTTAAGTGAGTTGTCTGTATTCTTGGCCAGAGTGATACGATTGTAGCCCTTCTGGGTCCCTTCCTCTATCACATCGGTGCCCTGAATCACGCATTTCGACATCATAGCCTCCTCTGTGCTGATCTCATCTCCTCTGGCGGCACTCCGGGGGCAAAAAGAAAGCGGCAGCTAAACTTCCTGCCCCCAGGAAGTGCCACCCCTTTTTACCTTTACCTTGTGTTTTAGATCGGTACTTTTAGCTTAACCCACTTTTTGAGTTTGTCAGGCGACCTATTTCTGATATCAGGAACTAGCCTCTGCTGATATCAGGCTTAATATCAGTACCGCACCAGTGCTGATATCATGATGTGATATCATGATATTTTCCCTAAATTTTTTCTACATTTCTATTGGATTTTTATTGAAACTTGAAGCTATTTATCATGATATTTCTGCGCATTTCCGCATATTGCTGGGCATCTTAGGTGAAAATCATTATGGTATCAGCGATTTATGTACTATTCATCCGTCCGCTATTTGAACGGATTTAGACGCATTTGAACGGCGCGTTTCGGCGCACCACAGCTTCATATAACAACTATAGCTCTCAAAGGGAGGATAGCAGGGAGGATGGGGATGTCGCAATCCAAGGTGATTTCCCCGCATTTCGGCGAACCCTAACACTCTGTTTGAGCCGCTAAAGAACTCGTCTTGACATTTATAGCATCTGCTGAGCCTTTGTAGGATGCCCTCTTGGCACTCATTTTTGACCCCCTCTTGAGTCTTATCTTGAGTCGTCACCGTCTTTGTTTCTGTTGGGTTAGCCGCACCCTGAAGCCTGGAGAATTCCTCACGAGCAATTTCCCTCATATGTTCCTCGGAATCCTTTTTGCCCGAAACGGGGCGCAGCACAAGCTCGAAGTGGTAATCACTCACAGGCAAACTTGCTCTGGATACAGTCAAATACCCACTGGTCAAAATCGGCCTCGGGGTCTTTGATAAATCCAGCGGCTTTAGCGACATTGAAGTATGCTAAGGCCAGTGGAGGCAGGCAAATCGTGTATTCTATCCTTCCATCAGGCGTTATTACAGGGACTCCGGCCTTAGCGCTTGGCGGTGTCTCGTCTTCTTTAGAAGTTGGCAGGAAGCCGGCTTTCTTCGCTTCGTTGACGCTATTGATGTCGTCGTGTACTTCGCCCTGGTCGTCAACAAACACTATAGGTTTATCCTTGAGGTCCTTATTTCTATTCCTTGATGCCGTCAATTGCCTGCCAGCCCTTCTCTGTGCCTCCCTTCGTAACGTCGCTGTCCTTAACCATCCACGTTGCCATCATGCCTCCTTGATATGTTCTTTAGCGATACCCTGCCTAAGCCTTACGTTCGTACTTTATTGTATTTCGGTTCCTCAGCATATTTAAAAGCCCATCCTCTTTTGAGTCATCGGTTGACTCAAAAAACAAATCAACCCAAAGTTCATGGTCAGTGCCATTACCTGTGTTTAAACTTCTAAGCCCCTTCATGTCGCCATAGATTGAAATTTTGGTGTCGGATGTCAATAGTGGACACCAAACCTTTCATGCTGCCAGTAACCCG
>CAYMJD010000005.1:0-21680 GCA_964390895.1 Microcaldota archaeon
AAGCTGGTTCTTGTTTTTAGTAGGCATAAAATCTGGGGTTGCGGGGATTTGAACCCCGACCAGCAGGTTACTTCATGGTTTTAAAATTCCAGATCCAAATCATCGCGGTTGCTCATTCTTTTCTATAAACATCTGGAGCCTGCTGCGCTGCCAAATTACGCCACAACCCCGTGGCTGTTCCGCTTTATATAAAACCTTAATAAGCATATCTGTGTAATCCTTTATTAGTTTTGTGTTTGGCGCTTGTTTACCCGTTTAGGCTGCTTTGGTGTTGATTAGATGCTTTTTGATCCAAGTGCGATAAACATAAACGTCTGGGCATTCGAACTCGTGAAGAGCATTGCGAGCCCGTACCTGAATTACATAATGATGCTGCTTGCGGAGAGCTTCTTTGCCGTGATCCCTGCGGTTGTCCTTTATATGTATTTCAGGAAGGACAAGAACGTGTATTCGTTCATTGTGGCGTTTGTGCTGTTCTATGCGGTTTCTGAGCTCCTGAAATTCCTCTTCGCCGAACCCAGGCCCTGCGCGGCCTCAGGCCTTGATTGGATAAACAGTGCGGCATGCGAGAGCGGCTTCGCTTTCCCGAGCAACCATGCACTTACTTTAACAGGGCTTGCATTCTTCTTCAAGAATTACAGGTACCTTAGGGTTCTCTATCTGGTTTGGCTTCTTGTGGTGCTTTTCGGGAGGGTATACCTGGGGCAGCATTACTTAACGGACGTGCTTGCTGGGGCTATTTTAAGCATTGGCTTGTATTATCTGATAAGCGTTTACAAGAACAGGATCAACGGTCTTCTGAACAGTCTCGTACATAGGGTATCCCCTAGGATTGCGCTTAGGTGAATTACATGAAAAGAAAAGTGATATACGCTGTTGCCATAATAGTCGCGATAGTGGCGACGTCCGCTGCCTTCCTTGCGAACAGCGCACAGCCTTCCGATAGATCCGCATATGACAACGTCCTTGTAAGTCAAACGGTGATGGAACGGCTTTCAAGCATCTCCTCCAATGCCTCGCTGGCTAACACAGTAGGAATCGGAACTGCAAGCACGTTCCTTAGAGGCGTCAGCGCGCCGGCGCTGATCGCGAGCGACGGCAAGCCTGAGGTCCTTTACATAGGGGCTGAGTTCTGCCCCTTCTGCTCGATTTCGAGATGGGGGCTCATAATAGCATTGACGAGGTTCGGGAGCTTTTCAGGCCTGCGTTACATGACATCATCAACAAGCGACGCCTTCCCGGGCACTGTGACTTTCAGCTTCTACAAAACAGCATACCAGAGCCAGTTCGTCAATTTCACAGGAGTAGAGGAAGCGACGAACAAGAAAAATGCCACATCAGACAGATATGACCCGCTGCAGAGCCTTACAGCTTTGGAGGCGGGCATACTTCAGAAGTACAATCCCCAGGGATCGGTACCTTTCATGGATTTCGGGAACAGGTCGATAAGCATAGGCGCCCTGGCTTCGCCTGGGGCGCTCAAGGACCTTAACTGGAGCACTGTGGTTGGTGAGCTGGACAATCCGTCAACCGCGGTTGCGCAGGGAATCATAGGGAGCGCAAACGTCTATACTGCGCAGATATGCGCCATCATAAACAATTCCGCGCCTGTCTGCTCCCAAGCTTATGTAAAGAGCATACAAAGCCAGCAATGACGGCGTGTCTATGGATATCTGCGTTCTGAACCCGTTCTTCCATCCGCATCTCGGAGGCACTGAGAAGGTTATTCTGGAGGTATACAAAAGGCTCGCCAAAAAGCACAATATCTGCGTCATAACCGGCTCTTCGAAGACGACCCATAGGGAATCGATAAGCTATGTTGAGGGAATAAAGGTGGTGAGGCTTAAGTCCCATTATGTCACAGTGCCTGGCGCCCCGCTCCCTTTCCTTGTCATGGACAGGATACGGAGCCACATAAAAAGCGAGCGCAGTGACGTTTACCACATAAACAACAGGTACCAATACCACATAGACGTGGTCAACGCGATAAAGGGAATCGACAAGAAGCTCGCGATTACGATACACAATTCCCTTCCGAGGAACATAACCGGGTTCCTTGACGCGACAGGGCTGCTTTACGACGTTGCGTGGGGGAGGACACTGATGGGCTACGCAGACCTCATAACAGGCGTTTCCACAAACACCATAGAGACAACGGTCCCGAAGCGGCACAGGCACAAGGCGCACGTTGTCTATAATGGGGTCGACTACAGGAAATACAGGCCCATACGCAAAAGCGATCCCCTTGTGGAGCGCGTGATGCAGGGGTTCCCGCTTGAAGGGCAGATAATAATGAACAATGCGAGGCTCGTGCCGCAGAAGGGGCAGCTCTACCTCATAAAAGCGTTCGAGCGGTTATTGAGAGAGGAATACGACGCGAACTTGTTAATCGTCGGCAAGGGTCCGATGATGGAGCGGTTCGCCTCCATGGCGGAGAGGCACGGGATCGCAGGCCGCATGCGCATAATCCCCGAGATAAGCGACGGCGAGCTCCCTTATTATTATAACGCCTCAGACATGTTCGTGCTTCCTTCCACCTATGAGCCGGCAGGGCTCGTGCTGCTTGAGAGCCTCGCTACAGAAACGCCAACGATAGCGAGCAGGGTAGGAGGCATACCTGAAATGATGGGCAATTGCGGCTTCTACATAAAGCCAAAGAGCGTGGAAAGCACGTACAGGCGCGTGCTGCATTTGCTCAACAATCCCCAGGAGGCCAGGCAGAAGGCGGCAGAGGGCAGGAAGCTTATGGTGAGGGAGCATGACTGGGATAGGATAGCAAAGCAGTATGAAGGCCTTTTCTTAGGCCTTTTGAAGGGCTGATGGTTTTAATGGCAAAAGCGAAAGGGAAGGCGTCGCTCTGGTATAGGATAGCCCATGCAGAGAAGCTCTCCGAGAGAGAATACATGGGCATGGTCCGCAGGGTCATGCTTTTCATAATCGTGGGCTTCCTTGTAAGCCTCGCGGTCTTCATAGCGATAGCGATAATAGGGGGCATAGACAACGTATTCCACATAATACTGGGCTCCAACCTCTACATCTACAGCCTTGCGTTCGTTTGTGTGCTTGGCGCATACATGCTCAGCTTCATAAAATGGAATTATTACCTAAAGAAGCTGGACATACGTCTGCCGTTCAGGAAGAACCTGTTGGTCTACCTCTCGATGTATTCCATGGAGCTGACCCCGGGGAGGATAGGCCGCGTACTTGTTGCCTATACGCTTAACAGGCTCACGAAAAAGAAGCTCGCGAGCACTGTGCCGATAGTGACAATAGACATATTCACTGACTTCCTTGGAATAGCGATACTCGCGTTCGCTGCCGCTGTCTATTTTCGGCAATACGTCATCTACATACTCATAATAGACGTGGTGCTGGTGCTGCCCTATGCATTCATACTGAGCAGCTGGTTTTACAACCTCATGAAAAGGATATTCAGGAAAGGGATGTTCCTGAGAATCTTCACGCTTTTCGGGGATGAATACTTCGCCTCGCAGGGCAAGCTTAACAATATATCAACCTATGCGGTATCGCTTGCGACCAGCGTGCCCTCTGCACTGCTCAATGCGCTGGCGCTCTACTTCGTGCTTCTCGCCATAGGGGTAATACCCCCATTGACAAGCAGCGTGTTCGTATACAGCTCGGCTAACCTGATCGGGATGGTGACAGGCATACCGGGCAATATAGGGATAACAGACGGGTCGCTCGTGGCCTTCCTCGGAGGGGTTCTCGGCATCAGCACCACGATAGGATCGGCTGCCACGATAATGGTTAGGCTTGCCACGCTGTGGTTCGGGTTTGCGCTAGGGACTGCGCTGCTCTTCTACAGCTTCAGGTACTGGCTGCCTAGAAAGAAAAAAAGCGCGAAGGGTTAGAAGTCCTCTTCGCTTGCTTCTGAATCTGCCTTTTCGGACCCTGAATCGTAGGATGCTTCGCCGCTGCCTTTTTCTACAACGCTTATCTTGCCGAACTTGCCTGTAGAAAGCTGCGGGGTGCCCCTGAATTCGCTCACATACCCGTTCGTGACCTCGATTGTGTCGCCCAAGCCCACTATCTCTATGTCATTGCCCCAGAGCGACATTGGAATGGTCCCTGTTTCGTCCTCAAGCGTTATGTTTGCAACACTCAACCTTTTTCCGTACTTTGTCACGACCTCCCTAGGATCCTCCTTTTTTACAACCTTTGCCTGTATGGTGACATTACTGGCGCCGGCCCTCAGTTCGCTTATTTTCATTGATTACACCGTTTTTCGTTCTTTTAAGTTTTTTGAATGAATAAATTAAAATAGGTATTGGGTTAGGGATATGCAGAAGTGGATCAACGTTTAGGGCGAATTAGTGGATTTACACATTGTAAACCCCTATTTTATAAAGTTTGGTACCCTAACCTAAATGCCTTTATTGCTGAATTTGATTTGAATTACATGCCCTCTCTGTAGTATCATTTACCTTTTTACAAAAACAGCAATTTTAATCGAGTATAAACTATGGACCCCACACTATTAGATTCTTGCGTTCTTAGTTATACTGCTTTTCTAAGTGGGTATTTATGGCGGAAAACGAAGAGAAAAGCCGGGAATCCCAGATGCACCCTTCATTCATTGGGGTTTTGAGGCAAAAGGAATACATAAAACAGAAGCTCTCGGGCATAAAGCGCAAGATAGGGGTATACAGCGCAAAAGGGGGTGTGGGCAAGACAACTGTGTCTGTGAACCTCGCTTATGCGCTGACCAAGAAGGGCTTCAAGGTCGGGCTGCTCGACGCTGATATAGACTGCCCTAATCTACCAATGTTCCTCGGCATGGACAAAAAGATGTCGACAGAGTCGTTGCCATTAAAGCCCATAGAGAAGGATGGCATAAAGGTGGCTTCCACGGCCCTGCTTGTCGATGAGACCGAGAAGCCGATCATATGGAGAGGCCCGATAATAACAAAGATGCTTTACGACTTCCTCGGAAACACAGACTGGGGCGAACTGGATTATCTGATAATCGACATGGCTCCGGGCACCTCTGACAGCCAGCTTACAATAATGCAGGTGCTGGATGTTGACGGCTTCATAATAGTCACTACACCCCAAAGGATTGCTGCCGTAAACTCTATAAGGTCCGGCAAGATGGCGAGGAGGCTCAGCAAGCAGATCATTGGGGTAATAGAGAACATGTCTGATCAGAGAAGCCCTGAAAATGCGGAATACGTAGCAAAGGCACTCGATACAGAGGTCATCGGGCGTGTGCCTTTCAACAAGGCCTTCAATGAACTGAGCGACGTTGGAAGGATACCAGTTATGGAAGAGCAGGGTATTTCAGAACTTTTTCTGGGCATTGCAGGGAAGGTGAGCGGCAAAGGTTAGGTTAAGTGTTATCTCTACAGCTCGAACCCTTTTGCGGTTCTGGGCTTTTTTGTGTTTTATGGAGATATAAATATTATTTTATGATTGTATCTGTTTCTGCGGCTGCAGGCTTTGAAGTTCGCTGCTGCCTTCAAAAAGCAAGCTTTTTATACTTTTTTCGGCATAATAGTAGTTGGATTCGTTGGTAAGGACTTTTTATCATATAACGATTCTTTATGTTTAAAAATTTAGGGTGAAAAATATGCCTGAAGATCAACTTAGGGGACAACAGATTTTGTACCTTCCAGAAGGGGCGACAAGGCTTCTCGGAAGGGATGCGCAGAGGACCAACATTGCTGTTGGGATTGCTGTGGCGAACGCGGTCAAGTCAGCGCTTGGGCCGAAGGGAATGGACAAGATGCTCGTCAGCGACCTTGGCGACATCACCATAACGAACGATGGGGCAACCATATTGGAAGAGATGAACGTGGAGCACCCTGTTGCAAAGATAATGGTGGACATAGCTAAGACGCAGGACAAGGAAGCTGGTGATGGCACTACAAGCGTCGTGGTCATTGCGGGCGAGCTGCTTAGGGGAGCAGGAGAGTTGCTCGAACAGGGAGTCCATCCTACGTCTGTCATAAAAGGCTACAAGATCGCTGCCGAGAAGGCTGCCTCTGTGGCAAAGGAGAGGAGCAAGAACGTCAGCCTTTCAGACGAATCGACACTGCAGAAGATAGCCATGGTTTCAATGGGTTCGAAGAACGTCGGGGGAGAGGAAACGAAGGCGCTTCTTTCAAAGCTTGTCATAAAATCAGTAAAACAGGTAATGGACAAGGACGCCAGAGGCAATACAGTCATAGACCACGATCTGATAAAGGTCGAGAAGAAGGCTGGAGGAACCATAGGGGACACTGCATTCATAAGCGGAGTCTTGATAGACAAGGAGATTTCGCATCCTGGAATGCCGAAGTCCATAAAGAACGCCAAGATAGCGCTTCTTGACTTGGCAATGGAGATAGAGAAGACGGAGATCGACGCGAAGATAGAGATAACATCTCCTGAACAGATGCAGGCGTTCCTGCAGCAGGAGGAGAAGATGTTGAAGACGATGGTCGAAAAGGTCTCGAAGAGCAAGGCCACGGTTTTGTTCACCCAGAAGGGCATAGACGACGTCGCGCAGCACTTCCTTGCAAAGTCGGGGATTATAGCGGTAAGAAGGGTAAAGAAGAGCGACATGGAAAAGCTTTCCAAAGCAACCGGTGCAAAGGTCGTGACGAGCCTTGACGATCTCAGCGAAAAAGACCTTGGATTCGCTGGAATGGTAGAAGAGCGCAAGATTGGAGGAGAACAAATGGTCTTCGTGGAAGACTGCAAGAACCCGAAGAGCGTCACAATATTCATAAGGGGAGGGACGCAGCAGGCAATTGATGAAACAGAGCGGTCTGTGACAGACGTCATCGGAGCGATATCCAGCGTATTGGAAGACGGCAAATACGTGCTTGGGGGAGGAGCGATAGAGGTGGACATAGCCAATGCGCTCAGGAGCTACTCGAGCGATATAGGAGGCAGGGAGCAGCTTGCGATACAGAAGTTCGCAGATGCGCTTGAGATAGTGCCCAAAACGCTTTCAGAAAGCGCGGGCATGGACGCGATAGACACTCTCGTGCAACTAAGGAACAAGCACAGGAGCAAGGAGGGAAGCTCATACGGCGTCGACATATACAAGAACGCAGTAGGAGACATGGACAAGCTCGGCGTATATGAACCTTTGAGGATAAAGGAGCAGGCATTGTACAGCGCAAGCGAGGCTGCTGAGATAATCCTTAGGATAGACGACATGATAAGCTCCAAGTCCAAGGGCCCTGGCCCCGGAGGAATGGGAGGGCATGGCGCAGGGGAGATGGAGTAAAGGATTAAAAGGCTTTGATTCGCAGATGCGTTTATGCCGCTGAAGATGGTAATTGTTGCTGGGCTTTCCGGCGCAGGCAAGAGCACGCTACTGAAAAGGCTGGGTGCCTCTGCAAAGAGATACAAGATAGTTGCATTAGGGCTGCTTATGAAGGACGAGGCGGCAAAAAGAGGCATTGGAGCAGGGCAGGACACGCTGAAACTGCTTGACAATAAGAGGGTTTCCCTGCTAAGAGGCATCGCATTCAAGAAGGTATCAAAAATGAACGGAAATGTTGTTGTCGACACTCACCTGTCTGTCGAAGGGGCAAACGGATTCGCGCCCGGGCTTCCGTCTGCGGTAATCCATGGCCTGAAAGGGCTCGCCGGCATGGTTTACATTGATGCGGACTCTCATGAGATACTCAAAAGGAGGCAGAAAGACAAGACCATAAGGAACAGGGAACAG
Organism: Microcaldota archaeon; assembly: GCA_964390895.1. Classification (GTDB taxonomy): domain Archaea; phylum Micrarchaeota; class Micrarchaeia; order Micrarchaeales; family Micrarchaeaceae; genus A-MIC-10. The sequence goes on from CAYMJD010000005.1 coordinate 7,688, forward strand.
CAGTCTGCCGCCTCGCTCGACGTGCAGAGGGCAATAGACCTTTCGATGCTTGCGCATTATGCAGTAGAACTCAATATCAAGTGCTATGTGGTGCGCAACCGGGAGGGGAAAGCTGAGATTGCTGCAATGGAGCTTTCCCGGGCGCTCAACGACTCTTTCGGTGGTTAGATGCTTGCGTTTACGATAGCTGCGCCGTACCTCGAATTCATCGTTGGAGCGATAGCTGTGGGGTTTGCCGCCCTGTCGCTGTTCTTACAGAGGAAGCTTTCCAACCCCAAGAAAATACGGGAGATACAGAGAAAAGTGAACGAGCATACGAAGCGGCTCAATGAGATGGTGAAGAGCGGGGCGACAAGGGAGCAGATACAGGCGAAGCAGAGCGAGATAATGCCGCACATGTCCGAGATGATGAAGCACCAGATCAAGCCGGTAATCGTGATATTTCCGCTGTTTCTGCTGCTTTACTGGGTTGCGCTGCCATACCTTCTGAACGCATTTGGGGCAGCCACCGCGACGATCAACTTCATATTCCCCAAGGTCAGCTACACCAGCTTCTTCATAATCATAGAGTTCATAATAGGCATAGCGGTCTCGATAGCGGTCATGGCATATGACAGGAAAAAGGGCAAGGCCGAAGCTGCAATGGAGCAGGCAGCTGCTGAGACGAATAGTTAGTGATATTAATCTTTGTCAACAATTATTGAGAATCAGGGATGATATTTTGCCGCTACCACGCCACAGGTCGAGAAGCTTCAAAAGAGTTAACAGGATAACCAGAAAAAGGGGCAACGTAGTCCATTACAGGAGGGGCAAGAAGTCCATGCCCCACTGCGCCATATGCAGAATAGAGCTTAATGGCATAGGCACAAAGGGAGGCCGCACAAGAAAGACTAACAGCAGGCTCTTTGGGGGTGTTTTGTGCGCGAAGTGCACAGCCAGCATAATAACATTGGGAAGCAGGGTCGAACAGGGAGATATAACGCTCAATGACGTGGGCATGAAAGAGAGGGCCTACGTGCTCCAGTTGGTGGCGCACTAGGTTTGCCTATGAAGATCTGCATCTCGGGCCTTGGCTCTTCTGGAAAGACAAGTATGGGAAAGCTTCTTTCAAGGCAGCTCGACATCGAGCATTTAGGCGCGACTTACAAGTCAGAAGTCAAGAACGACAGGGAGCTCATTTCCATGCTCAAACGGCACATCGCAAAAAAGGATGTACCTTATGCGAGGGAGTTTGACAAGAGGCTTGCCGAGGCCTCGAAAGGCAAGAACTGCGTGATAACGACGTGGCTCGGTCCGTGGACTATAAAGGACGCCACAGTAAGGGTATGGCTGAATGCCAGTCAAGTTGAAAGGGCAAGGCGCAGGGCGAGGATAAACCGCAAGGGTTATAATGATTCTTTGGGAATTATCAAGGAATACGATAGGGTAGCACCCTTGTATTTCAAGAAGGTCTGCGGGGTCGACATAAACGACCGTAAAATATTTGACATGGAGCTCAACACGGAAAGGCTTTCTGAAAAGGAATGCGCTGAGCTCATCGCGCTGCTCGCCCTGAGCAGGGAAAATGTTGCGTTTAGGTGATTTGATGCTATTGGAAGCAGGAAGAGTGTGCATAAAGCGTTACGGGAGAGACGCGGGAAGCAAGGCAGTCGTCACGAAGGTCGTGAACGATGGCTTTGTTATGGTGCTTACGGCAAAGCGCCCGAAGAAGGAGAGACGCTGCAACACCAATCATTTGGAATTCTTAAATGAAACAGTAGATGCAGGCAACAAAGAGGCGGTCAACAAGGTTCTGGGCGTAACCGCGGCCGTCCATAAGTGAAGGAGGTATGGAGCTACAGATATCTGTGTGGCTCCCATGCTTACATCTGCGACCGTGGTCGCAGTCTGTTAGAGAACCTGTAGCCAGTGTTCGGAAAAACCTTTGGCTTCCTTATATCGATGGCCTTGAAGTTTACTGTTTAATCGTCTTTTGCGGCTTCATCCCTCCTCAAAAAGGCTGCTAGCCTCTTTCAGCGCCTTTTCTTTCTTTTTTATGGACAGCGCCTCGAAGAGCTCTGCCGGGTTTATCCCTGCCGAGAAGCCACCCTCTTTCAGCTTCTTGTTGAATATGCCCATTCCCAGTTCCTTTATTGACAAACCGTCGAGCCTGCCTTCGCGTATCTGCTCTATCTCCTTCTCTGTGCCTATGTCCTCTATGCTCTGCTCTATGTCCAGGAAAGCCGCTGTTGCGAACCTTGAGCGTATAGTACGGAGTTGTAGGTCTACACCATGAAAGCCCTTGCTTATGCTCCCCTCTATACGGAGCCTTATTATCGGCTTTTCTTTGCTTTGCTTTATTATTCTCTGGAGTTCCTGCTCGACGGAGCGGATCACCTCGTCTGGCGGCGCCCCGTCGAATTTCAGCTTCACTGAAATGAACGGCCTTGAATTTATGTGCCTGAACTCGGAGCTGTTCGATTTCGTGTCATAGATGAAGAACCCCTTCGGCTCCTGCTCGTTTTCCTTCTGCTGAGTAAGCACAGTGCTTCCCGGTATCAGGAACGGCTTTCCGTGGATCTTGCCGATCAGCTTTGTATGGATGTGCCCGTCGACATAGAGATCGAAGCCTTTCGGCAATTCATCATAGTGTATGAAGTGTTCGCTGAACGGCAGCAGCTCATACGTGGATTGGTGGAACATGAACACATTGAAGCTGCTTTCGACAGGCTTGGGTGCTATCTCTTCCAATGTAGACTTAACGCGCTCTTCTGAGAGGCCCCCGAGTCCGAATACTGAGACTTTCTCTCCTTCTTTCTCTAGGGTTACTGTTGACTCGCTTGCATCTACAAGGAGGCCGGCGAGCGCAAGAACTGTCAATGGGTTTTCCTTTCCCTCTGCCACACGCTCGTGGGTTCCGGGTATGGCTATTATTGGAGAATCTGTGTATGCCCTCGCTTCCTTTCTGAAAGGGCTGAACGACCTGACCTTTGCCTTCCAGGGCTTCGCGTTCAGTTCCCTAAAGATGTTGACCGCCTGCGCTATCACCTCTGGCTTGGGGTTCCTCTTGTCGAATATGTCTCCTGGAATAAGTATCGCGTCGGCGGCCTCGTTGGCTGATTCCAATGCCTCTTTCGCTTGTGTGCATGCATCGCTGTAGAATCTTTCGTAGCCTATGTGTAGATCAGAGACAATTGCCAGCTTCATCTTATCTACCGCTTACAAACTTTTGTATCTCAGATATAAATGCGTTGCCGAACTCCTCCCCCTTCGAGAGTTCTGTACCATATGCGCCGGCCGCACAGGGGTGCCCGCCGCCGGTCCCGCAAATTATTGGCGACAGTTTCTTCATTATCGACCCGAGATGCATGCCGTATTTCCTGTCAAGGGTCGGCCTCAGCCTTGCCGAGAAAGAAATCTCTGTGCTGCTTATTGAACCGAAAATGGCGACGTCCGCGCCTACCCTTATTGCGTCATCGGCTGCAATATTCGGATGCGCATGGGCCATGCCCTTTACGAAGAGGAGGCCGTCCAGCACGAAGGCGTTGGAATTGAAAAGGTCCGATACTGTCTTTATGCGCTCCTCGGGCTGGGATATGTGCTCCATCTCCGTGAGCAGGCTTATATAATCCGTTTTCCCTATGCCGAAAAGCTTTCCCAACTGCAAGAATGTCTGGGCTGTCGCGTTCTTGAATTCCGCGCTGTCCGACATTATCCCCATTGCAAGAAGCTTTGCGCGCACTGCATCGACTTCCATGCCGAGCCTGCCCATCAGCTCATAGACTATGCTTGCTGTCGAATTATATGACTCATCGCTGAAGATGCGCATGTTTTCCCTGTCTTCCCCGATGAGGTGGTGGTCTATGATTATTATCCTGCCTTCAAAGCTTTCTAGCATGCCTTTGAACTTCCCGCATCCCCCGACGTTGTTTACATCGAATAGGATCACGGTCTGAACATCATCAGGAAAATCAGACGCTATCGCATGCTCATCAAACCCCAGTTTCCTCAGGATTCTCGCGGCGTTGGGAGTTATGGCATCGGGTTTTGCCACGGTGCGGTTTTGGAAGAACCCTGAGAGCGAGACTGCAGAAGAAACAGCGTCGGTATCCCCCAATGAATGGAAGCTCAGAAGCACCCTTGTGTCCTTTGCAGCCTTGAGTTCTGACAAAAGCTCTTCGATCCCTATCTTCGGCATGCAATCCTATTGTTGCGGGTTTTTCTTGAGTTCATCGGTAATCGTCTGCCTCAGGGACTGCTCCTTTTTTGCCGCATCCTCGTATTGCTTGGTGATTATGCCGAGCCTCATCTCTGTTGATTCGAGTTTCTCTTTCAGGGTGCTTTGGGCCTCGCCTTTTGTGGTCTCGAGTATCAGACCCCCTATCTCCTGGTATATCTTGCCGGAAACCTTCTCCAGCTCCCCCTGCGCCTCTGTAAATTCCTCTTTCTGCTGCGAAAACTGGAGCTTCTGGAGCGCAAGCGACTGAAGCTGCACCTGCACGTTCTGATACTCTTTTGTAAGCTTTTCCAATTGCTCTTTGTCCATTACATCACTTGGTTTTATGTCTCTAGATAGTTATGCATGTAGGCGTTTAAGAGCTTATTGGGTCATCGCTTCCCTTTCTTTGCTGCTGCTTTTGCTATTTTATAGTCGAAGAATTGTCCACTATGCAGAAGCTGTACCCTCTCTTGAATCCGCGGCTTTTATCATCATCTGCATGTTTTTGTTGTTGGTGCAGACGAGCCCCTGTATGTACGCTACGCCTATCCCCCCCACCCTTGAGATCGCCTCTTTCAGCAGTTTTGTGGCTATGCCGCGCCTCTTGAATTTCCGTTCAACTGCGATGCTGTCGAACAAGGCCCAGCCCCTGAAATGGACGTAGCAGAGACAGAACCCCACAATCTTGTTGTCCAGCTGAGCCGCCAGTAGCACGTCGTCCCCCTTCAGGCTGATCCATCTTTAGAGCGCGGCCTTGGGGTACCATGTACTGTCCTCTGACGAAAATAATTCCTCTGATTCGAACGCTAGGCGATAGACCACATTGATATCCCTTGGTTCCATGTTCCTTATCTGTATGTCCATTGGTTGTACCTTTTTACTTGTCTATCTCTCCCATGACTATGTCAAGGCTCCCCAGTATGGAGAAAAGGTCTGCGAACCTTGCGCCTTCGCAAAGCTTCGGCAGGATTGATAGGTTTATGAAGCTGGGAGCCCTGAAGGCAATCCTGTGCGGCTTTTGCTTTCCTGGAACCATATAGAGTATTCCCGTGCCCCTCGGAAGCTCCCGCTCGACGATGACTGTCTCTTCGGCAGCATTTGGCCCGACGAGCTTGATTGGCAGACCTGCAACGCTCGTATCAGGAATCTCGTCCAATGCCCGGCTTGCGAGCCTGAGGCTTTCAAGCATCTCCTCGTATCTTACCCTGTATCTGTCGTATGCGTCCCCGTTGGTTTTGACAGGTATGCGGATTCCGAGATTTTTGTACATGTAATATGGATTTTTCTTTCTTGCATCGAAGTCTACGCCCGATGCCCTGAGCACGGGGCCGGTGGCTCCCCAGTTTATCGCCTCCTCCCTCTTTATTATCCCGACGTCCTTCGTCCTTTCCAGGAAGACGCTGCTGCCGTTGAGGAAGTCCTTGTATTTCGGTATTGCTCTTTCAAGATAGTCGATAAGCTTCCGCGACCTTTCCTTGAAGTCCGGCGGCAGCTCCCTTGCAAGTCCTCCGAGCCTCAGGTTGACGTAGAACATCCTGCCCCCTGATACGTCTTCCAGGAGCTTCAGTACCTTTGCACGGTCCCTGAAGGCCCACATGAATACTGTGTACATCTGGCCGAGGTCGTTGGCGAACGTGCCAAGCCAGAGCAGGTGGCTGGCTATCCTCTGGAATTCGAGGAGTATCACCCTTGCATACTGGGCCGCCTCCTTGACCTCTGTGTGCGTTGCAGTCTCGACAGCGCTTACATAAAGGTCGTCCCACGCAAGCGGCGCGATGTAATCGAGCTTTTCTGCGTATGATGGATTCTGCATGTAGATCCGTGTCTCCATGAGCTTTTCCACTCCCCTGTGCAGGAACCCTATGTGCGGCTCTGCCCTCTTTATCGTGTCTCCGTCAAGATCGACCTTGAGCCGCAGCACTCCGTGCGTGCTTGGGTGTATCGGCCCTATGTTTATCTGCATTGTGGGCATTTTATCGCTTCTCGTATTCTGATCCCCATGCGAAAGACTTGCGGAGCGGGAACCCGATGCCATTCCATTCCTCAAGCAAAAGCCGCCTGGTTTCCCTGTTGAGTATTTTTATGCCGAGCATCTCTGAGATCTCGCGCTCGTACCAGTCTGCGGAGCGGTAGATGTTTGTTGCGCCCTCTATCTCTGGTTTCTCGGAATCCAGCTTTACCGCGATGTTCTCGCTTGCATTGGAGGATGTACTGTAGAGAAGGTATTCCAAGGCTATGTAGCCATTCGCGTCTGTCGCGAAGATCGCTTTCAGCGTGTCATAGCCCTTTGCCTTCATTTCTCCTAATGTCGTCAGTAATGCCTCTTTCTCTATCTCCAATTGTCTCACCTGCTGCCTTTTTCTGCAGCTTCATTAGCGCGTCGAAGAGGTTTTCTGGCCTCGGCGGGCACCCAACTGCATAGACGTCGACAGGGATTATCTGGTCTATCCCCCTTATTATGTTGTAGCTTTCGAACCATGGCCCGCCGGAGGTCGCGCACTCCCCGAAAGAGACCACGTACTTCGGCTCGAGCATCTGTTCATAGAGCCTTTTTATCCTCGGTGCCATCGATTTCGTCACCCATCCGGCAACTACCATGACGTCGCACTGCCTCGGCGTGGCCCTGAACAAAAGGTAGCCCTTCCTCTCGGCATCTATCCGCGGCGCGCCGAAATCCATGAGTTCTATCGCGCAGCACGCCAGCCCGAACTGCATCGGCCAGAGGGAGTTCTCCCTTCCCCATCTCGCTATGCCGTTGCCTGAGACATTCCTGAACTCGTCTAGCTTTGCGAACATAATGTTGCTTTCGCGTCCATACCTCTTGAGCGAGTCGGCGGTGAGCGCGGACATCTCCTTTTCCGCATTCTCGAATTCCTTAGCAGTATACGGCTGTGTTCCCATGTTGCTGCCCCTGCTTATCATTTATGAGCTTATATGCTGTGAACATGAACCCTGTAGCTATTACCGCAATCCCTATGAAGAGCAGGTTCTGCTGGTACGTTAGGGCCCTTGCGCTTGCGGCCCAGAGTATTATGACCAATGCAATTATCTCGAGCGGCATGAACGACATTAGATACGGCAAATACTCGTTGTCTATGTCCCTGCTCGCGCCGGTGCTCTGCTCCCCGCTTTCGTATGGGAGGCCTTTGGTCCTGCTCGCTGCGCCCCTGCTTCTCATTGCCCTGGATACGAGGAGGAACATTGCCGGAATCGCTACCCCGAATGCCGCAAAGAACAGCACCGCGATGTAGTCGTAGAGCATTCTCCCACTCTAAAAGCTTTGTAGCTCATTTATTAATAGTCTTTCGCCTTTTCTTGTGCGCGCTTGCAGCCTTTTTCACAAGTGCGGCAATTGCCGCGCTGCTGTCGTCCTGCGCCGCCTTCACGTCCTTCCTTGCACCGCATTTTGTGCATATGTAGGATATGCGTATGCTGCCCCGCTCGTCGACCGCAGAGATAGCCTTCATTGTTCCGCTGCATTTGGATTTCCTATCACCTGGATTGGTGTCCACATGCATGCTGAGCAGGCAGCTTGGGCAGTGGTCTGTATAGCCGTTGCCAAGGACCATTGCGCCGCAGAATCTGCACTCGAAGTCTTCCTTTGTCCTTGTGAATTTCCTCTGTAGCTCCCGCTTTTGCATGCATACATTATAATGTTTGCGCATTTTATTTGTATGCGTGGTCAAGTGGATTGCTTGGTATATTCCGGCACGGACTCTGTGGCGGTTGCTGTGGCTGAAAAGATTATGGAGAAGGTCGATTTCGAGCTTCTTGTGGGGAATCCCAGATACAAGCATTATGAGGGGCAAGGGATAAACATCATAGAGATAACTGAGCCTTCCATAAACGCGCAGTTCCTTGATTCGGAAATGACACAGGCTGAGAGGTTCGTATTCATAAGCAGACATTCGAGCGACAAAGGGATTGCCTCTTTCACCGCGCATGCGTTGGGCAACTGGTCTGATGCTAATGATTTCGGAGGAAAGCCGAACCAGCTTGGCATCGCATCTCCGAAATACATGCTGAGGTTCCTGAACGCGGTAAGGACAGGTTCCAAGATACACCACGAGATGCACGTGACATACGAGGCGACGCACCATGGGCCGCTACTCCAAAAGCCCTCGCTGTTCATAGAGTTCGGACCTGTGGCAGGGCGTTTTGACGCGCGAATCGTTGATGTGTTCGCTGACGGCGCGATGGAGACGCTTGATGGCACAGACCCGCATTTCGACAAAGTCGCTTTGGGGATAGGAGGTACGCATTATGCGGATAAGTTCACCTATCTTGCCACTTCCGGAAGATACGCGTTTTCACACATAATGCCGAAGTATTATGCGGGACGCCACGAGATGGTAAGGCAGGCGGTCGAAAGGACGGAGCTGCCTGCAGAGCTCGCTGTGATTGATTGGAAAAGCATAAATGCGCAGCAGAGAAACGCTATAATAAAGGAACTTGGTGCGCTTGGGATTGATTATGAGAGGGTTTGAGCTGCTGGTTGTCATGCTGATTGGTATGGCTTTCGTGCACTTGTCTGCGGCGCAATACTGGCTCCAGTCGGGGGCGGTTGCAGGCTCGGGAGAGGCACAGTTCAACAACGGCGCGGGTGTTTCGATTCAGACCGTATATCCGCAAAAGATAGATTATGGCTCCTTCGGTTTCTGGGTAGGGGAAACGCTCAGCAATGGCGCGTTCGTCCAGGTCGGCTACGAAATACCCAATCAGACAGGGGCATATCCTACGGATTGCTCCCCTAAAGGATGCAGCGGCAGCGTATATCTGGAGGCAGGGCAGCCTGCCTGGTTTTGGGAGTACTTCCCGAGCAGCTCACTTTCGACGGCTTTCTATGGAAGCATGGGGAGCGGGGGCTTCGGCGCGAGCGGGGGCTTCAACACATATTCATTCAAGAACATAGGGAGGGGATGGTACTTTTACATGGACAACAGTAGCATTGGCAGCGTGAACCTTGGCGCCACGGATTCGGGGATCTACAGCCCTCTTGCAATGGCAGAATATGCCAATGCGCCCGATAATATGCAATCGATGCTGCCCGTGGTGTTTAAGAATTTCAGTTTTTACAGTAGTGGAATGTATCTCCCTGTTGCAGAAGGCTATTCCTACATAGGCTATGGGAAGGGGAGCCTCACGTCGCTGAAGAATCCGTATGGAATCAGCGAGGTGAGCGGATTGGTGAACACGTTCGAGGTGGGCTCCAACCTTCCTATAATCTCAAACAACACGCTTTTGTGGAGGCAGGGCTACATGCTCACAATATCTTCGGAATACGCCAACCTCTCCAGATCGGATGAGTACCTTGTAGGATCGCAGGTTGTGTTAAGCGCACCAATGTATTACAACGTAAGCCGCGGGGTGCGCGCTGCATTCGCTGGATGGCGCGGCAGCGGCCCCGGGTCATATACGGGAGAGGGGAACCTTACAACAATAGACATGCTTGGCGGTGTGTCAGAGACAGCAGTATGGAAGCTCCAGTATTACCTCAATGTGAGCGGAGGGTACGCGGTTTCCTACGGCAGCGGCTGGTATGACAACGGGACCATTGCGAGGTTTGGGATCAACAGCAGCGTAGTATCTGTGGGTTATGGCACGAGGGCGGACTTTAGGGGATGGAGCAACGGGGACAAGAATGCCTCTGGAGAATTCCCTGTGAAGTCGCCCGGAAGCATAGAACCGCGCTGGGCGATCCAGTACCTTGTGAACCTGACATCGCCTTATGCCAACACCTTTGGGGGCGGCTGGTATGACAACGGGACTGTTGTTTCGATGGGAGTTTCAAACCCATCGGTCGCCATCAACCAGACGTCAAGGTTCGAGTTCAGCTCATGGAGCAACGGGGACAATAGAAGCAGCTTTACTGCAAGCGTGCGTGGGCCGACTTTCCTGACTGCAATGTACGGCAAGCAGTATTTAGTCAGCATGTATCCGAAAGATGCGTACGGCAACCCAATTGAGGGGGTAACCTATGCAACAGCTACCGGCCATGTGGGCCCTTACTCATTCTTTCCGGCAAATGGCACCGCACATATAAGCGGGGCTTACTACAAGGGAGCATACATGCAGCTGAACCGCTCCTTTTATGTGAACAGGCCGCTCTCATTCTCTGTTGGGCTGCCTGTGTACAACCTAACAATAAGAACCCTGAGCCTCGTCTATACACCTGTTGATTCAATCTTGAACATTACGTTCCAGAACGGGACAGCTATATCAGCAAGCACAGGAAACAGCGGGACTTTCAGGCTTGCGGATGTCCCGCTCGGCTACGCGCGGGGCAGTGCCTCCTACATCGGGATTACGCAGGAGATCAAGGCGTCCTCTGGAAATGAGGTTTTGCTGCTCTTCTTCACCCCGTTCGTTGCTGTGGTGCTTATTCTTTGCGTTGGTGCTGCAGTGGTGGTGCTGAAGCTGCTCAGCATGAGAAAAAGGTGATTGAATGGCGCTGACAGCGTCAGGGCTGCTTTTGAGGGACTTCGGGGATTTCACAGAGATACAGAAGCTTGCCATGCCCATCATATCCAAAGGAATGAACTGCCTGATAGTCGCGCCGACCGGGGCAGGCAAGACAGAGGCGGCGATGGCGCCGCTGCTGGACCGCATTTCCGCGCAAGGCAGCGGCGAGGGAATTGCGGTAATCTACATAACGCCGCTCAGGGCGCTGAACAGGGACATGTTCAAAAGGCTCGATGCATTATGCGGATCGCTAGGGATAAGCCTGGCGGTCAGGCACGGGGACACGAAACAGGGCGAGCGCGCCAAGCAGGTCAAAAGGGCTCCGGCAGTGATGATAACAACCCCGGAAACCTTCCAGACTATACTGCTCAACAAGTCCTTCGGAAATGCGCTGAAGAATGTGTTTGCGGTCGTCATAGACGAGATACACGAGCTCTACAGCACGAAAAGGGGGGCGCAGCTCTGCGTGGGGCTCGAGAGACTCGAGCTTATTTCCGGGAAGGCATTCCAAAGGGTCGGGATAAGCGCCACGGTAGGGGACGCGGAGACTGTCAGGGATTTTATGGCGTGGGGCAGGGAGTGCAGCATAGCGCAGCTGAAGAAGGCGAAGGAGACGCAGATAAAGATAGAGCTTCCCCTCCGTGGTGGGCAGCTTCCTGAGAGTGCTGTCGAAAAGTTCGGCCTTGACAGCGCAGCCTCTGCAAGGATAGGGCGCATAATAGAGCTGGTCAGCAAGGCAAGGTCAACGCTCATATTCGCGAATACAAGGCAGGTGGTGGAGGCGTTGGGGAGCAGATTGCTCTTCATAAACAATTCGTCTTATTTTGGTGGCATAGGCGTGCATCATGGATCATTAAACAAGGAGGAACGCATAGGCATAGAAGACGGGTTCAGGGGCGGGCTCATAAAGAGCGTGATTGCGACCAGCTCGCTGGAGCTGGGCATAGACATAGGGAGCATAGACCTTGTAATACAATACGGCTCGCCAAAGCAGGCCGTCCGCCTCCTCCAGCGGGTTGGGAGGAGCGGTCATAGGGAGAAAAGGGTTTCGAAGGGGGTAGTAATAGCGACAAACATATTTGAGGCGCTTGAATCGTTGGTTGTATACGAGAACGCGCTTGGCGGGCGCATGGAACGCGGAAAGGTTTACGAGAACGCGCTTGACGTCCTGATGCACCAGGTATGCGGGATGCTATTCCAGTACGGGAGCGCTGATATGGGCGCGCTACACAACATTTTGAAGAAGGCATACGTGTACAGGAACCTAGGGAGGAAGGAGCTTGACTCTGTGGCAGAATTCATGGTGCAGCAGAGGCTCGCGAAGCTCAATGGAGAGAGGATAGAAGCGGCCCCGAGGATAAAGCTTTTTTACTGCGGCCATGTGAGCTTCATCCCTGATTCGAAGAGGTTTTTTGTCAAAGACATTTACACCAATAGGATTATATCAAGTTTGGACGAGCGCTTTGTGGCGAACAGCATAGAGGAAGGATCGGTCTTCATAACCAAGGGGCTCCCTTGGAAAACAGTGAGCATAGAGGAGGACTCGATAGCGGTCGAACCCAGCGGCGAGTATGAGGCTGCAGTGCCTGACTGGACAGGTGAGGATATCCCTGTTTCATTCCCTGTAGCACATAATCTTTTTGCTATGTTTTCAGACAAGAGGGGGCTGACGGTTGACGCGGTGAGCGCGGACCTCAGAGATAGGCTGTCGGATTTTATAGACAGACAGAATCTCTGCTTTGTGCCCGACCCAAAAGGGATTACGATTGAGGAGGTAAAGGGCCATACGCTGATATACTCCCCACTGGGTACGCTTTCCAATGATGCATTCTCGAAGATACTGTCGTATTTCATATGGACTAAATTCGGGAGGGGGATAGTGGTAAGGGCATCCCCATACCTCATACTGGTTGGGGCTGAGGTCGGGGGGAGCATAGGCCCGTTCATAAGGAGGGTAGAACATGCGAAGATTGCGGAGCTGCTTAGGGGCCCTGTGGCCGAAAGCGACATTTTCAGGCACAAATTCGTCTCTGTTGCAAAGGCATTCGGGGTGGTGGAGAAGGATGCGGTACTGCACAGGAACATAGTCACCAAGCTTGTGAAGGTTTTCAGGGAGAGCGTGGTTTATGGCGAGGCAATGCATGAACTCCTCCACAACTATTTCGACGTAGGCACGCTTGCTGAGTTCCTGTCAGAGCTCGGTAAGGACGGGAAGGAGATCCCTTTTATACACAGCACAGAACCATCGCCGCTTGCAGAGGTCGTCCTTGAATCGGCGTACTACACAAAGGAACTTGTAATGCCTCTAACCCCGAACAGCGCGGCATTGGAATCGTTCATTGGGCATGCTATGAAAAAGAGGTTCGAGATGCTCTGCACCTATTGCGGCTTCGTTTTCGGCGACAGGCTTTCTGACATCAAGGACATGGAAAGGATAAGCTGCAGGAGCTGCGGCAGCGTCATGGTGGTCTCATTCGATGAGGAATACAAAAAATGCATCGAAAGGAGGCTTGCTGGCAAGAGGGGCAGGAGGGACCGCGAGCTTTTCAAGAATATTCTCAAGGAGGCGAGCCTCTTCTCTTCATACGGAGGAAAAGCGGCGATAGCGCTATCAACATACGGCATAGGGGACAGGTCCGCGGCAAGGATACTCATGATGCGCAGGAGGGATTGGAAGGATTTTTTCCTGGATCTGATAGAGGCCCAGAAGCAGTTCATACGCACGAAGAAGTATTGGAGCGCAGATTGAAGAATGTACTTACGGGCCTCCGAGGATTGAGTTCGGAATGATCTTATACGCCGCATTCTCGAAATGGAGCGCGAGCTCCCTTCCCCTGTAGTACGAATTTAGGAAGACGGCTATTGCAGACAGCATCGTGTGCGGCTGGCTGCTTATGCTTATGTTGAAATCCGCTGCTTTGTATATCTCCTTTGCATATTCGTGAAGCGACACTATTATGATCAGGTTCTTGTATGTCCTGATGGTCTGGTCGAGCTTCCGGAGGTTGACGCCGAACATGGTAAGGTACACTGTCTTGTAGTTCTTCTTTTGCGCTATGAACCTCCTCCAATTGGAGCAGAACCCGACCGTAAAACCCCCTCCCCACCTCTCGTTCACTTTGCTGCAGTAATTGGTGGTCCTTGATTTAAGTTTCGCGTCGGCGGCCATGAACGTGATGGCGGAGGCTCCGAACGCCCTTGAGGTCAGGACTAGGTTTTCCATGTTCTTAGCATCAGTCCTACCAACAACCAATACCCCTATCATCTACCCCAATATTGATTCTGTCAGCTTCCTTTTAAAGCTTTGTGGATGATCCAGGGCTAAGCGTTCAT
>CAYMJD010000006.1:0-21348 GCA_964390895.1 Microcaldota archaeon
CGATAGATAATCAAGGAGCATATAATGGGGAGCAGTACTGGGATGAGCACTGAAATTCCCCCAGCTGTGGCCTATTTGACTTTGTTGGCGCCGACCATTACTGGAGTGTGCGCATAAAGAATCGCTACCTTGATATGCTCAAGTCGCTTTCAGCTCTTCTAACTTGGCTTGGGGTAGGGCTTGGGCTGCTAACTCTGACTGGCGCGAAAGAGAGTTGAATTCGAACCCTTTTAGCTTAAATTGCTTTATATGACCTGATTTTTTCGAACCCTTGCCTTCGCCGTAAGAATGGGACGCCTTGGCCGGGATTCGAACCCGGGTTACAAGCGTGACAGGCTCGCATGCTGGACCACTACATTACCAAGGCACATATTGGTATAAACGCCAACCAATTAAAGCGTTTCGCATCCCCCATGCTTAAATTCCCGTCGGGGAGATTCGAACTCCCAACCTGCCGGTGTCTGCTTCCCTATTTTGGGAAGCGCCCCAAGCTACAGCCGGCCGCTCTACCGTTGGGCTACGACGGGCAGTTATCTAATAAGCATATCAAGTATTTTATTCTTTGGCTTTTATTGTCATAATCTGACGCAGGAACATATATCCCTGCTGATGTTTAACCCGTAGGGCGCTTGGTTGCATGGCAGAAGAGACAGAAGAGGATGAGGGCCAGACAGCAAAGGAATTCATGGCCAAGAAGAAGTACGTGGCTCCCCTCTCCATCTACAGGCTGAAGGACCTCGCCATGCAGATAACACAGAAAACCTCGTTCCTTGACATGGTGCTCGTCATCCTGGCATTCGGCGCCGTCGTTGCCGCGCTTCCATTCTATCCGTGGCCCCTGCTTGCTATAATATTCGTGGTGCTGTTCGCCGCCACGCTTTTCAACCCGTTCCTCGGTTTGATAGTGCTGGTCTCGCTGATCTTCCCGATCCTGATATTCCAGGTGCCAACGCTCGCATGGATCTTCCTGTTCGCAATAACCGCCTCGCTCGTCTTCGGCTACAAACATTATAGGACCCTCCTTTTCGCGTTCATGCTTGTGGCGCTGTCGTTCTCGCAGCTCGGCTACCTGCTGGCCATACCTGTCTTCATATTCGCGGTCCTGATCGTTGGAAGGAAAAGGGCGATCTTTGTAACGGTGCTTTTTGTCCTCGGGGTTGTGGCGCTGTCGTTCCTGTCGGGCGTGCAGAACACCAGTTACATAATCTACAATGTGCAATCCGCGCGCAGCGCGTTCAACAACACGCATACGTTCGCTTATACTACTGTCAACAAGACCGCGCCTTCAATATACGACTTCGGGTCGGCGTTCGGGGGCTCTGTTTCGACCTTCTCGAACTCTGAGGTAATCCTCGGGATAGGGTCTGCGCTCGGCAACGCGATAAGGGCGCTCTTCATAAATCCATTGCCGTATTTCGTGGAACTCGTGGTGTTTGTGTTCCTTGCAATCATAATGGACAGCTTCGCAGTCAACAGCAGGTCCAAATACACCGCGATAGACGCAAGCCTCTTTGGGATAGGGTACCCGATGGCATATGTGCTGGTGGCCCTTTTCATCGGCATACAATCAATACCCTACTTCATAATAGCGGCCAGCCTCTTCGTCGCACCCGCGCTCTCGTATGTGCTGCAGCTCTACAACATCGACATAGTCAAGGCATTGGAAGTAAGGAAGATGGACACAAGGCTAAAGTTCGGGGAGGCTTTCGAGGACCTCCAGGTTGAAAAAGCGACCGAGAAGTTCAGCGACATAGGCAACTATGACAACACCAAGAAAGAACTCACAGAGGCGGTCCTCGGCCCGATAGAGGAGCGCAGCATAGCGACGGCCTACAACATAACCCCTGCAAAAGGGCTCCTCTTCTTCGGCCCCCCAGGCACAGGCAAGACGATGATGATGCGCGCGCTTGCCAACGAGATCCACGCAGGCTTCTTCTATGTCAAAACAGCAGACCTGATATCCGCTTTTCCAGGGGAGACAGAGAAGAAGATAGCCAACATATTCACGATAGCGAAGAAGCACCAGCCATGCGTGCTCTTCTTTGACGAGATAGACTCGATAGGCTCGAGCAGGGAGGCTGCCAACGTAGACCAGTCCAGGAGGCTTGCCCTGTCACAGCTCCTCGTAGAGATGGACGGCTTCCAGAAGAGCGACAGGATAATAGTAGTGGGTGCGACGAATGTCCCGGACATACTCGACAAGGCGCTCCTCAGGGCCGGGAGGATAGACAAGATAGTGTACATGCCCCTGCCCAACGCGACCGCGAGGAAGCTGATATTCGAAATCTATCTCAAGAAGTATCCGATAGCCGCTGATATAGACCTAACTGCACTGGCAGCAATTACAGAGAGGTATTCCGGAGCCGACATAAAGGCGGTATGCAACGCCGTCGCGCAGACCGTGGCAAGCGAAGCGGTGGCGAAACACAAGGTTCTCCGCATAACAGAGGACGACGTGCTCGAAACTGTCAAGGAGACCAAGCCCTCTACATCGCTTGCGCAGGTCGAGATGTACAACAACTTCAAGATAGAGTTCGAGAGGAGCATCCACGGGGAGAAGGCAGAGATCGATCTGGATAGGGTTAAGGTAAGCAGCGTGGTGGGGATGGACATCGCCAAAAAGGCGCTCGTCGACGCCATACAGACCCCCCTCCTGCATCCTGACATGGTCAAGAAATACAAGATAAAGTCGATAAAGGGGATACTGCTCTTCGGCCCCCCAGGCACAGGCAAGACGATGCTCATGAGGGCAGCGGTAAACGACGAGATGCTCGCGGGGACGACGATATTGCAGATAGACGGCGCAGAGCTCGCAAGGGCCGGCTTCGAGAAGGCCAACGCGACAATAAAGGAGATATTCAACAGGGCGCGGGAGAACGAGCCCGCTGTAATATTCATAGATGAACTTGATGGCCTCGCGCCCACGAGAGAAGGTGCAGACTGGGTCAGCTCTGAGATGACCACAGAGCTCCTCAGGCAGATGGACGGGCTCACGAAGCCCTACGGGGTTGTGGTGGTGGCAGCAACCAACGCGCCCAACAGGCTCGATCCCGCGCTGCTCAGGCCAGGCAGGTTCGACAAGATAATCTTCATTCCCCCTCCGAGCACAAAGGAGAGGATTGCGCTTTTCAAGGAGTATCTCGAGGGAGCTGCATTGGATGCCGTGGATTTCGCTGTGCTGGCTAAAGCCTCCGACGGCTATACAGGCGCCGACATAGCGAATGTATGCAGGGAAGTGAAGACGAGGGCGCTCGACAAGGAAGTGAAGACCGGATCAGAGGCAAAGGTGACGACCCAGGACATAACCGGGATAATGGACAGGATAAAGCCCTCTGCCCCCAAATCACTGCTAGAAAGCTATAGGCCCTTCCTGGAGAAGTATGGTCAGAGATGACCGCATCAATTCCTGGCCTCTGATTTCAGCGAATCGTTTATTAATACTCTTGAAAGATCTGTTGCATGCACCCCTATTGAACCGTTGATTGAGCTGACCCTGCAGAACTCTATCCTCACAAACGATCCTATCCTCATGGAAGCGGTCAGAAGCGCGGCTGACTCCCAGAGCACCGCATGAACAGACATCCCAGCATCATTCAATACGCAGTCAGCCACAGCAATCCCCTCCTCGCGGCCAAACCTGCTTATGCGCCTTATCGGGCCCACCTCGACTACCCTCCCTACAACATCTATGTCGCGCATCCCCTCTGAAAGCTTGCCAAAAGGGACAGTCGCCTGCATTGTAGCCCCTGCCTTGATTATTGCCGTGCCCTTTCCCGAGCGCAGCTCTTCCATTGAAATGTCCAGCAGTGCGTGCTTAACAAAGACCGTACTCCCTCTTTCTATGCAGTCAGAATCTACAGCTTCGGCGAGCCTCCCAAAAAGCCTCATCTTCATTGTGTTGCCAACCTTGCCTAGCACCATGGTCCTTGCCGCTGCATCGGCCTTGTCGCGCCCTGCGGCACAGGCAGGCTGCACAGCATTGAACACCCTGTATACGCTGTCTTCGATATCTGCCGAATAGAGCGAACGGCTCCCTGTGCCTGCTCCCTCCCCCTTGTGCGCATTTATGAATTCCAGCAGACTCTTTATGTCGGTCCTGTCGCTGATTTTCAGGGTTTTTTCTTTGTTTGTTGGCAGGGATTCAGCAGCTGCAGCCTGCTCTTCAGTTATCATGCCCGAATACGAATCCACTATCTCTTCTGCAATGCCCATACTTCCCACATGCATAGCTGTCCTAGTCTTTTGGTGGTTTTGCGCGCTTTTTCAGCTCTGCGAGCTTCGGCGCGCCCTTTCTCCCCTTTACTGTCTCGCCTCTCATGGCGAGCTTGAACGACGTCATTATGTCCTGCCCTGTGCCCTTCTCTATGTCTGAAAGAACCTTGCTTATATATTCATGCTCTCCTTGCGCCGCCCTCAGTTTTGCCTTTATGAGGCGCTTTTCGCCCTGTGTTTGTGCGGTGGCCCTTGCAGCCCTCAGCTCCTCCATCTCCTTCTCCAGCCTCTCCTTCGTTTGCCCGAACCTTTGGGCTGACCTCTGCATTGCTTCGACGTTCCTCACGTGCATCGTTGTCCAAGCTTTGCTGCCTCTCTGGGTACCACCCCTTCCGGGAGCCCTCAACTGTTCGCTCCTGTAATTCGCCCCGCTCCGCACCCTTTTATAACCCCTGTATGCAGCCTTCAATCCGCCGACAGCGCCAACAGTGCCGCCATACATCGCAGCCGTGTATCCAGCCCGCTGCCATCCCTCAGGGGCATTTTCCTCAAAGACCTCCTCCCCCGCAAGCTCGTTGGCCTTAGCATGCCACTTGCCCTTCGCTTCTTCTATGGCCTCCTTCCATATCTGGTCAAAGTACTCCTTTCCAAACTGTACCCTCTTCTGCTCCTTGAAAAGCTCGACGTCGAGCTTTTCAATCTTGTTGCTTATCACTCTCCCCTCATTCTTAAGTTCCTCGCTTCTCTTCTTCACTGTATCAAACTCGTCCCCATAGACGCTTGCATAATTGGGCGATACAGACCTTACCGCAGCATAACCCCTGCCAATCGAATGCAGCACAAACCCAAAAAATGGGACGAATCCCGCCGCAGTATACGGCCAATACATCTTATAACCCACAATCTTGCCGTTCTTGAGCTTTGCCTTGTATACCGCCCCCTTCATAACCCTTAACCTCTGGCCCTTCCCTGCTTCTTCGAGCTCCTCTGTTTTTACTCCCTGCTCTTCTATCGCTGCCTTCTGTTTCTCCAACTGGACCATCCTCTGCCTGATGGCCCTCATGATCTGCGTTTCCACAGGGGTTGCGGTGCCAGCCATCATTGCAGCACCGGTTCCCAATGCACCGCCGCCCCTCGTTTTGAGATCCTCCTCGATCTTTTTGCCTGCTATCCCCACTGCTGTCGCGTTTACCGCAGCTTTAACTCCGCCGGCAGAACGTGCTGCCGCAAGCCCCCTTATGTTCTTTATGCTTATCACTCCCTTCTTCCCGAATATCGGCCCTTGCCCTTTTATCCGCTTCAACGCCCCTCTCCCTCCGGCATACTTCTTGCCGGCAAGCCCGGTCCTCTTGCCCCTGCCCATTCCGCTCGAGAAGCCCATCAGCGCGCCGAATCCCAGGAACGAGAAAAGGTCCACCCCCCTAGTAAGGCCGCCAGCCGCAGCTATGAGCAGCACTATCAGTATTATAGGTATCAGCGAGTATATCGCCTTGAAGCTGAGCAACAGCGGAAGCAACATTCCATCAACCTAACAAACAACTAATACAGATCATCCGCGCTTCCTTCTGTAAAGGAAGCTTATCGCCACAAAAACTGCCGCCCCTGCAACGAGCAGCAAAGCCTCGACAGTCCCAAAGTCCAGCGCGAAGCTGCCTATCGGAAACGCTGACAGCGTATTGTTGGGCGAATAACTGTAAGTGAACTCGTTTGATGAAAGGCTCGCAGCCCCTCCCGGAGCAGAGCTGCCCAGCGCCGACTGCGTATAGACCTGCGGCTGCGGCGGCGGGTATCCATAATATGTGGTTATGACCCTTGCAGTGCCTGTGCCGCACACTGTGAACGTGTCTGTGAAGAATCCGTTCGTGGTGGTTGCCACGCCTATGAGCCCTAACTGAGAGGTAAATGTCCCTGTGCCGTTCACGAAATTCGGGACGCAATATTCCAAGTTGCCGTTGCTTCCGGTGCGCGTCGCCTGCTTGCCGAACAGCCCATAGATGTTGCACTCGTACAGCGAGTTCAGGTAGCCCTGGTCCAGGAGGCTGTTCGGCTCTGCCGCGCAGGTCGTCCCGCTCTGGTACTGGGTCTTGAAGCTCCTATAATTGTAATACGGGTTGCCTCCGGGGGAAACTGCAGTCTGGCTCTCGTTCAGCGGGTTCGCCAATATGCAGTTGCTGTTGTCAACCACAAGGCTGTTCCCGAATGCGCACTTCTCCGCAAATGCGGCATACTGCTGCTGGTCAGGGCTGCTCTGCTTCATGTAGAAATTGATGTTCGCATCATAGTATATGTAGATCTCAGACTTGTCAGGCACCGGGACAGGAACTGTCGCGAACGGCGTAGGGTAATACCCTACCTGCCCGCTTATCGTTACTGTTGTCTCGTTCGGATTTTTCGGGTTTATGAATGTGCTGTTATGCACCACGAAGTTTGTAATGTTGGCGAGGTTTATGTCAAGCGGCATCATTATCCTGTTGCCGAACCTGTCGGCGAAAACGTAGAACAATCTATCGTATCCAAGGACGTCGTTGTTCTTGCTGAGGTTGAGCGTCAGGTTATAAAGGTAATTCTCCCTGTGGAAGACGTCGAATACCTGCGGGAAGGATATGCCGTTCCCATCCAGCGCATCCGAGAAGTTCAATTGGTGGTTGCCCTGGAAGAGGTGCGCGATGTCGTAATAGTAATTGCTGATTCCAGCCGCAGTGCCTGTTTTCGGGTTTGTAGGCACCGGACTCGTCGGGATGGCCTCAACGGTCTTGAATAAGGGAGTTGTTCCCAACGCGGAAACTACCGTGTGCATGACAGTCTTGTAATCGTAGATATGGCTTTGGTTTATCACGAGCATGTTGCTGAGCTGCGTCTTCTGCTTCGGGGTGACGCTCTGGTTTATGTATATCTCTCCGAAGAGCCTATTGGTCAAAACCCTTAATTCGAAATAAGGGGGCAAGAGGAGGTGTTCATCGGATATATTCGGCACATAGAAGCTGTTAGACGAATTCAGATAAGTCAGATATGTCTGGCCTCCCTCAATCGTCTGGCTGACCTGTTGGCTGCTGCCCTGTGTTGGGATAAAGTTATATTCTACCATAGTCTGCGTCTGTGGTGTCTGGAATGTGTATGGAAATACCGCACATATTGCAGCAGGGGGTGCGGACGGCGGTCCACCTGCAACAGGGATGGCTTTCACAACCTGAAGATCAATCTGCGGGCTCCAACTCTGGTATGTTGATATTGAAACGTTGTATGTAGTCATGAATATGCCTTGTATCTGGCTCATCAGGGATTCCAATGGAATGGTGTCCTGGGTGGGCAGCCCCGACGATTTCGCGCTGTTCAGCGCCTTTGTTGCGTCGTAGCAGCCCTTGCTCTTTGAGTCTGGTGAGGAGGTGCAGCCTGTGTTCGCAGTGTCGCTGCTGCCCGAGCTTCCTTTTCCTGAAGGGGCAACGGATCCGACTATGCTTGGCAATGTGAGGTAGAGGCCCGGCGCTCCCTGCCCTTCAACATAATTGAAGGCCTTGGGCACTCCCGTTATCGGTCCTACCAAGTCCTTGAAATTGCCCGCCAGGTTGCACGGGGTCGTTGTGCTTGGGTCCGCTCCCCCGTTCGTGTTCATGTAGCAGGCATACCTCGCATTGGCTGCATTCGATGTAGCGGTGTAATTGTCTATCTCGAGCTTGAATGTCAGGAGGAACGGGCTGTCAACTCTCGAGTTAGTATCAAGGAGGTATGCTGTGTTGTTGTAGTCCATGCTGAACTGCGGAGGGTTGGAGAATACTTCCTGCGGTGTCGCTCCAATGTAGGGCCCTATCGGGAGATAGCCATTCATCGGAAGGAAGGTTTTGCCGTTGAAGTCTGTCGGATTGTAATCGCATACACGTCCAGAGCTGCCGGACACATGGGCCTGCGAGTTCGTGTATGCGCAATAGCTTATCGAGGAAGAGCTTGATGTCGCTATTGTTGCGGATATAGGCCAGCCGTAAGGTGGATAGTTCGTCGCCCCGCCAGTGCCTGTATTCAGTGTAGCGATTGCTCCTGTTTCCGGCGGCTTTGAAGAAAGGTCGTTGATGTGGGTTGGATCTATCTGCACCTCTATGCCATTGCCCGTGAATGCCCTGACCATAAGTATGCTCGAGGGCTCGCTGCTACCTCCTTCAAAAATGCACGCCCCTCCCCATGAAATAGCACCGACGGTAAAGCCTCCCACGCAGAGCGGGTTTCCAGGATCCCCTGTATTGAAACTCCAGAGGTCAAGCACGTACAGCACCCCACCTGACTGCTCTATCGCCAACGGATGGTGGGTTGTTTCTATATCATTCATGGTGCCCGCATTTTGCTTGGAATGCGCTGCTGCCACGTTCCAATCAAGGAACGGCCCGCCATTGCCTAAGTATTTCATTATGTCGAGGTTTGCAGGTCCGTTGCTGTACTTCAGGTCTATGTACCCAGCTACGGCCCAGTTGTCTGTCTCTATGACCAGTATGTTGCCGCTGTATGGATTCGCTATGTAAACGTACTGTCCTCCCGGAGATGCCGCGATCTCGTCGTTAGTGCTTCTTCTGAACTCATCTGGGAGGTTGGCAAACGTCTCCCCACTATATGCCTTTACGTTGTTCGCCGGAAGCATAACTACGGCAAGCCTGTTCCCCTCTTGAGGGTTGGTTCCGGCAAGGAAAACGTCCCCACTGTAATCCGTTGCTGTTGCTTGTGGGGTGAAAGGCAGGCCACTCGAATCGACCCTGCCTCCAGTATTGCCCGTCAGTCTCCCCCAGAACCCCCTAACTCCTCCATATGTGACGATGTTGGAGAGCTGCACTATCCTTGACATGTAGAGGTTTCCGGACTGCTCCTGCAGCGAGTCCCTCCAGTATGTCTTCCATTCGTTTATCCAGGTCGTCTGGGCAGCCTTTGTGGCGGCATTAATAGTGTCCGTATGCGTCTGCGAATCCAGCGCTTCGCTCCCGCTTTTCGTTTCTGTTACAGGTTTGACAGTGAGCGGGGACATTGTCGTAAGATTCATATCCCCGAAAGGTATAAGGCTGAAAGAATAGAGCACTGTTTTGGTGAATGTCTCAGGATTAAGCAGCGAACCGCCCTTTGCAGAAAAGCTTTTTGTTATGTAGATTTGCCCGCTTGGCGCCGCCGTTATGGCCAACGGGTTTATGACATTCACCGCTATCAGGTTTCCTACCGGCGCCGGATTGTCTATAAGGCTCTTTATGTTATTGAGCTGGGACATGGGCCATATGGTTATAAACTCGCTCAATGGCTTGATGCTGATCGACCTACCGTTCTTGTCATATGCGCTCGATAGGAGTGCCATGCCAATGTCCCTGCTTTCAGTGAGATAGATTCCTGTCTGCTTCGGAAGCGTCATCCCTATCAACAAGGAAGAAGAGGCGTTGATCGGAAACGGATCCACGGACGCATTCGCCTGTAGGTAGTTGTGCGGACCATATAAATCAAAGCTGGCGTTAAGGTGGTTTATCCCTGTATTGACGTTGCTGTAAGAAGCGGGCATCGATATGAGGTAGAGGGCATAAGGAACGATCGGGGTGTTCTGCCCGAAGATGACGTTTTTCGGTATCTGGTATCTTATGCTATAAGGGTCATTGTACGCTTCTATGCCTCCTATTAACCTTTCGGGACCGTTACTGCCATAATACAGGATCGTGTTTACCTCTATGCTGTTCACTATCGGCACGTTCGCGTTCTTTATGTAATCCACTTTGACCTCTGCATTGTAGTCATAAGCATATGTGCAGAGTATTACCGAGAAGAAAGGAGGCAGGGCGCTTGGTCCTATAACGAACTTATCGACCTGCAGGTTATGGAGCCCTTTTCCGTCATTGAGCTTAAGATCGAGATTTTTCAGATTTGCCCGGCTGAAGTTCGCATATCTCGCGTTCCATGTCCATAAGCCTTGCTGCAATCCAGAGCTTTGGTAACCAAAAATGTAGGAGTTCGAGGTATAACCGCTTGATATGTTATAATATGTTAGTGTGGTACCTACCTCGCCTACGTTTTGGCCCGGGGTTCCTCCCGGTCCCAAGCCCCCAGATATGCTGGTGGTGCAGGTTATCGCAGAAGGAGCTGATTTGCTGAGTTCCCTTTGCATATATGAGCTTCCGCCCCTTTGCAGCGCGTTAAAGAAATTCTGGTTGCTTGTACCCCAAGTTTTAAACTCTGCCTCTGTTGTTGAGGTGGCATACCAGCTAGAAGGCTCCCCATTCATAAGCCCCTGCAATATATTGGCATAGCGGTAGCCGTTGGTGCGGCTGTAGCTTTTTAGTGTTGCTACTGTTGCTTGCGCGCCGACCTGATAGTTGGCATATGCCTGGACGTTTGCATAATTTATCGGAGTACTGCACCCCGGAGCTGGTTTTGTTGTAGATAAAGGATTGTAGTTTGCGCATCCATTTGAGCAATAAAGGGTGGGAGACTCGAATTGGTTCCATATCGCAAGGAACTGTTCATCGTTATTGTATGCTGAGCATGGTACACCTAAATACGCAAGTATCGCATCGAGCATCTGCACTCCGTTTATAGTGCTGCCTGTTATCGGTCCTCCTGTTCCGCACGCACCAATATTTGGTCCCGGCAAGGTTGGTGTCTGTGATACGGTGCTGGTGGTACTTGTCGTTGTTGTGGTTGTTGGTGTGGCGGTAGCAGTTGATGGCTTGCTCGGCACCTTTTGGCTGTTCGCCTCCCCTGAATACCCAATGTTGGTTAAATCCACACGGGCACCACCCATTATGTTAAGCTTGGGTTTTGTGACATGCGCCGGATAAAACATAAACCAAAACGCTTCAGTAGAAAATGTTATTGTTGTTATTAAAGGAGATAGGCTTGCGAAGCACCTGTTGCCCCCAATGAATGCACTGTAGTCTGTAGTGAAAAAAAGCTGAACGTTCTTCGGGTCGGGCGCCACAGGGCAGGTTATCAGGGAAGGTGCGGTTTCATTGTTGTATTGAAGCACTACTGAGGTGGGGGGCATGGGCAAGTTTGTTATATCAGTAGAATAGTTGACCCACTGGCCGAGCCCGGCTTTCCCCACATAGTTTGTATAAAACGAATCTACCCCCAATCCAACGCAAGTGCCGGCCAAAGGGTCTCTGGCAACGCAGGGAAATTTTGCGGCTCCAGCACCATCTGCCCCTGTGTTATAAATCTGCGAGGCGAAAATAAAAGAAGACATTAAGACAATCAGAACCAATATCCTCCTTTTCATCAAAGACCCCTTCTACATTTATAATGACGTGGCACAATTTAAAAATGTTTACTACTATCTTAACCTTGGATTCTTGCACCAAACCGTATCGGTATTTTGATGAAGCGCAGCACAGCCTCACTCTTGAAATACGCGTCAATAGCGCTTTACGTTTCCACTGCAATCGCCTTCGCATCATACTTCGTGATACTTGACAACCAGGCAATGATCCTGTACTCCTTTGCGCTGTTCGTAATCCTGGGGCTGTTCGCCTCCATCTACAGCAAGCTGATAAAGGATCTCCTCTCCCTATCAATCGTGCTTATAATATCCTCATCAATAACATACTTCGTGATTACAAAGGCGCTATTTCCATACGTGGGCGCCGTGCTAGCCTTGTCTGTCGCTATAGTGTCATTCAACCTCTTCGGGCGCTACAATGCCTATGCAATCCTTGCGCTTTTCCTTCCGGTGTTCTTCTATGCGATGAAATTCAACGTCTACACGAACTTCGCTATAAATGTCGCTGTACTCGGATATTATCTGCTAATAAGCGCGGTCATCGCAGCCTCCCTTTCCAGCATCTTTTCATATAATAGGTTGAAGTTTGTGGGCAGGATCAAAAAGACCGTGAAAAGCAGGGGCAATGCATGCACCCTTGCAGTCTTTGTCTTCGCGATTGCCCTGGTAGTCGTTCCCATCTGGCCCCTTGGGCACATAAACCTTGCAAAGCTGCCGTACGCCAACATGTACCTTGAGGGCGCAATAAACCGCACCGCAGCCGTGTACGCGATAAGCTTCAACGCGCCCCAATATTACGCGCTTGAAAACAGCAATATGAGCAACATAAGGTTTTCCTATGCGAACGGGAAGCGGATCAATGCCGCAATGCTGAACAAGACGCGAAACGGCAGCGTAACCATTTTTATGCATCTGAACGGCACGCTTTTGGGCAGCCAAAACCGCATACTGCTCCACTTCCTACCTTATGGCACAACCTTCAATTCCTCGCTTGAGCTAATCCAACCTGAAAACGTTTCCGGAAACCTGTCAGCTGCGGTGCCGATCCTCTACACCTCCGGCACCCCAGCCAATGCAGAATACTCATACTACAACGTCACGAGAAGGTATCCAGTTGTAAGGCACCACACTTATAATATATCCACAAACAGCTCTATGCTCCCCTATTACATGATCCAAAGCATCTGTCCCAGCGGGCAGAACGCGACAGTGAACGTCAGCATAAGGTCGGATGCAAAGGTCTCTACATTCGTGATTGCAGACCTCTCCCTTCTCACAAGGCTGAAAAACAGGAATCCGGAAAACTACAGGAATTACCTTGCGGCATTCATTGGCAACAGCACCGACAGCGCAGTAAACACCAGGCATGCAAACCTGGCCATAAACCTGAGCGACTGCACCTATTATGTGGTAACATCGAACGTCACAACAGACGTCAGCATAACAGAGCAGATCAGCTTCTATGCATTGGGATACAACTACACCACAACAAGGGAGCTGAGGGCCGACATACTCCAGAAGAACCTCACCTATTACGGCCCATGGGGGTCCGGACTTCCGTTCCTGGCTCACGTTTATTCATTGGAGACATCAAATTCTACTGCCAAAAAGTGAGAGCTATGTATCTAACCAAAGGCAGCAGGGCCCCTGGCGCGCTTGTGGCAGTTGCAGGGTTTGCCGCTGCGATTACGCTTTATCTGTTTCTTTCAGGAAGTCCTACAATCCCCCAATCGTTCACTGTTAATGATTCAACCTTCAAGTTCACATATGTGGCCGTGACATTGCAGCAGAGAGAAGCAGGGCTCATGAACAAGACAGTCAACAACTCGACATTCATGCTGTTCATATTCCCGAACAAGGGGATAAATGCGTTCTGGATGTACAATACCTATTACAACCTCGACATTATATGGCTGAACAGCTCTAGCCAGAACGAGCTGAGCGTCGCGGATGTTCGGGCCGATGCGCAGCCCTGTCACAACGAAAGTTCATGCGCAATATATGTCCCGCACAACATGTCAGATTATGTCATAGAGGCGAAGGCGGGCTTTGCAAAGAATGAAGGGATAATGCCAGGCACCCGAATGACGCTGAATTACAGGTGAGGCAAGGTTGCAGGTATGGGTCCCAGTTCTTGGCGCAAGATATTTATTTCTTTTCCTTTAAATATCTATAACCTATAACCCCTCCTTTGTTTCGGTGAACCCTTGGTCTCAGAATACAATCTCATACCCAAACATGAGCTACTTAGCGATAGCGATGCAAAGGCGGTGGCGAAGAAATTCAACGTCAGCATAGACAAGTTCCCGGGGATACTGGAAAGCGATCCGCAAGCTATGAAGCTCAAGGCGCACCAGGGGCAACTTATTAGGATACACAGGAACGACGGCACAGACTACATATGCTACAGGTATGTCGTGAAGGGCTGAGGCGCTTCCGGCAAAAAGTGATACAATGGGCAAGCACGAGGTATTGGAATCTTATCTGTCTTCTATTTCGATGGTCCAGCAGCAGATAGAGAGCTACAACAGGTTCATACACACAGGCATAAACAGGATCGTGGAGAGCCAGAACAAGATAGAGCCGGAGATATCAGACTTTGCGATAAAGCTCAACAGCATAAGGCTCGAGCAGCCTAAGATAATAGAGTCAGACAGCTCTACAAGGAACTTCCTCCCGCATGAGGCGCTGATGAGGAACCTGACATATGCTGCACCCATGTACCTTACTTATACCCCTATAATAAGCGGGGTAGAAAAGACGATAAGCACTGGCGAAGTCTATGTGGGGGATGTGCCCGTTATGGTGAAGAGCGACCTCTGCTACACAAAGAACATGACTTATGATCAACTGCTCAACGAGGGAGAAGATCCCGACGATCCCGGTGGCTACTTCATAATAAAAGGGACAGAGAGGGTTCTGGTGGGCCTTGAGGACCTCGCCCCCAATAAAATAATATGCACACGGGAAAGCGGAGGCGACGTGGTAAGCAAGGTCTTTTCTACAACGCCGTTCAGCTTCAGGGGGCGCTGCAGCATAACGCGCGACGAATACGGCTCATACTCTGTAATGTTCCCGACAATCTCAAAAGGGCTCGACCTCATACTCGTGCTTACCGCGCTCGGCATAAAGGGAGACAAGCTTCTGGAGCACATATCAAATAGGGACGCAAGGAACGACATGCTGCTAAACATAAGCACCAGCAAGGCCAGGGAGTTCAGCATAGGGGATGCAATAGGCGAACTCGGAAGGATGTCTGCACCGAACCAGGCAAAGGTCTACCAAGACAAGCGCGCTGAGTTCCAGCTTGACACTTACATATTGCCGCACATAGGGACCACTCCGGATGCCCGAGAGGAAAAAGCCAAGTACCTAATAAAGATGGCGGAGAGGGCGTCGCTTGTCGCATACGGCTATCTCAAGAAGGATGACAAGGACAGCTATGCGAACAAGCGCATAAACCTTGCCGGAGATTTAATGGAGGTGCTGTTCAGCAGCGCGTTCAAGTTCTTCATACGCGACGTCAAATACCATGTCGAAAGGACGATAGCGAGGGGGAGGAAGCTTACCGTCAGGACGAACATAAACCCAGATACGCTCACGGAGAAGATACTTTATTCGATGGGCACGGGCTCCTGGCCGACCGGCCAGACTGGAGTATCGCAGGTGCTCGACAGGACCAATTTATTCAGCACCCTTTCCCATCTCAGAAGGGTAAAGTCCCCGCTTGCAAAGAAGCATTCGCACCTAAAGGCGAGGGACGTCCACGGGACCCACATAGGCAAGATATGCCCCTCTGAGACGCCCGAAGGCCCGGAGATAGGGCTGACGCGCTACCTCGCGCTGATGGCGAAGGTGACTGTAGGCGCAGAGGAATCCTCTATAAGGGAGAAACTCGAGGAGGCCATCGCAAGGGATGGAAAGTGATGACATGAAAGGCAGATGCTACGTTTACCTGAACGGAAGGCCGATAGGCAGCGTGAGCGACGGCTTCAAGTTCGCCGAGGAGGTAAGGAGGAACAGGCGCCAGGGGCTCATATCCGGAGAAATAAACGTCGTCCACTCAAGGAAGCCTAACGAGGTCCAGATATTCACAGACAAGGGAAGGGTGAGGAAGCCATACATAATTGTCGAGAATGGGGTCAGTAAGCTGACCGAAGAGATGAAGGCAAAGCTCGCGAGCAAGGAGATAGACTTCAACTATCTGGTCAGGCGCGGCATAATAGAGTACCTCGATGCAGAGGAAGAGGAGAACATCAATGCAGCCATAAGCGAGG
Organism: Microcaldota archaeon; assembly: GCA_964390895.1. Lineage (GTDB taxonomy): Archaea > Micrarchaeota > Micrarchaeia > Micrarchaeales > Micrarchaeaceae > A-MIC-10. Next base: position 15,715 of record CAYMJD010000006.1, read on the forward strand.
ACGCGATAGACGAGAAGACGACACATCTTGAAGTTGATCCAGCTTCCAACCTTAGCATAATATTCAACTCCACCGTTTTTCCGGAGTACAACAGCATAGGCAAGCACTCACTCATGGCGAACTTCATAAAGCAGAGTCAGGGTCTTTACGCGCTAAACTTCAGGAACAGGTATGATGCCAGGGCGTATGTGCTGTTTTACCCGCAGTTGCCGATCGTCAACAGCCTCGCATACAGGCAGCTGAAGCTGCAGAGGCACGCGAGCGGTCAGAACTTCATCGTCGCATTGACGACATATTATGGATACAACATGAAGGACGCAGTGGTGCTCAACAAAGCCTCGATAGACAGGGGGCTGGGGAGGAGCGTTTTCTATAGGTCATATTCAGACGAGGAGCGCAGGTATCCCGGAGGGCAGCAGGACCATTTCAGGATACCGCAGCCTACCGCCGACGGCTACAAGGGAGAGCATGCATATTCAAAGCTGAACGAGGACGGAATAATAGAGCCTGAAACAGAGATAGGGGAGGGCAGCGTGCTCATAGGCAAGGTCTCCCCCCCAAGGTTCCTGGAAGAGCAGACAACCTTCGGCATAACAGAGGAGAAGACGCGCGACAATTCCGTTTCATTGAGGTCAGGGGAAGAAGGTACTGTAGACAACGTCGCGATAAGCGAGACGACCGGCGCCACCCGCATAGTGAAGGTAAAGGTAAGGAGCATCAAGATCCCTGAAAACGGCGACAAGTTCGCAAGCAGGCAGGCACAGAAGGGGGTAGTGGGCATAGTGATGCGACAAGAAGACCTCCCGTTCACGAGCTCCGGCATCATACCGGATTTGCTGCTTAATCCGCACAGCCTTCCGGGAAGGATGACGCTCGGCCACATGTTGGAGATGTTCATAGGGAAGGCGTCTTCTTTGCAGGGGGAGACCGCAGACGGCACCCCGTTCTCAACAAGGGGTGTTGAACTAATAGACAAGTACGGCCATGCTTTGGAGGAAAAGGGCTTCGAGAGGTTCGGCGACGAGTGGCTTTACGACGGGCGTACAGGAAAACGCTTTTCCGCGATGATATTCTCCGGAGTCATATACTACAACAAGCTGACGCAGATGGTCAGCTCGAAGCTGCAGGTCAGGGCCAGGGGACCGATGCAGATACTGACGCACCAGCCGACAGAGGGCAAGCCCAGGAAGGGGGGGCTGAAGTTCAGCGAAATGGAGAGGGATGCCCTGATAGCGCACGGCGCAAGCCTATTGCTTAAGGAGCGAATGCTAGACCAGAGCGACAAGACCATAATATGGATCTGCTCCGAGTGCGGCGACGTCGGCTACTATGACAACATAAGGAACAGGCCCGTATGCTTGACGTGCGGCGGCAATGCGTTGAAGGAAGTCGAGATAAGCTACGGGTTCAAGGTGCTGCTCGATGAGATAAAATCGATGCACATCTTCCCGCGGATAAAGTTGAAGCCGGAGTAGGTGCTATGTATGCAAGCTGAAATGATCGAAAACATAAGGTTCACGGCCATATCCCCAATGATAATAAGGAAAATGAGCGTGGCCAAGATAGTCGTAGCAGACACGTGCAACGACGAAGGTTACCCGATAGACGGGGCGCTCCTGGACCAGAGGCTCGGCGTCATAGACCCTGGGCTAAAGTGCAAGACCTGCGGCGGCAAGATAAAGACCTGCCCTGGCCACTTCGGCCACATAGAGCTGGTAAGGCCGGTCGTGCATCCAGAATTCGCCAAGACAATTTACCTGCTGCTTGACGCAACATGCGACAGCTGCCATAGGATACTTCTCAACCAGAAGCAGATAGACTCGATGAAGCCTGAGATAGAGGACTTCATTCGCAGCAACGAAGACATCGGGAAGCTCTCCCCGGCGCAGCACGACAAGAGCACAGCACTGATAAAGAAGCTCAAGGGAGTCAAGAAGTGCCCCTACTGCGAGGCAGAGCAGAGAAAGATAAAGTTCGAGAGGCCGACAAGCTTCTATGTCGAGGGCAGCAAGCTGAAGCCCGACGACATACGCGACTGGCTATCCAAGATAAGCGACGAGGACCTTGCATTGCTGGGAATCGACGGCAGCGTGACAAGACCGGAATGGTTCATAATAACTGACCTGCTTGTTGCTCCCGTCAACATACGCCCCTCAATAACCCTGGAATCAGGCGAAAGGAGCGAGGACGACCTGACGCACAAGCTGCTCGACGTCATAAGGACCAACCAGAGGCTCGAGCAGGACATAGATGCGGGAGCCCCGCAGATAATAATAGACGACCTGTGGGAGCTGCTCCAGTATCAGGTCACGATATACTTCAACAACGAGACTCCGGGAGTGCCTGTGGCAAGGCAGCGCAACACGCGCCCGTTGAGGACGCTCGCCCAGAGGCTGAAGGGCAAGGAGGGCAGGTTCAGGTACAACCTCAGCGGCAAGCGAGTAAATTTCTCGGCAAGGACGGTCATAACTCCAGACAACAACATAAGCCTGAACGAGGTCGGGGTGCCGCAGAAGGTAGCGGAGAACCTTACTGTTCCTGTCTATGTTACAAAGTGGAACATCGAATACGCCAAGAAGTACCTCCAGAACACGAGCTATCCGCTTGTGCTGAACCACATAACTAAAAACAACGTGAGGAAAAGGGTCACCACAGAGGTTAACAGGGATGAGCTCGTAGCGGTGCTCCAGCCGGGGGACATACTCGAGCGCCAACTTATAGATGGCGACATAGTGCTATTCAACAGGCAGCCGACGCTCCATAGGGCCTCGATAATAGCGCATTATGTCAAAGTGCTGCCAGGGAACACCTTCCGCATGCACCTCAACGTGACCATACCATACAACGCAGACTTCGATGGGGACGAGATGAACATGCACGTGCCGCAGAGTCTGGAGGCCCAGGCTGAGGCGAGGCATCTCATGACTGCAGAAGGGCTCATACTCTCTGCAAGGGACGGCCTCCCGCTCATGTTCGCAGAGGAAGACATAATCTCCGGGATATACATGCTGACCAAGGAAGACGCCGAGTTCCCAAAGGACGAGGCAGCGAGGATGCTCGCCAGCGTCGGCATATACGAACTGCCGAAGCAGCTGAGGAACGGGATGTATTCCGGAAGGTCGATATTCTCCATGCTTCTTCCAGACAGCCTGAACATAGAGGCGAAGCACGGCCCCAACAAGGTAATCATAAAACGCGGAGAGCTGAAGGAGGGCTACATAGGCAGCGGTATGATCGACGGCGACGGAACCCTCATATTAGAGATGTTCGGCAAGTACGGGAAAGAGGAGGCGAGGAAGTTCCTCGATAACGTGACCAAGCTGGCCGTGCGCGCGGTCTACATAGCGGGCATAACCATAAGCCTGAAGGACTATTACGCCCCGGAGATGCTGACCAAGGAACGCGACAAGGTCATAAACGAGGCAGAAGGCAGGGCCGCGGAGCTGCTCACCAAATACAAGGAGAAGAAGCTCGACCCCCTTCCCGGATACACAAGGCGGCAGACATACGAGGTGGAGACGTTCGCCACGCTGGACATATCGCGAGAGATAATATCGAAGGCGCTCAGGACGTACCTGAGCCCAGAAAACAACGCGATGCTCATGGTTGCGATAAAGTCAAGGGGTTCTATGCTGAACCTCGTCCAGACCAGCATGTTTCTGGGGCAGCAGGCCGTAAGGGGAGGCAGGCCGTCGCGCGGATATCCAAAGAGGGTGTTGCCATACTTCCACAACAACGACAAGAGCCCAGAAGCAAAGGGATTCGTCAAATCCAACTTCCTGAACGGGCTGAGCCCGATAGACTATTACATGCACGCGATGGGCGCGAGGGACTCGGGCATAGGCAAGCCGCTGATAACAGCAGACAGCGGATACCTCCAAAGGAGGCTCATCAATGCGCTGCAGGACTTCTATGTGGAAAAGGACCTCTCGGTAAGGGACGCGAGCGGCTCTGTGATACAGACGCTTTATGGGGGAGACGGCATAGACCCGATGAAAGAGGTTCTTGTGAAGAAGAGGAATGATTGATTTGGAAAAACCCAGCGAAAAAGGAAGCTTTAAGGTCGTTTACGGGGAGGCAGTCGGCACGATAGCCGCGCAGTCGATAGGGGAGCCTGGCACACAGATGGTTCTTAGGACATTCCACTCGGCAGGGGTAGCATCGAGGATAACCAACACAGGGCTCCCGCGGATAAAGGAGCTCGTCGACGCAAGGAAGAGCCCGAAGATGCCGATTATAGAGATATGGCTGGAGAAGCCATTCCAGAAGAAGCTCGAGGAAGTGATGAAGGTCAAGAAGAGGCTGGAAGAGGTGAAGGTCAAGGACCTGATAAGCGATTTCAACGAGAACTTCAAGAGTTCATCGATGGCGCTGGAGCTGGACCCTGAAAAGCTCTCCATGTACGAGGTAACGGAGAAGGCCACGGTGAACAGGCTCAGCAAGATGGAGAATCTCAAGGTAGACTCGGAGGGCAAGACCGTGACAGTGAAGCTCCTAAACCCGAAAGGGGTAGAGAAGAGTATAAAGGACGCAAGAATAAGGTTCGTGCAGATAAGGAACGCCACAGTGTCGGGGGTACGCGGCCTCAGTAGAGTGTCTATAAAGCAAACCAACGACAATACCTTTTACCTGATCGCGATAGGGACCAACATAGAGGGGCTCCTCGAAATAGAGGGAGTCGACAAATCAAGGATATACAGCAACAGCCCATTCGAGGTTGCGAAGGTGTTCGGCATAGAGGCAGCACGCAACCTGATACTGCACGAGCTCAGCGACACAATCAAGCTTAACGGCATAACGGTCAGCAACAGGCACCTGGGGTTGGTCGCCGATGCAATGACCCAGCAGGGAGTGATAAAGGGGGTCGGAAGGCACGGGGTGGTCGGCAGCAAGGCATCAGTGTTCGCGAGGGCGGCATACGAGGAGACAGTAAAGCACCTTACAAACGCGTGCGTTTTCGGGGAGACCGATCCGCTCAAAGGAGTCGCGGAGAACATACTGATAGGCAAGCAGATAAGCATAGGCACAGGCACAGTCAAGCTTTACGTGAAGAAGGAAAGCCTGAAAGAGATAAAAAGCAAGTAAGCAACCTTTTTATTCTTATCCATCGATAATAACTTAGTTTTAATATTGGTGTTGGGATGACGCAAGAGAGACCGTTCGACCTTCTAAACAAGGTCATAGGCCAGAAGGTTTTCATAAGGCTTAAGAACAATATGGCGATACGCGGACGAATGTCCGCCTTCGATGCGCACATGAACGTAGTGCTTGAAGAGGCAGAAGAGCTCGACGGCAGTGAACTGAAGGCGAAACTGGGCTCCATATTGCTGAGAGGGGGCAACATAATCTTCATAAGCCCCGCATAACCAAACGCATTAAAACATTGGCGCTGATTCTTAAACATGGGCTCCTAGCGTAACGGTAGCGCACCTGCATGGCATGCAGGGGGTTGCGGGTTCAAATAAACTTTTGAAAAAAGTCCACCAAAAGCTTTGAAAATCCCGCGGAGTCCATATATTTGCATGCGAACTGGTAAAGCGAACATGCCCCAGCCCAGCCGTTAGTCCTTGCCGAAGAGGTCAGACTCTGCCATGCGCCTCTTCTTTATTATCGTATCCCTGTCTTTTGTTAAAG
>CAYMJD010000007.1:0-21025 GCA_964390895.1 Microcaldota archaeon
CGCCGCCGCCGGCCACCGCTGGAGGCGGAGCCAGCGCGCCGATACCCGCCGTCACTACAGTGTCAACCACCGTGCCGACCACCATAACCACAACGACACCTGTTACCACGACTGTAAATGCTACGCAGAACGCAACCAACGTCACTGCGCCTACGACGCTACCAACTACGGTTCCAACCACACCGCCTAGCTCGACCACACCTCCAGCATCCAGCAACGGCTACATAACCGTCGTGCTTGTAGCGGTGCTAGCTGCGGTGGCAGGGCTGCTGGCCTACTACTATTACAGGACCAAGGGTGGAAGGATTTCAGTACCGGCAAGGAACAGGAGATAAAGGCCAAGTGATTAGGGAGCAGGATCTGCCTGCTCCAATTGACTTCTTTCTTTTGGTGTCGGGTTCGGCAAACCAGTTTGCACATTTGTGCAGCCTTTTGCGCATCTGACGTGTTAACTGGCTGATTCTTGGAACATAGACATTAAGTCGTCTCCGCTATCTTTTTCCGGGCAACCGCCCGCACGGCCTCTGCAGCGATTCATTCATTGCGTCGCTGGATGCCGTTCTTCCTAGCCATGTTGCACGGTTTTGCCTTCAGCGCCCTCGCGAGGTCGCGCGCGTTCACCACTATACCGGTTTTCGGGTCACCGGAGCTCATGCCGACATGGCCGTCTTCAAGCAGCGACGTGTCGATGTAGAATGTAACTCCCTCTATGGAAGCGAACATGGTCGGTGAGATTACTCCCAAGGTGGCGCCATACTTTTTCAGCTCGTCTGTGGTCAATGGGTGCACCTTGGTGTTCGCTTCTTTGCTGACGTTCCTGAACTTCATGTTCGTGGTCTCCGGCACCATCACGACGTGCAGGTTGCCAAGGTTGTCTCTCCCTGCGACGCACTTGAGCATCTGCGATATGCTCATGCCGTGCATCTTCGCTATATCTGCGGGCTCAAGCTCCGAATACTTTGAGTGGATCTCCTCGAAAGGTACGTTCTTTTCAGTCAGGAACCTGGCCGCATCGCTCTCATTGCGGTTCTTCAATTCTCTCTCTGTCATGTGATTTACCGAAGGTGATAATTGAAGTGATCATATTTAAACCTATCCTGCAAATTGTAACAGTTTAATATTTTCACGCCTAGACGACAGGAAAATTCTCACACTGCCTTAGTGCAAAAACCTGTCGTCGAACGGCGTAATCATGTGCTTCCGATGACAAGCCATATTTTCCGTCGACAAAATCCCGTGAGAATCTTAAACTCTTACACACTTTGCGCAAGATATAAATATCACATTATCCACAGGTAGTATCAGTGGGGGCATGGGTTGGGCGAATAGGACCGAGACAGTAACCGGGATTTTCGACGTAATCTGCAGCTACTCAGGTATAGCGTCTAGTAACTACGCCTGTGCAACAGACTTAAAAGCGTTTCTAGAGAGTGTAGCAAACGGGCAGAAAAGAGCTGCCAAACAGGCGACACCATAACCCGGGTTGGTCTTATGGAAAGAGTAACGACAGGTGTGAAAGGCTTTGACTCACTCATAGAGGGTGGTTTCCCTAAAGGATCCACGGCCCTGGTGACAGGGTCGCCCGGCACGGGCAAGACTATTTTCGCCCTGCACTTTTTGTGCGAGGGCGCGGCCAAAGGTGAGAACGGCATTTACGTGGTGATCGACTCGGGCCACGGGCTCGGCCTGTCGCTCCTGAAGGAGCAGGCGGAGCAGCTGGGTCTGCCTATCGCGAAGTACGAACAAGAAGGGAAGATAAAGTTCATGGCGGTTCCTCTTGAGAGCAGGAAATTCAACCTGTTCGAGGACCTGAAGCAGCTGAGGAAGGAAATGAACGCCCAGAGGATAGTGTTCGACAGCATAACCACATTCATAACAAACCTGGACTTGTTCAGCATACCGATAGGATATGCGGGCGTGGTCGCCTCATCGATAGAGGGCACCGCATCTAACGCGCAGCAGGCCGTTGACCTTGGTGGGAAGGTTGCGTACGAGAGCGATCCCCAGAAGAGGTTCGTCTACCTCGCGATAGAGATGCTAAGGGGCATAGGGGCCACTAACCTCATCGTCTCGTACGGCAACTCCAACGAGGAGGGAGGGCAGATAGCCAGCGACGGGGTCAGCGACTTTGCATGCGACGGCATAGTCGCATTGTACAACAACCTGATAGGGGCGAAGCACATCCGCACGCTTTCGGTCATAAAGATGAGGGACACCAAGCAGAGCCCCTACATCCACAACTTCGACATAACAGAAGAGGGCATAGTCGTGCAACCTGCTGAACAGGTGTACAAGTAGATGGTTGTATGAATATAATCGAGAAATTAATGTTTTCTCGACAACTTACATTTTCTGATGGACAAATAAAGATGTTCAATGAAAACGTATTGTTTATTCCATCGGATTTCATCGCAACATATACGGAAAGTAATGCAGGGAATAACGAAACAATAAAGAGCCTCTATAATGCAGCTAAAACATCAACGAAAGAAAAATTTGGTATAACTATAGGAAAAGAATATGGGTTCGCATTCAAGGATTATACTAAGTGGTTTGCAGATATCATTAACTTAAGTGGATGGGGCATGTTAGCATGGAAAGATGTTGATGAGGCTGGACGCAGAGGTGTCATATCTTTTAGTAACTCGATTATTGCATCCTCATTAAAAGGTAAAGTCAAAACCCAATGTGATCACGTTATGAGAGGATTTATAGCTGGTGGCGCATCGGTCGCATTCAAAGAAGATATGGATGTTATAGAAGAAAAATGTGTAGCTGCAGGTGACGATGAATGTGTGTTTATCATTGGTAAAAAAGATTACCTGAAAAGCAACTACCTTGCATATCAGAACCAACTACCATAACTGTTCATGGAATACCGCCCGCAGTAGGTTTTATGACATTACGTAATAATTTAAAGAAAACATTAAAGGCATATTTCTATTTATTCGTTCTGGACTATTTTCCACCTGTTTTACTTGCATTCTTAGTTGGTGCCACGTTCTCATCAAACTTAATATTAAACTTTAGTTTGCTATTTGGAATATTAAGCATATTCTTCTTGTTTATTGGATATAATTCATATAATGCGATATACGATAAAGCTATAGATAGCATAAACAAACCTTATAGGCCATTGCCTTCAATGTTTCTTAATGATAAACAAGTTGCATATATATCTTATGTTTTCATCATCTTATCTCTAGTTTTTGCTGCGCTTATAAACACTATTTTCTTAATTTTTACAATTATTGGAGTACTATTAGCAATAATGTACTCCCATCCTCGTACTTATTTCAAAAGGCATTTCATAGGTACAATGTTAACAGTAAATCTCCTATATGCGATAATATTTCCGCTATCGGGATGGGCATTGGATGTTGCAAGTCCACCTCCCATAGCGATAATACTACTTCTTGTAGTATTTGGGACCGGCAATGCAGTATTAAAAGATTTTGAAGATATGGACGGTGATAAATATTACTCTGTTAAAACAATTCCGAATACACTGGGCCATAAAAAGGCAGTGTACTTTGTTTTATATTCATATCTTGCTTCCGTGGTTCTATTACTGATTTATGTTTTGTTTAATATTTTAGATATCAAATACGTTGTTTTATTACCACTAATCCTGATTGCAATGTTAAATGTTTACTTCTTGTTAGGTCATACTAATAAAAGAGCTTATAGAAATGTATTTGTTTGGGGTATGGGGGTATTAGCATTATTTGAGCTTTCTATCATCTTGATCAACTTTCTGTAACTAGCAAAGAATTCGTCATTTTCAGCGTCCAAAGAAAACCTTTTTATAGTTTAAGATATATTAAGACATAAATCAAGGTGACTGTGTGGGAGGAGACGGAGACGACGAAGACGGTGGAGGTGGCTGAATTTATCCTCTATTCTTTTTCTTCTGCTCTGTATAATAAGTAGTCTTGTTTGTTGTTTAATACATCTAAATACTCTTTTCTTTTGAAAAATACTGCAAGCCTCTCGACTTGTTTTGCATAAGCATTATCAAATCTGCGATGTAATTCCTTACCAATAAAGATTTGAGATAAGATCATTGTTGCTATTTCTATACCATTTACATTTTCATTAAGTTTTTCTATCGTCGCTTCTAGTTCTCCATTTTGTATTATTGGCAGAAGAATCATTGTCCCTCTTGGAGTACTAATATCTCCCACCAACGAAAAAGTGTTAGTTATGTGGTTTGGATGCTTAGCAACAATGTATTCAAGCAAAGAAGATCTTGTGGCAGAAAAAAGTTCTTCATTAACTATACTGATGAGTATACTAGCATTATACTTTAAGCTCAAACTTTCTGCAGTCATTGTTACACTGTTTATTATACCGCGTTTTTCTAACCTTTCTAAAATGTATCTTCCACTGCCTTTTGATAGACCAACAGTAGTTTCTATGTTTATTACTGCTTCTACTGGATTATCATTAAAGGCTTTCAAAAATAGAAAGTCATTCTTAGTTAATTGATCACTTTCGGGTCTATTGTGGTCTTTTGACCTATGCCAAATATCTTTCACCAATAAATCAAAATTTTCACGCCTCAATGGTATAACTCCATATGTTACGAGAAACGTAGAAGTGAACCATTTTGATGTAAGTCTGCGTAGGGAGGTAAGTCTATTTAGGTGGAATGTCGCTATACTTGCATCCATTCCACTCATAGAAATAATAAGTATCATTAGATCGTAACTTCCCGATGTGAACGCAGCGAACAGCACGTGCGGTTCTTTTTCCAGTTCCTCTTTCAACAGCTTGGGGTTTGGCCTCTCGCCCTGAAACTTGACCAGTATTAAGAACTGCGAGTACCCTAGCGGGCCTAAATCTATGTCCGCGACGTATTTTATGCCGAGCTGGTTCTCCAACGATTTTATCCTGCTTGTCACGTGCTCGGCGGGCATGCCCACGATCCTGCCTATCTGGGGTGCTGTCAGCCTGGCGTTCATGCTCAGGCATGTCAGGATCTTCTCCTCCTGCTCGGTGAGCTGTATGCCCGCATAATCGAACGTCTGCTGCTTTTCTGTTGGCATCACCACCTTGCCGCCGTTGGCAAGGATTACCGCCTTCGCGGTCTCTATGTCAAGCTCGCTTCTTATCTTTGAGGGCACGTATATGCCATCATCCGTGATCTTGCCTATGCACTGCCCTCTCCTTAGGCGGTACCTTCCTGTAGACTCGTTCAGTTCGCTGACCAGCTTGTAGACATAGAAGTGATTGGATATCTCTACCAGCGTCACTTTGTAAGGCAGATCGTCCTGCATCGCCCTGAACCTTCTCTTCACGGGTTCTGGGTAGCTCCTTCTGAACCTGCCTCTCTTCCCAACCATATATAAATTGTATAATGGAAGATATAAAAGCTTATCTAAATTTATACAACTTTATGAGTTTTTATGTTTCAAATACAGTATAATTGCCAGGCATTTATATATTTAATTGCAATCTCCGTGGATTTTATGCAAGAATCATTATATAAAATGATCTACATAATAGTTATCGGGTTGGCAACGTGGCTTTGGGTGATCTCGTCTCTAGTATCAAGGTACAGGTCCTAGTACCCACCTTCTTACTCCCACCCATTTTGAGACTCATTTTACCTACTGCCACGCCAGCCCCTTTCGCTGATTCTGATATCAGGGGTTCCTATGGAAGGTAGCCGCAGGCGGACCGCTAGGCGGTGCGAAGTGAGGGATTGGCAGCTCGCGTGCAACAACATGCTGAACACAGCTGAGGAGGTGCGCGCATACGAGCGGAAGTATGCCGCGCAGCTCTACATAAGGAGGGAGTGCCCCTTATGCGGCGAGACAAAGCCCATGCAGAGGGGGAAGCCGGCATGCGATGACTGCATCGCTGCGGCGCAATGCATCTGAAACGTTGAGGGGGTTGGATGGAAGAGAAAAAGAAGCGAACAGAATTAGGGATAGATTGGGACAGCAGCTCCTGCAGGTTCTACATGCTGGAACCGAGGGAGGGTTCGAACGCCTGCGCAACGGCGAGGGAGCTGATGGCCTTCAAGGAAGTGGAAGAGGTGTACGTCACAGAGGGCAGCCATGGCTTCATAGTCAAGGCGAAGGACGGCAACGGTAAGGAACCAGGGACACTCCGCAGCTACATAGTGAGGAAGACAGGCAGCAGGTTCAGCCATGCGGCAGCGCACTTTTCATACAAAAAATAACAAGCCTGCAGAGCAAGTATTTCATGATATATGCAGTTTATTATGCATATGGAAATGAATTATAGGTCTGACATTATGAGGGTCCTAATAACAAGACACGGTCAGACAGAGGAGAATCTGAGTGGCATCCTGCAGGGCCAAGGCCATGGGACTATCACGAAACACGGCTACAGCCAGATAGAGGCGCTGATCAAGCGCCTGGAAAAAGAGAATGTGCGATTGATAATCTCCAGTGATGCATCTTGGTGCATACGGACCACCAGAAGAATAGCCGATGTCATCCACATGCCGGTTGAGTACACACCGCTGATACGTAAGAAAGATAATGGTGGTTTTGTAGGCAAGCGGCATGACCTGGTTGATTGGGAGGGGCTTGGCGAGTTCGAGGCTCGTAAGGCACCTGGAGGGGAGAATCTAATAGAGGTGCGCGAACGTGCAAGAAAATTCTTCAGGGGACTCAAGGAACGAAGCGTTAATGACACCATCCTCGTGGTATCACATGGCACATTCCTCAAGCTGCTTATCGGGGACGCCATGGGAATGTCGCTACATGACTCTATATTCAAGCTATGTATTGACAATTGCTCATTAACCGAGATAGACGTGGACCCAAAGCTACAAGATGGATTTGTATTCGGCTATATCAACGATAGATCGCACGCATTACAATCAGAATCACATGAAATCGTTGAATGATGCGGTTCGGCAATAGCCAAGATAAGTGGTCTTTATGGAGAAGATGGTCATATGGGTTGGGACGTTCTTCAAGAGAGTGGACGGTAAACTCAACACAGGGGTTGAGGTAGCCGTGGGAAAACCATAAGTGAGAAAATGGAGGAACTAGTAGACGTAGTGAACGAAAGGGATGGAGTGATAGGCAGCGCCCCAGGAAAACATACACAGCATAAGGTTGAAGCACAGGTCGGCCCACATCTTGGATTGCACACACTGTCGCGCTAAAGGGCAAAACGCGACATGGTGGGGTATCATAAGTCTTCTTGCACGTTAGGGAGCCTGTAGACCCTGCTGTCTTCTGGCACGGGATTCGCCAATTTTACACCGACATCGTCCCCTGCAAACGCTTCATCGACATCTTTTCTGTTTATCTGCATGCTTGATACAACCTCCCTTAGCTTCACTTCCTCTCCGCTTATTTCTATTGTGTCTCCAACCCTCAAGTGCCCTGTCAGCCTTACAGCAGCTACGCCTATCCTGCTGAAGTACTTTTCGACCGTGCCGATTAGTTCTTTCCCCTCACCTCCGATGTCCTCTATCGGCTTGCCCTCGTCCTGCGTGGCGGTTCCCGCACTGTCCCTCTCCTCAAGTTCGTCGATGTCGTTCATCGCGTCGTCGAGATCCACCAAACCACCGTGTCAACAGTTTAATAATGCTTCAGCAACAAATAAATTATGGTTGCATGGGAAAAGAGTACGAGATAGAGATACTTGACATAGACCAGAGGGAAGCGGAGAGGGGGCTGCGCGCGGTTGGGGCCAGATACGTCGGCAGCCATAGTTTTAGAAGGGTGGAGTTCCTGCTTAGCGGGGACATAGGCGGCAGCCATTCCTGGGGAAGGGTGCGCAGTGATGGCAAAAAGACAACGATAACGCTCAAGGAGCTGAACGGCGATGACAGGATGGCGCCCATGGTCGAGCGCGAGATAAGCACGGACAACTTCGAGGGTGCAGTGAGGATAGTCGGCAGGCTCGTCGGTCAGAAATCCCTCATATACTTCGAAAACAGCAGGAAGGCATATGTGCTAGGTAGCGCGTATATAACGATAGACAAGTGGCCTGGAATACCACCGTTCATGGAAATAGAGGCTAAGTCGATGCAGGTGGCGCATTCCATTTACAAGAGGCTCGGGATCAAGGGCAAGATGGTCGGCAATGCGCCAATCCGCGAGATATACAGGCACTATGGCCTAGACTTCGAGAAAGAAGTGGGGAAGAACGACCGCATCCTGAAGAGACTGCTCGTACAGCGACGCTCATCCAAGCTCCCTGCGCATGACAGTTATGTTGGTTTCGGTGAGCGATGATCGGCGATAATTTCCATTTCCATGCCCGAGCACAAGCACGGCGTAACCTCCATTTGAATTGATGCGCTTGTCGAACGCCTCAATCGAGTCGAGCCTCCAGCCAGCCGCGCCAAGTACAGAGAGGAGGTGTGGCAGCGAGGTCTTGCACTCTACTATCCCCTCCCTCTGCTGATCGAGCGCCCTCCTGAAGGAGTCCGGAAGTTTTCCGCCCCACAGCCTATTGTAGAACATTTCAACGTATTCCGCCACTCTGGGCGCTATTTCTCGTCTGTCGTCAACAAGCTTGCCGTTCTTCTTGTATTCGTATGCGTCTGCGATGAACTGATCCCCAATCACCATCATCCCGTTTGCCTTCATATGTCTCAGTATTTCCTTCGAGATATTAAGCTTCCTATTGTAAGGGAGGTGGTGGAATACCTCGGACGAGATGACCAAATCGTAGCTGCGCTTCCCAAGCAGGCGCAGATCCTCTGCCCGTATCTGGCAAAATCTCAACCTTTGTCCTGTGGCTAACTCGTAATTCTTCCTTGCCAATCTATTCCTGCAGAATCTGATCAGGTCCGCATCCGGTTCTGTTATTAGGTAATCGAACCGCTCGCGTAGCGCCAAGAGTCTCTTGACTGTTTCTACAGAGAGTATCCCGCTTCCGGCGCCAAGCTCCAGGATGGTTGCATTCCTTCCGCCAAGTCTATGGGCCAATACTGCGGCCTCGTTCGCGGTTGACCGGATCATCCTCATGAATTCCGGCTCCGCCAGCTGGGCATTATGGAAGGATCTAACATCATGGCCCATCCTTCTTTCGGCTTCGAGCTGGCTCAGCCTCCTTATTCTGTAGGTCATCCAATCATTGTTTCTCATCCGGCACGAACCTGAGTGATATGGAGTTTACGCAATGGCGCACATTCTTCTTCGTGAAGCACTCGCCCTCGAAGGCATGCCCTAGATGTGCGCCGCATCTTGTACACTGTATCTCTATTCTGGTACCATCTGCATCTTTGACCCTTTTCACAGCACCCTTTATCTCCTGGTCGAAGCTCGGCCAGCCACAATGCGCGTCGAACTTGTCCTCGCTCATGTAGAGGGGGGCGCCGCATCTCCTACAGAGATATGTACCCTTCCTGAACTCGCGGTCGTACTCGCCGCTGAACGGCAGCTCGGTGCCCTTGTGCACTATGACGCCCTCCTCTTCTTTGGTCAGCTTGCTGAGCTTCATACGAACCGCGCTTATCTGATACATGCCTTGCGCATTAACTATTTATATCGCCATCGCAGAAAAGGACCAGTGTATTGCATGGACATGCAGATGAGCAACAGGGACGCGGGCGATATGCCGCGCGAGGCGCGCAGCATCACTATGAGCGTGCTGGAATCTGTCAAATACCTCAGGCCCTTCTCTCCGGACAGGCACCCCAGGGAGGAATGGCTTGTCTTTAGGACTAGGGGAGAGGCCCTCGCTTTTGCGGAAGGTACCGGGGTCGACAGGTTCGCGGCAGGCCGTGCTGCCACGGAGGCGATACTGGAGTGTGCTGGGTCTTACGGGTTGCCGTACCTATCTCGTGCAAGCGGTGAGAGCAGGTTCGGGATGATTGCCAAGAAGCTGGTGAAACCGTGCCATCACGACGCGCGCCTAATCGATGAGATAGCTGCGGAGATGGTCGACCACCTTACCCTGGCGCTGCGGGCGGGTCTTGCCTCTCAACTCATATACAGGGATAAGGACTTCTTCAGGGGCATCGCGCACGGCCAGTGGCTTGCATGGAGGAAGAACTACGGCTGTGCGGGCTACGTTGACGGCAGAGAGATAGTCTACGAGAGGCCCGACATGGTCGGGATAAGGCGCTGAGCTTCACATCTTTCTGTTGTACAACTCCTCGATGGACGAGAGCAGCATAGATGCATATTCATTGTTGGGCAGCTTGTCCCTGCTCTCCTCTACGCTCGCCTTGGCGAGCATCCCGTACTTTTTGGCGGTTTCCCTGGCGTAGTCGAGGCCCCCGTACTTCGCTATCATCTCCTTGAGGAACTCAATCTCGTCGGCAGACTTCTCTGAGCGCTTCTTCCTGTATATGGCGTCCATCCTCTCCTTCTCAGCCTCGCTCGCCTGCTCATAGGCGTGCAGTATTATCAGGGTGACCTTGCCTTCGTAGAGGTCGCCGAAGTTCTTCTTGCCGAAGACCTTCTCATCGGCCGTCATGTCGAGTATGTCGTCGGTTATCTGGAAGGCAATACCGCCATACGTGCCGACCTTCTTCAGTATCTCCAGCATCGAGTTGGACTGACCCGCCGCGAGCGCGCCGACCTGCATCGGGCCATAGACTGTGTAGTAGCAGGTCTTGCTGTCAACAACCTTGTAGTAGAAGTCCTCCGTGACCTTGCCGAGGTCCTTCGTGTCGAATATGAACTTCATCTCGGTGTACTGCCCCTCGGCGGTGTACATCAGCATGTCGTAGAACTTGTTGAATATGGGCTCTCCGCGCTCGGTCCCGAACCTGACGATGTAGTCCTTGAGCATGCGCCACATCGGTATCTGCCCGGCATTAGTGGCGTTGAACGCCTGCATCGCACCGTAGAGCTTCTGTGCGCCCGGCTTGCCCCTCCTCAGCTCCGAATCGTCCTCAACATCATCCTGCATGAGGATCCAGTCCTCTGAGAGCTGCATCGCCGCGGCAGGCAGCGTCAGCTCCTCCATCGTGGCGCCGAACATCTGGCCTGTCAGCATTATAAGGCCCGGACGTCTGTAGCTGCCCTGCCTGTCTATGTAGTCGCGCATTATCCCGTAGTATCCTTTCGGCTCCTTCAGCGGCACGTAGTCGCATATCGTTGAATGTATCAAGTTTCTGTGCTGCTCTATGTATTCTTTGAAGTTCATCACATCAATCCAGGTGCAATCACGGGCGTACGCCGTTGTAAGACGCGCGCTGCGGCCCGCTAATGCTCTTACGGTATCATCGCAACAAGCTAAAAAGCTTTTCCCGGTATACGTCGTCATGAGAACTGGCGTTCGAGCACAATGCCGCTAAAACCCGCGCGCCCATCAGGCCAGGCGCAGCAGTAGCACAACAGGAGTATGGCGTGGGTATGGCAGAGTCAGCGTCTATCTAGAGGAAATCCCTAGGCAGCGCTATGACCCATCTGCTCTCATGGCTGCCCGTCCACGTTGTGTTGCCGATGACCAGCCCCTCCCGCACCTGCGGAGGCATTATCCAGCGCTCTGGAAGGGTCTGATGCTTCGCTTCCAGCTCTGCCATCCTTTTGGCTACCTTCTTTGAGTCGCTGAACAGCTCCTCTATCGCAATGTGCACCGTACCGTCGTGTACTGCGGACTTGTCGATAGCGGTCAGTCTTTCCATGACTATGTAGACGTGTCTTCCCATACGCCAGTCTATTGATACGCTGCCGTACTGGTGTATCGGCACCACCGCATACGTTTGCGACGCGATTTCGCCTCTGTTTAGCATGTCTTTGTGGCACGAGAAGAACAGGCCGTACAGCTTGTCAGCGGCGCCCTCCCTGTAAGCGGCATTATAATCCTCCAGCTCCAGGCCGCATTCCTTGATGACCACGTTAGCCCCTTCTACGTCGTAGAAGGCCAGCTTGCCCGCCCTCCCTGGCAGTGGCTGCAGCTTGCCGAATGCGAACGGGTTGCGCGACAGCTCCGCATCTATGCGCCTGAGCAGGTAGGCGGCATCGTCCACCTTGCTCATCGAGGCTTTCGATACCATACTGGCGATCGGGTCTCCCGATGCGCTGGCATGGCTAATTTTTGGTGTTTCCATCCACATATTACTCCTCCTATCGACTGCCGTTCTCTGTGAACTCGCCTATGCGCTCTGCAAACCTCCTCAGGTATTTGTTCTTGTAATGTTCGACGTTCGAGCCCACGGTTATCCACCCGACGGACCCTCCTATGATGAGCATGTCTGTGAACGACGACAGTATCTGCGGATTTATTGTCCCCGCCGCGCCTATCGCCAAAACGCCGAATGCAGCACTCCTCACACTTCCCGCTATCTCCGACCTTCTAAGCAGTTCTGTATAAAACTCCCTTGCCCTCTCTGATCCGTTGCGCAGAGTCTCCTCTAGACTCGTGAGGTCGTACTTTGTTTTTTGCGCCATGAATTTGCCCCTGTGCGACTGAAGCCAATCAAGAGACTTTACCGATCGCAACTTGCTAATAAGGGTGATTAGATGATATATATGGCTTTTGACGCGTTTCGTCGACTGTTGATGGGGTGCGCAACCTCTAAACCATGACCCTGCCTTACGCAATGGCAATCGGCAGGTTTAAATATTTCATGTAACACAATACCAGTGAAGAAGAACACTCAGGTAGGGTTGCAGCAAGAAATAAGCCTTATCCTAATGCAAAGCAAGAAAGCGTCGTCTAGTTCGGCATCCCAGAGCAAAGCTGTGGGACGCCCGGCTGCTTTTGCGGCTTAGGCACTTGAAGTCTGCCAGTCGCTGATGTTCTTCTTCCAATAATGTTCGCGTCGAGCAGCCATGCATATCTGTCGATGCCGACGAAAACGCATATATATTTCGGAAAACGGAACAGAAGTGATTAAAATGACCGTAACAAGACAGTTGAGACAGGATTCCGACATGAAGGATGAGCTCCTACCAGGGGTGGACAGGACTTACAACAGGATAAGTTCTATAACCGGACAGGCAGAATACTGTTATAGGCTGTTCATATCTGACAGGAACCAATATAATGAGATAAGCATGCGTATCGCGAAGAGCGCGGGTAAGGCACTCAGAAACGAGCCCTACAGGGAGCTGCACATGCTCTATTGGGAAGTCAGCACTCACCGCTACCTAGAGGTCGTCGCCTCGTACGGCAGCAGCCACAACGACAAGATCATAAAGGAGATCAACAAGGCGATAAGGAAGGCGTGCAGCAGGTCCGGACTCAATTACACGGAACCGACAAGGAGGAGGCCTGAGTTCTATGCGGACAGCGACATAAGGGGCCTCATAAGGACGGAGGTGCCGGTGGCTGTCGAGCCTTTGGCCTCGAGCTGAACGGTGCAACGGCCTGCGCATGCAGGGCTTCTGAAAACTCGGCAGCATCGAGACACTACTGTAGCCGAGTGCCAACGCAAAGCGAGGATGGCGCGCTTTTACGGACCATGGTGCAGCTGCTATGCTGCCAAGCGTATAACCAAAAAAAGGATAAGATACCGGCTACCTATATGGCAGCCGGAGAGTCGCACGAAAAGAAAGCTTCAAGTCATATCTTCCTTACGTTTTTTGCCCTCGGGCCGCGCTCGCCCTGCTCGACATCGTACTCGACAGAGTCTCCCACCGCAAGGGATGTTGCTCCCTGTATCGCGGTGCTGTGCACATACACATCCTTTCCGTCCTCTCCAGTAATGAATCCAAAGCCCCTTGCGGCATTGAACATCTTTACCTTTCCCTTCATTATATCACAATATGGCTTTAACGGCATATCTTATAAACATTATGCCTTGTGCACATGATTAGGGATCTGGCATTTGGATGCTTATCATTGAAGATTTTTTTAATCGTCCCGTCCCCACCAGGGCAAAGACGGAAAGGCTTGGTATTGAAATCGCAGATTGATGTAGCTGTAATTTAGCTCAAATTTTGCGTAATTTGAGGCTTACGTAGGCGTGACAGAGGAGGTATCCCGAGGTCATACCCGTAGTCAAATACATAACCAATCATTTCGGGCAGTGGCTGGCATGTGTGAAATACCCAGGCATAGAACCCACAAATAATCTCGCAGAACAGGGGCTCCGGGAGTCGGTAATGTACAGGAAGATAATCGGCGCGTTCAGGTCAAAGGAGGATCAGACATACTACGAGAGACTTGCGTCCCTATTCGCGACATGGCAGATGCGCGGACTTGACATCCAGACAGAACTCAGTGGGATGTTGATCACGAACTTATGCCAGAGCTAAACAAATACAATAATACTATCTAATCGCCGATGGGAAGGTTGTATGCCGAATGACGATAAGTTGTGTTCAATAATTCCGCTGCTCTTCAATAACCCGCTTCACGAACAGTCTCTCGTAGTTCACCCTTACGGGATTCTGGGAGTACTTTAGCAGTAGCGCCATAAGGTACCTAATGCCCATCCTCTTTATTAGCGCCTTGGTCATCAGGTAGCTGCTCCGATAGAACTCCTTTGTTTCGCCGTCGTCCTTCGGGTGCTTCGCGAAAAAGAGAAATTCCACCTTAGGGCTTCCATTCCACTTAAACTCCCTGGCATAGTCTCTCTTTTCGGTGTTCATGGCCAGTCCCTCAAGGAGCCATAGCGGTGTGAAAGCACCCACGGCCTGCATGTAGAAGACGTGCGACACCTCATGCATCAATGTCTTCCTGTAGATGCGAAGCCTTTGCGTTGTCTCCCTCTCGTACGCGGAAGGCGCGAATATGGCTATGCATCTCTTGCTGGTCGAGCAGTGCTCCCATCTCGGTGTCTTCCTCTTCATCTCCCTGTCATACATGGTTCTGGAGTAGAACAGCTTGACCGTGAACTCTGGGTACTTCCTGTAGAAACGGAACACTTCCCTGTTCGCTATCTCGGCAGCGTCGACGCATCTGCCGACATATGCGAGGTCGAGCAACTCTTCTTTCTTGGAATGGCTGCCGTAGAACCTTATTCTGAATGCCATGGTTCCGTATCGCATCTAAGTTATAAAATAGATCCTATAGGTCATGCTGGGAAGGGCTACGCGAAGATAAGGGACCAGATATACGAGAGCGTCGCCAAGTTCGTGGAGGAGATAAAATCGGGAGAGGCTGCAAAGACCAACAAAAAAGGCGATCTGGAAACTTCTGATAGATAAATTTATATATTTACCTAAGTTATATTATAGTATAATTTAGGTGGTATAATGGAGGGGGTCATCGAGGCCACGCTGAAGAACGCCGCCCAGAGGGCGCTCGCAAGGCTGCAGGACGCGATAATCGAGTCTCTTATGGAGGTCGAGCCCGCGGTGGTGTTGCACGGGGGCACTGCCATATGGAGGTGCTACGGGGGAAACAGGTTCTCGGAAGACATTGACGTTTATGCGACGGACGCGCAGGTCGACGCCATATGCAGCAGGCTGACATGGCCGCTCCGTGCACGCGGGGCGACGCTTGAATACTCCGCCCACAGCACCAGGCTGCTCAAGGTGTCAAATGGAGAGGTGAGATCAAGGCTTGAGGCGATGGAGCCGCCGCACAAGATGAAGCCTGTGCAGAAGGAGTATGCCATGGTGGACGGCTCGAAGATCTTCGTTAACACTCTTTCAGTTGAGGACTTCATATCGGAGAAGGCAAACACCTATAGCAAACGGCGTTATGCAAGGGACCTCTATGACCTGTATCAGCTCACCGCAGCACAAAAGCCTTCCGGTAGGTCAAGAAGGCTGCTCTCGTCGTTCATCAAGGATGTGAAGACCCCAGTAGACGGAGAGAAATTAAGAGACCTTGTCTACATCGGCATAGCGCCGTCGTTCGATACGATGGTGACATACATAAATGAGGCAGTATCGTGAAGTACATAGGATACGTCAGGAGCAGGTTCAGCAAGGTGGACTTTCCGGTGTTCATGCTGGAGGACCTCAGGCTCGCCCTCAAATCAAAGTCAATAAAAGACGATTATCTCCGCCTTATGGTGCACGAGCTGTGCAAGAGGGGGGAGGCGACGAGGATAACGCGTGGGGTCTATACCTTCCATGACGATTCGGCGGTGGTCGGGTTCGCATTCAGGCCTTTCTACTACGGCTTGGAGAATGCGCTCTCGCTTCACGGCCTCTCTGAGCAGGGCACGAATTTCATAGTCATGACGCCAAGGAACGTGCGCGGCGGAGTGAGGAGCTTCAAAGGAAGGAACTACAGGATAAGGCGCATACGCCCGGAGCGGCTGTTCGGCTATCAGCTCATGCGGCACAACGGCTTCTGGATTCCCGTGTCGGACGTGGAGAAGACCGTGATAGACATGCTCTACTTCAACGATATGATAAGGGATGAGCTCCTTCCCGCGATAGCGAAGGGGGTAGACAGGAACAGGTTCGCTTCATACCTGCAGAGGTACGATCCGGCATTCAGGAAGAAGTCCGCGGATTTCCTCGCGACGGTACCGCACGCCAGAAGGCGCGAAGGAGAGAGACAGGAGGCACAAAGAGGCGAGGGATTGGGATGAGGCAGATATGATCCCGAAAACAGGATGGATTATCATCCGACATACCTTTTCGATTCGTGGGCGATACCGAACACAAGGGACACGTTCGGGCGTGTGGACAGGTTCATCGCGCCTGAGGACAGGAAGCTGGTAGAGGAGACGATCTCCAGCTACGAGAAGATGCCTGTCGACGCCCTGCCTCTACAATTACACACTGGTGGCGATTGCCATGTGGTTCCTTGGGGCGCATAAGGAAAGGTATATCAACGGCAACGACACGAAGGAGACCATGTACTGGCTTAATCTTGGCAGGGAAGGTCTAATAAAAGAGCTAGGATGAAATTGTTACTCAAGGGATTATCATGAAGACTCTTTTAGAATTTCCATGATATTGTTGGAATCTCTATCTCTTTTATACTTTAACTGTTAGTATTCTTTATGAATCAAGATAAACAAAGAGTAGCCGATGCCCTTCTTACTTTTGGTGAGCGTTTAGGGGACTTCAAGAAGGAGGGTTATTTCACACAGAATATAGAAGCAGACAATCTTATCTGGGAAAATCCTTTAGCCTATTTGCTAGCTGTTATCCTGAATCAGAGCATGAAAGCAGAATTTGTCTGGAAAGTACCATTTCTCCTAAAGGTGCGATTGGGTTATTTTGATATACAAAGCATTGCAGAAACCAGCGATACAAAACTTATAGAGGCATTCCAGCAAAGGCCAAAATTACACCGCTTTCCGAAAACGATGGCATTACGTATGAAGAGGGCTTGCTTCCTTGTTATTGCAAAATACAATGGCAAAGTGGAAAACATTTGGAGTGACAATCCAACTGCTGCTGAGTTGCAGGATAGGTTCGACGAATTTGAAGGTATAGGTCAGAAAAAGGCATCAATGGCAACAAATATACTGGTAAGGACCTTCGGCATAAAGGTTTTAGGCAGGGAAGGGATTGACATATCATATGACATACATATCAGACGCGTTTTTCTTAGAGCTGGCTTGGTAAGTATAGACAATGTTAATGACATAGTACAGACTGCGCGTGAGTTGAGCCCCGATTGTCCAGGAGCGTTAGATAACCCATCGTGGGTCATAGGCAGAAGCTACTGCCACCTCAAGGCTCCAGAATGTGATAAATGCCCAATCTCAACTAAATGTTCAAAGCTACTGAAAACATCTATTCCAACAGTGTAATTCCATAAAGATAAAATCATGTAATTTCGCCACTTAGTACTTCATATTTCCATTTTTCCGAAACGGTTTGTCATTCTTAAAAAAGCATAAGTTCCGCATTTTTGGAAAACAGGGCCTTTTGGTGAACAGGGCTTTATTGCGTGCCAAACTACCATGAAAAAAGTGCCTTTCTCTCGAGAGCTCTTTTTTGGCTCACTATTATGAAATGTGCAGCGCCATTTACCACAATAATGGAGCACTAAAGAGGAGCACCGTAAAACCGTCGGAAAGCGACCTCCGACGACAAACTTTGCATACATTTGCTTTCTATCAACGCTTAATCTGTATAATGATTAAATCACCATGAAGAACGAGAGCTATCAAAGAACGCAAAAGAAGAGAAATTCGTTACTTACTAGAAGAAAATTAGAAAAACTAACATTATTCTTTACGCGTCTCTAATTAGAGTTGCCAAACCGTTGCGCCGATCCGTGCTTAGGCCCTTTATGACAGATTTTATTTCCGCAGAGCTGGACAGCAGTAACTTTGTTGTTTTTCTTATGTTATAGTCTGTTGCAGCGAATGCGATTTCGCCGAGCATCATGCCCCACTCTGACGGAGTTGCAAGGAAGGTTTCCTTACCGTTCCTTATTCGGCTTCCGGGCGGCGAGAAAAATGTGTCTGGAACCGGGAGCGGAATGTTCTGCAAGCTATGCGTGATGCCCCCACAACATATCTCTATAGTTTCCCTCGGATCATACCACAGTGACAGGAAGCCGTTCCCGAGCAGCTCAAGTGGATCGTCCTGATGGTTGAACGCGCTTCCGAAGAAGTAAGCACCAGCCTCAATGAACGGCATGTTACGGAGGTTATCATTGGCAACCACCTTGGTGCCGAGTTTGAACTGGAAATAGTGGAACAGTTCATGCGGTATTGCTCTGCCCAACATAGTTTCAAAAGTTGATACCCTTATGAAGGAATTCGTTGGACCATTGGATTCATACAGGCCGAGAAAGTTGTCCTTATAAAGTTCAGGGTCAAAAAGTATTTTTGGCGGGGCGATTCTCTTAGCTTCTGGGACAGACATCGAGAGGAAATTATGGGCTTCTCTGATTATCGCGCGAGCTTCTGCTCCTCTGTCGCCGGTTCTACGGAGGGCACTAATGGACAGTTCGTTTAGATCCCTACTCGCTTTGCCTCTATCCACAGCATCACGTGTCTAAGATATAGTTGGGAAAACTAAGACTATCTTATTAAACCTTTACGCGAATCTCTGACTTCTTCAAAATCATCTATGATGAAGATGCCGAACTTGTTAGGTGCGAAGTGACCAACCAGCTTAACAGTATGACCGTTCTCAAATGGAGGTTTCTCAAAGTGGAAATATGGCATGCTCCTATATTTTTCACTCGCTTCGTCACCAAGTGTACATAAGAGCCTATCTTCAGTCTCAGCATACAAAAAGAACTGCTTATGTCGTGAGTAAGCATCCAAGGTATCTGTGAGTAATCTAACCCGGCCTGTAACAGATATCGGTTCAGAAAATGCTATTCTACGATACCTTCCTGTGGATAAATTTTCAAGTTCTTTTGTGCTCATTTTGTTAATTGGAGTATTAGACAGATTTTCATACCAAGCGTAATCGCGATTTAACTCGGCTATGCTCATTGTAAGAGGTAATTTTTGTTTTGCAGTTTTCGTCGCCGTTCTATCACATCTCTAAAATACAATTGGAAAAACTAAGAGATTCCTCACAACACATAATCATCTACGTCTATGATTACCAATAGGGGTCTAGACTGTTGATTGATACTGCCTGTCACCTTTATTTGAGCAGTCTCATAAAGCAGGTTAGATTCCCCTATGCGCCCGTCAAACTTTTCGATGGCCTTCTGGGAAAACGCGCAGTAAACTTCCTTCTTCTCGCCGAACCTCTCTTCCTCTATGTAGAAACTTATGCTCTTATAGATGCCAAGTTCTGTATCCTTCACAATCTGGATGCCGTCAGTGAACCCCACAGTGCTTATCCTCTTGTCAACATGTATTTCAATGTCCTTGCTCATCTCCTTGAGTTCCGATAGAGTAACCTCAGCAGGTACGTCGGTCTTTGTTATTGACTTCATCGCCACAGGATCATCCAAATACTGTCTTATTGTCTTACTCCATTGTCAACCTTCCAAAACAAGGTTAGAAAAGCTAGGATTATTTGAGTGCTTTCCCACCCTCTGGTTTGACTGCATGAAAATCACTCTCTCCTTATGTCACTATTATAGTCCTGCGCGCCTCGGTCGCTGAACCACTGGCTGAGGATCCTGCCGAACTGATCTGTCTCATTGCTGTAATCCGTCGTAACATCCATACTAGCCTCCATCATGCGCCATTCTTCCTTCGCCAGCCGAAGCATCAGGTGCATCGAGATGCTGAGCACGTCCGAGAGCGGCAGCACGTTATCGTCGGTGCAGTCCCACTCTTTCTCGAGCAACGCAACGGCTGTCCTATATTCAAGAGAGGCGCCCCCGTTGTAGGTCTGCATATGCCTTGATTCCTTGTTTGTCATCTCATGCATCTCTATCGCGTAGAATGCCTCCCTTTCCATGCCATCGAGCCTGTAGGCCCTGCTCAGCTCCGCCCACCCTCTGGTTCCGGCTATTACTTCCTCTTTCATGGTCTCTGATTCGGTACGTTTTCCTTTTTCTATCGTCATGCAGTTCTGCCGATTCTAGTTATGAATTTTCAGATATATAAGCAGTTCTATCGGCGTGTAAAAGTTTAAGATTCTCACGGGATTTTGTCGACGGAAAATATGGCTTGTCATCGGAAGCACATGATTACGCCGTTCGACGACAGGTTTTTGCACTAAGGCAGTGCGAGAATTTTCCTGTCGTCTAGGCGTGAAAATATTAAACTGTTACATCGGCGTGGTTCGCTTCTTTGTGGCTAAACGTGAATACGGCCTCCAGTTTCCCATTCTTTTTGGAACTGGATGCCGTCCTACAGGGTTAGTTGGCTGTCGATTATTCTAGGAACGGTTTGGTTTCACACAGAGCGCGGTTTGAAAGTGTTGATTATTTGCCGTCAATGGCGTCGCTTACCTCTACTTACCTCTATTATGACCTCGTTTGCCACGAAGTGCCTCAGCACGCCGCTCAGCTTTACCAGCTCTCCTTCTCTGAACCACTGCGGCTTATTGCTGTTTAAGAGCGCCTTGCCGGCTGCGTCCCCAGCCAGTTTGCAGAGTATGCCATCACCCAACACACTATCCGCATGCTGTTTCTCGGTCAGGTAGAAATAGAAGGGCATGTCGGGTAGGGTCGTGACCCTGCTTACGTCACTTATATAGCCCTTGACGGAAACGCGGTTGCCGGCAATTTTGGTGTGGTCGCCCCTCTCCAATCTGAGTAAGGTGCCTATCGACATATGAGATAAGGGGCTCCGCCCCTTATGAACCCTCTGCACGAACGGCTCCCTCCG
>CAYMJD010000008.1:0-19847 GCA_964390895.1 Microcaldota archaeon
GCCGTAGGGATGAAGCCCAGAAAGTAATAAATATCTCTAAAAACATAAATTTAATCAGGCAGTGAGGGGATGGTAAACAAGAGCAAAGATGATGCAGAGAGTTCTAACATAGACAAGGATCTCCTTGAATTGGTAAATCAGATAAAGATTGCGGCCGAGTACGGCAATACAGGGATAGAGTTAAGCCTGATTCAAAACGGGCACGACGCGCTTGCTAAGGGGCTCCAGTCGCTGAAGGCGGGCGGCATGCTGAAGGGAAGCGCCAAGGACCACACCCTTCTGTACGAGCTCGCTTACTGGGGCGCAGAGGACCTCCAGATAGAGATTGCGAAAGACAGGGAGCTCCTGCTCTTCAGGGAAAACGACCGCGACCAGCCCCCAATGCAGGCGCTCATCTTATATGGTTCAGAAAAAGTGCAGCTCCAGCTCCTAAAATGCGAGGGCATATTCGAAGGCGACTCCAGTGGAAAGCTCGCTTCTTTGTTTGAGCGGCATTGCGTTACCGACACTGTCAAATCAGAGCTCGAGAAGGTTTTAGGAACAAAACCCCAGGGCAGCTCCGACAGCCAAGCGCAAAGCGGACCAACTTCCGCAGACCAGGCAGAACAGTACATAAAGTTTATTGCAGATCCCTCAAACATCGCAGAGCTGCGCGACTTGATAAAGAACAATCCAAAGAAGCTCTTCGAAAAGGACGGCAACGGGGAGAGCATCGCATGCAGGCTC
Source organism: Microcaldota archaeon (assembly GCA_964390895.1). GTDB lineage: Archaea > Micrarchaeota > Micrarchaeia > Micrarchaeales > Micrarchaeaceae > A-MIC-10. Next base: position 727 of record CAYMJD010000008.1, read on the forward strand.
ACAGCAGAGAGCGAATCGGTAAGGTGGGAGTTCCTAAGCAACAGGGCGCTGCTTCCCGAGCTGTTGGAGAACGGCAATACGATAGGCTACCAGATAGCTACATATGCACGCAGCGCGGCGCTCAGGCTCGAATTTGCAAAGGACGACAGCCTCCTCGGTCTCAAAGGCAAGGGCGGCGCGGTCGTCCACATACTCGCGCTTAAAGGCCCAGATGAGGTGTTCGACGAGCTGATGAACCACAGGGCAGCGCTGAAGCTCAAAAACAGTGCGGGCCAGACCGCAGAATATCTCCTTTCGCACGACAACGCAGTCCCGCAGCGCATAAGGGACGTTTTGGCCGGAGTCGAGGATGCCCAGCAGGCGCAGCAAGGTTCATCCGAAGACACTTCCAGTACGGCGCCACCTCTGAAAAGAAAGCAGGCCAGCGGGCAGAAGCTTGAGAGGGACTGGAAGAAGGACGTGGAAGGGTGGGTCTCCGATTACAACGCTTACATAACAAAGCACGACTGGGCGAAGCAGGCCGCTAGCGCCCTACTCATAAAATACGACGACAAACTCATGAAGTGCACCCTCTCGCTTTCAGAGGCGCTCGAGCTCTACAACGCAGTGCAGGTCGAGAAGTCCAAGCGGGCGGCGATAGGCACAAAAGGAATGGAGTATTTCGGGCAAGACACCGTAAGTGCGCTTGCAGACAGCAAGAGGAAGTTAGCAGACGGTTCCATTACAGGCAAGTCGCTCTCGGAGATGGTCGACGATGCGCACGAGATATACAAGAGGGACCTTCTCTTCTCGATGCTCAGGAACGAAGAGCTCGAGCGCTACATCATGGGACTTGACAAGGAAAGGCACCGCAAGTTCAAGTATTTCCACGACAACTATCCAAGGTTCAAAGGGATAAATCTGTTCCATGAATCAGAGTTCTATGTGCAGATAACAGAGTCTGACTGGGACTGGCTCTTCTTCGCGATAAACAACTCGGATCTGGGCGGGCCAGCGGGGTGGAAGGAGGTAGACAACCTGAGGGCGCCGCTCAGGCCAGTGCAGGAAGAGCAGGAAACCGATTAACCCCTAAGAAAGCCCTTGGTTCGCATCCCCAACCCGCCCGCCTTGCCAACTATTGCAACCGCGATAAACAGGACATGCATAAGTAAAATATGCGACGCCTTTATTTATGCGTATTGAATGCGGCTGCAGACGTATGTCATCTCCTTATGACGAGCTTCGCCTTGTCTATCGCAACAGTTATCCTCTCTATGCGGAGCCTGTCCCTCGGATCCATGCCGCGCTCCGCCCTCTTCAGGCTCTTCTCTATCGCTTCCAGGAACTCCAGCCAGTCCTTGCTGTCCTCGTTCACCATCCGTATGAACGCCCTGTCCGTGACAAAAAGGTCGAGGATCTTGAGCACTGCTTCATCTTCTTCTATTGAATCCTCGCCAGAGAGCCTCTTTATTATGCGGTCGCGTATCGAGCGCACGGTCTCAGACGTCACTGTGCTGTTGAGTTCTACCATGCGCGCCGCATCTTCCACAAGCTCGGTGAGAGCCCTGTGGAGCCTCGAGAAGAGCTCGCCTATGCCGAGGTTCATTATGCCGTCCTGCATTTCATCAGCGTGCCTAAATAAACAATCCTATTTAAATACATAAAGATTTATAACCTTAGTAAGGGACCGCTAAGGCTGCGGAACCTCACCATGCGCGAAGGAGATCAGCGCAATCCAGTGCGCCTCGCAAACGGGGCTGTGATTCTTTGTCGGAACAACCCACCTTCATAAGCAAGCTTGTGTTTAGGCTGGTAAGAAAGCACATAGCCGGAGCGACGATGAACTCCGCGTTGGAGCTTACCAAGGAGCTGAACAGCAAAGGCATATCGGCAACCATAACCTTCCTCAACGACCAGATCACTGATTCAGCAAAGGCAAGGTACAACCTCAATTCCTACATACAGCTCACCAAGCAGATATCGAGGCTGAACCTCAAAGCGAGCGTCTCAATGAGGCTCACCCAGCTTGGGCTGAACCTCCCCAACGGCATCGTTGACTCGAACATGGAAAAGCTCATCGAGGTGGCGAAGCCCATCAAGGTGCATCTCTGGATAGAATACGAAGACGGCACAGACATAGGGAGGCTGGCCGACAAGTACATAAGGTACTCGCAGGGCTACCAGAATATCGGGATGGAGCTTCCGCTCAGGCACCAGAACGCGGAATCCGTGCTGCAGCGGATAGGCCAGAGGCGCATGCTCAAGATAACCACCCATTACTATCGAGGCAAGGTGGAGAAGCCCAAGAGCAGGAGCCCCAAGGGCCCCGTCGCCCTCTATGCATCATATATAAAGCGGCTTGTGAGGGGCAAGCACCACATATACATACTCGAGAGCGACGAGAGGAACGCTTACAGGATCGCGGGCTTGGTCGGCGACTACAAAAGGAATTTAATATTTGAGCTGCCATTGGGTTATAGCAAGAAATGGCAGAATAGGCTTATGAGGAAAAAGGTGGGCATCGATGTCTATGTGCCTTACGGCAAGGACTGGACGCACTATGCGATCAACAAGCTCGCCGAGGGCCGCATAAGGTCCATAGCGGCAACGGTGCTCGACGGCAAGGAGCGGAAAGGTGAATGAATGGAAAAGCCAAAGGCCAAACGTACGGTGAGCGTCGTCACCGGAGCCACAAGCGTGCTCGGCAATGAGCTGGTCAAGCGCCTTCTCCTCCAAGGGGACGAGGTGCGCGTCATACTAAAGATCAACCCAAACATAGCGGAAAGCTGGAGGGGAATACCGGGAGGGGTCATACCATATGTAGTAGACCTGACGCTGCCTGACCAGAAGGACGTGAAGAGCCTCGCGCACGCATGCAAGGGAGCAGACAGGCTCTTCCACATGGCCGCTGCCGTCTACAACTACAAGAACAGCTCCGATACCCTTATGAAAGTGAACGTCATAGGGACAGAGAACCTCCTTAGCACGGTCGCCAAGGCCAACCCCGCAAGGCAGGTGCACGTGATATTCGCCAGCACCGTCAGCGTCTACGGCTTCGGAAGGGGCAAAGAGCTGCTCACCGAAACTTCAGAGGTCAGGCCCAAAACAGTCTATGCAAAAAGCAAGCACATAGCAGAGCAGCTCTTCCAGTCATATGCATTGTCGAACCCGAACATAAAGTACACTGTGATGCGGCTGGGCACCATATACGGCAAGGGCTATGAGAAACCCTCCTTCTGCAAGGTCTTCAGGCTTATACGCAAGGGGGAAATGCGCTACGTCGGAAGCGGCACCAACCACATGACATTGGTAAACGTTAACGACGCAGTGGACGCATTCCTGCGCGTCTCCCTAATGCAGAAATGCTCCAACAAGGTCTACAATGTCACTGATGGGCAGCCATATACGCAAAGGGAGCTGTTCTCCATGGCTGCGAAGTACATGAAGGCGCAGCCGCTTGGAAGGTCTGTGAATCCGATAGTGGCACGGATAGGGAGAAGGGCGCTCGGAATAAACATCGACGAGTTTGAGTTCCTCGTCAGCGACCGCATAATAAGCATAGAGCGCATAAGGAAGGATGCCGGCTTCTCCCCCAAGGCGAGGATGGACATTGAGGGCGTGAGGATGATCGACGCATGCAAGGATTGAAGGTTACGCTTGTGGTTTCATGACGCATGGAAAGGTTGAGTCATACATAAAGGAAATGCTTGAGGCAAAGGGAGCGATGCTCTTCACATTGATAGACCCTGACGACTACAAGACCGAGAAGGAAGCGGTAGCGACCGCGAAGGCCAGCATGGAAGGCGGCGCGGACATAATACTCATAGGGGGAAGCATAGGCGCCCAGGGCACGATGCTCGACACTGTCACGATGGCTGTCAAGGAGGCTGTCCATACCCCTGTCATACTCTTCCCAGGGAACATAGCCACGCTGACGAAGCACGCCGATGCGATCTACTTCATGTCGCTGCTGAACGCGAGGAACCCTTACTGGATAACGCAGGCGCAGATGCTTGCAGCTCCGTTGATAAGGAAGATGGGGATAGAGCCGCTGCCAGTGGGGTACATAGTGGTACAGCCCGGAGGCACGGTGGGCTGGGTAGGGGATGCGAACCTAGTCCCAAGGGAGAAGCCGAAGATAGCGGCAGCGCTCGCCATGGCGGGCGAGTGCCTCGGCAACCGCTTCATACTCACTGACGCGGGCTCGAATCCGAGCCTTCAGGGCTCTGGGCCGATTCCCCCAGAAATGATAAGGATGGTTAGGAAGGTCATAAGCATTCCTTACATAGTGGCAGGAGGAGTATCGACCACGAAAGAGCTCGCCGATGCATACAGGAACGGCGCCGACATAGTGCAGGTGGGGACCGCCTTCGAGCAAGGTGCGGCTTCGAAGAAGGCAAAGCTGTTCGCCAAGGTAGTGAAAGAGGAAGGAGGGAAGAAGCTCAGGAAGGGCTGATGCATGCGCAGCATATCCAACGAAGAGCTTGCGGTACTCGCAAAAGAGCTTTCCTCATTTGAAGGCACTTACATAGAGAAATTCTACGAGCTGGGGCCATCGAGATTCCGCATAAGGCTGAAGAGCAAAGGCAGGGATGCCAACATATACTGCTCATTGTCGCACACGATAAACCAGACATCTACCACAGAGAAGGCGGAAGCGCCTACAGTCTTCGCCCTCGCAGTCAGGAAGGGCATATGCGGTTCCAAGGTAATATCGATAAGGCAGCTGGCGGGCGACCGCATAATCGTCTTCGGGCTGGAAAAAGGCGGAGAACAGCTCAGCATGGTGTTCGAGATGTTCGGCAAGGGCAACCTGGTGATTACAGGCAAGGGGATGCTGATCGCCGCGGCTTACAGGAGCTATGAGTCGAACGGAAGAAACGTAAGGCGCGGGTTCAGGTACGAACCCCCAACCAGCGCCCCGAAGGAGGGCAGGCCAGCGCATTCTGCGCCGAAAGCGCCGCGCTTCTTCGTATACTTCGATTCCGATGGAAAAGCTTTGGACTACTCCATTAACGAATCGGAAAAATACATGCTTATGCAGAAAAAGGAGTTCCCGACGATGCAGCAAACATTGGAATGCTTCTATGCTGCTGACTTTTCAGAGAAGGAGAAGGAAGCGAACCCGAAGCTCGAGGGCATAAGGGCAAGCATAGAAAAGCAGAGACAGCTCCTTAAGGGGATGGATTCAGAGATAGAGGAAAACAGGGCGATAGGCCAGAAAATATTCGCGAACATGGAAACGCTGAACCTTCTCATAAACAGGCTGAAAGCGGACATAAGGGTAGACAAGGAATCGCTCAACAGCGAATTCCCGATGCTCAAGATAAAAGATATAAACCTGAAAGAGAGAACATTAACAATAGAGCTATGATTGGATGGCAGACGTGATATTCCTGGGTACAGGGGGATCAACCCCGACAAAGGACAGGGCGTTGCCAAGCGTGGCCCTCCAGCACAACGGAGAGATACTCCTTTTCGACTGCGGCGAGGGCACGCAGAGGCAGTTCATGCGCTACTCGCTCAGCGTGTCGAAGGTCAATTACATATTCATAAGCCACATCCACGGGGACCACGTAATAGGGGTTGCGGGCCTCATAAGGACGCTGGCGCTGAACGGGAGGGCAAAGCCGCTCTACATATTCGTGCCAAGCGGAGAGGAAAACGCGGTCAAGGCGCTGGCGACGTTCGACAGGGCGTTCATACACTATCCGATAATCATAAAAGCGATAAAGAACGGCCCCATCCTGAAAGGGAAGAATTTCACAGTAGATGCGTTCCCGCTGAACCATTCGGTAAAAACGCATGGCTTCCTCTTCAAGCAAGCAGACAAGCACCATTTCATAAAGGAGAAGTGCGACAGGCTGGGCATAAAAGGAACTATGTTCTCTGATCTGCAGAAAAGGGGGCGCATTGCCATAAACGGAAAGACGATAAACCTCAAAGATGTCACGCTTCCAGAGCGTGGAATAAGGATCGTGTATGTGACCGACACAAGACCTGCAAAGTCGGCGGTAAAAGCGGCGTCTCACGCGGACCTCCTCATACATGAATCGACCTACGAGGAAACATTCAAAAAGCTCGCAATCCAGAGGAAGCACTCAACCGCAAAGGAGGCGGCGACAGTGGCGAAGCGCGCAAAGGCGAAGAAACTGGTGCTCTTCCACATGAGCGCGCGCTACAGGGAAACAGATAAGATACTAAACGAAGCAAGGAAGGTATTCAGGAACACGGCCGTAGCCTGCGACGGGATGAGGGTAAGCATATAAGGGGCCTGTAGTCGAATGGTAAGACGTCACGTTGACAACGTGAAGATCAGGAGTTCGATTCTCCTCGGGCCCATCTATGTTTGCCGTCGGCAGAATTAGAGCCCAACACCCGCGCCTCCAATAAGGGCCTATTTACAGTAATATTTAAATAGATACTTGTATATAAATCTACTTACTTAAGTAAATGGTGGTGGGATGGGTGAAGCAACTGTAAAGCGTAGACGTTTAAATGGGCTGGGCACGCTGATGCGTTTTTTGTTCCCTCTGCTTATCCTGCTTGCCCTGTTCAACAGGGTTACTGTGGGAGGTTACCTGAATTTTGACGTAATCAACGAGATATCCCAGGTGAAAAGCACCCTCTCGCAGGTGGGGCCGGCATTGAGCGCGACGCTGTTCGTGATAGCAGGCATATTCTATGCGATAGGCCAGCTTCTTCCACCTGACAAAAAGGCCAATTTCCATACAACCGCAATAAACATAATAATCGGCGCCATAGTCATAGGGGTCCTTAGCATGGCGTCTGACACCCTTGCTTTGGCTTCTACCCATTTGCTGTCGAACATCACAACAACCATCGCTTGAAGCTGATCAGATATGCAGCCTCAATTCTTCATGGGTTACGACGTCGCTTTCAGCCTTGTCTCGATAATGCTGGCAGTTTCCGGGATAATGATAGGGATAGGCATCGCCATCGAAGACAGGAAGCTGAAGGAATTGGGGAAAAGCGAACTTTACCAGGCAGTGATAAACGGGGTTATTGTGGGATTCCTCTTTTTCGCGTTCTCGCCAAGCGGGATGATAACCGCATTGGCGAACTCGATGGTCCAGAATCCGGCAGGGATACCATGCGGCGCCATACCTGCAAACAACTACGCCATATGCTTTGCCCACCAGTTCCTTGTCGGGCTTACTCCTGTATCAATAAACAACCAGAGCTACCCCACGCTTATGATGAGCACGCTTTCGGTGCTCATGCCCTCCGCACTCCTCTACAGCACGCTCTCTTTCGTTGCATCCATGCAAATCAACATGGTTATCGTATCGATAAGCTTCTCTACGATACTGCAACCGATCCTGAACATACTGAATTACATAATCTCGACCCTTTCGATAACCGTCGCGAGCCTGGTCATACAGGACATGCTGCTGAAGTTCATAGCGATGACAGCCTTGTCAACCCTTCTGCCTGTCGGGATCGTGCTAAGGACGTTTTATTTCACGCGGAGGCTAGGCGGCGCCATACTTGCCATAACGATAGCGCTGTTCGCGGTTTTCCCATTGACATACATGCTCGATGCGCAACTGGTCGCAAACTATTCAGTAACCTCATCTGGTGCGATCAACAGCCTTGTGCAGAACTCCACAAGCCTGAAGGCGAGCGTCACCGGCACCCTCCTGGGCAGCAATCTTACCAAAAGCTCTGTAAACTCCATCTCAGACCAGATAAGTAGATTTCTTGAGGATGCGGGCAAATCGCTGATGGGGTTCGCGGATACCCTTGCAATGGTCATAGTCGAAGCCTTCTTCCTGCCGGTATTCAGCATAATGCTCACTGTCGTTTCAGCAAGGGAGCTCGCACGGATTTTTGGTTCTGAGATATCCTTCGGCAGATTCGATTTATTCTAGTGGTCCTATGGAGCGCATATACAAGTACATTGCGGTTTCAGTGTACGGGATTGCTTTTATTTCCGGCCTCCTGATTGGAAGCCTGCTCCTGATTGGGATGTCTGTGGCTATGCTTACCCTCGGCATAGCCGTCTACAAAGGTTGGTATCTCATAGAAGCCGAGGTGTTCAGGCACTCTAACCTCATACAAGTATTGGACGGCTATCAGATAAGCGCCGACAGGCAGGCAGCGATGAGGGTGCACAAAGGCAGATACGTCGCTACCGCGGTCGCCGAATTGGACACATCTGCGATAAATGACCTTGATAAGGAGAGACTTGAGGACATAATAAAATCAACAAACATGCCGTTCAAGCTGGTAATCTGGGTACAGCAGCTTAACCTCGCAAAGACAATCGACGACCTTAAGACAAAAAAGTATTCGAAGGAGGCACAGCTGTCAAGGCTGATGCGCGAGAAGCCCAACGAGCAGAAGCTCAATGCTGTGAAAAGGGCAATCGCCCAGATAGAGGCCGACATAATTGGCATAAGCGCCGGAAGGATACCCCTGAAGCTCGCCTATTACATAATGGTCAGCGCCGCTTCAGAGAGCTCCTTCAATGCACGCGAGGACGCGATTACCGCGCTCAAGAGGATAACCTCCTCGTTCGACGCCATATTGAAATCCAAATCGCGGCTTGTTACGGGAAACGAGCTTGTGGAAACGCTGTCTTTTGACGCGCTTACGGTGTATCTGTGACTGTGCAACTCTCTAATTCAAAGATAGCATCGAAGTCGGCCTGCGTGGCGTGCGGCAGCGAGACCCAGGATCCAGATCCCGGAGGGATCTATATAGGAAGGACCTCGATTTACAGGCAGCCGGTCTTCCTTAATACAGATGCCCTTGTAAATCCGCACATATCCATAGTGGGAATGACTGGTTCGGGAAAGACCTTCCTGCTGCGGTCTCTTGTGTCCAGATACTGCATATATGCAGAACACAATATAATCGTGATAGACTGGAACGGCGAGTATTCTCAGGCAATGCTGCTTTACGGCGGGATTGAGCATATCGTATGCAGCAAGGGCGGCAGACCAAGCTGCAAAATACAGTATCCTGAGCTGCAAAAGCTGGAAGGGCGCAAATCAAACAAAGGCGTTGCAGTGAGTTTCAACCTCTCGAGATTAGCCGACCAAAACCAGAAATCCAAAAAGGCAAGGGAAATAATCAGATTCGTGGTTGCCCAGCTGCCGAAGCACAGGATTGTAAATGCGGTAAGGAACATCCTTGTCCTTGACGAGGCGTGGAAGCTGCTCTCATACAAAGAGCTTGGCGTACTTTTCAGGGAAGGCCGTAAATATGGTTTCTCTGCGGTCTTGGCGACGCAGATGGCAAAAGACATAGCCAACGAGGTAATCTCGAATTGCGCGTGCATACTGGTGTTCAAATTACAGAACGATAGCGATTTCGACCTTCTTGAACGGTCGGAGGTCATAACCAAAGCCGACATAAAAACAATATCTATACTTCCTGTGGGCTCATGCCTGGCGATCCAAAAATACAGGGGCGGGAACGATGGATTTAGGAAGGTCGTGATAGAACAGGTTCAGGGTGTGGAGTTTCCGGAATCAATCACGTTCAAAGATGATAAGATGGAGCTAGAAATAGAGGTGAAGCGTTTCATCGAGCTTACAGGGGGCTTATTTCCCGCGCAGGGGATAAGATCCCCGATACTCGAGTTTGTGGAACGCAACGAAAACAGGATTTCAATAACGAACTTCATACGGTTCCTGATGGGAATCGGCGTAAGCAGGCCCGAGGTCGTCACCTACTTGAGGGTCATAGGTATTAGTGATGATACGATAATCGCCGCATACGCGTCTGCATCGAAATTTGCAGTTAAAAGAGAGGCATCTGTATGGCAGAACAAAAACAGCTCTTGAGTTCCTCCTTTGTGGTAATGGGCAGGCTAACTTCTAGCATAGGGAAGGCGAGCTCCCTGCTGGAAAGCCTTCCTGCCCTTAGGCCCGTGTCCCGCGGTACAAGGTTGAGGTATGCGCTAGCAGGCCTGCCTTCCCAAAGCCTGCAGGGAAGCCCTGTCTTCGAGGTAGACCGGCAAAGCCTAAGGCTTACGTTTTACTTTGATCTCCCAAGGCCGAGCGAATACAGTGCGAATTTCCTCAAGCTTCTCTCCTTAGTGGCTTTCCTGAAGGACCACTTTTCACCAGAACTCTGGTCCATCTACCGATACTTCATAGAGTTCCAGCGGAACTGCATCTTGAAAGATGAAGGAATTGGGGGGGTAGCTGACGAAAGGCTCCGGATGCAGGTCGACGCATTAAGCAATTCGAACTGGAGCATATCTGCATCGTTTGCCGAACTGGAAAGAAAGCACACTTTGGCTGTTGCCGAATTGCAACTCTACAAGCGCTTCTGTTCAGAGCTGATAACCGGGATAAAGGACAGGACGTTCAAAGAGGGCGGAATTTTTGACGCGTTGACAGCCTTCGGGATCGAGCAACCGATGATACAGAAGGTTTTGGATTCCCTGCTTGCAGATGAGAAAAAGGTGAAAGCACGTACGATGGGTACCTGACCTTTTTGTATATCCCCTTGGGGATCGGCGCCTATTACGCCATTACTAAGGCAACGCAGAAATTCCAATCCAACAGAAAGATGTCCTTTTCATACAAGCAGGAAGCGACTAACGCTGTTGAGATAACCGGCGAAGAAATCGCAGCTAACGTGCGCAGGGAAATGAGGCTGCAGAGGCTCCAGTTGCCCATAGCGCTAGAGAAGGTAAGCAGCAACATATGCGCGGCGCGCAAGCTCGGCGACTCCTGCAAAAACGAGCTCGCCAGTGAACTGAGCTTCGCGCTTTCAAACGCGGCGCTGCCCGATGCGACTTTCAGAAATGGGTATATTGTGAAAAAAAGCAGGATCAGGCAGGCGCTGGCGGCAAAGTTCATTTATGAAAACGCAATCCTTAATGGAAGCTACAGGCTGCAGGGCAGCTTCAGTTGCCGCTCGCTGCTAAAAAAGCAGAATCTGCTGTGGGACTATTCCAGTCTTATGTCTCCGAAGGCGGGAATGACGCTCCTTTACTTCACAAGCTTCGAAAAGGAGGGAATCCTATCAGATCTGCAGAGGTTCGACAAGCGCCCCGCTGCGATCCTGTTGATGCTTTTATGCAATTCCATGGTGTTGAAAAATGCTGATTTATGTTGAATTATTCGCAAAAATAGGGCTGCTCTTCGGCATAATGCTGCTCGTTTCTGCCGCCATTATCGAAATTGCCGGAAATGACGAGTCCGCGCAAAAAAAGATTTCCTCAAGCATAATCACAAGCTCCATTCTCCTCATGGCGCTGTCCGTCTATCTGATAAGGGTGTTTTAATGCTGAAAAACATAATAGGCATATACAAGGACAATTGCATAAATCTCCTCATCGCCAGGCTGTTACTAATGGCTTTGGTAACGTTCGCGCTGGCATACCTGTTGCTATTCTTCCCAACTGTGACAAAATACCTATTTTACGTGCTTGTAGCATACTCTGCGACCATAATGGCAATAGACTACGGCATAAGGAAGATGAAGGACCATGTAATAAGCGCAAGGCTACTCGGGAAACTGGTTTTATGCGTTGCAGCCTCTATGCTGTTCCTCCTGGTGGTCCTATGACGCCATGCATGTTTGAAATAAGCGCGCTCCCGAGCACTGATTTGGACAAAAATATGTTCATCGACGTCATGGGCCGGCAGGCGTTCGCCCTTGTCTACGATTTGGGGGACGGCAAGACCCGTCTTTGCATGCAAAACTCTGAAGCAGGCCAGGCGACCGCCCGGTTGCTGTCTAATATCCTGCCTGGCCTCGAGCTAAGGGCCGACGATGAACCCCGCGGGCCGTCAGATGTGAAAATACTGTCGCTTTACAGGGGTAGCGGCGGCGCAGCAGCAAAGCTGATAAACGACATCCTCGCGTTCAACTCAAGATCCGGGACGGTTGCAACCTTCTTCGTCCCATGCAATGAATCTGAAACCGAGCGGTTTAAGGCCAAAATAGAAAGATTGCTCACCACAAAAAGGGTAAAGCTAACAACATCTGCGCCAACAGGCTTTTTTGGCAGCCGTCCGAGCTCCTCGGCGCACATGGACGTATATGAAGAGTCAGAAGAAAAAAAGCTCCTGCTGCTGCTCCTCGAAGACCTAACCGACACAATCCTTTCCGGAAGGTACCCCTACAAGGTCTTTTTTGCGATCTCGGGTGACAGAGAGGGGATTGTGTATAAAGAAGTTGTAAGGAAGCACATACTGCTTGAAAGCAGGGATTTGGGCAAGGTGGCCTTTGACCAACTATTCGAACTGCTAAAAAGCAAGGAAGCGTTGCCTTATGGCACAAGGCACACATCGAATTTTATCGAGTTCTATGGCGCACATAAATTAAACTACCCGATAAGCACCTTCTTGGCCGGGAGCACAGGCAGCGTAAAAATAGGAAATTACGCAAAAGACGGGGTATCAAAGACAGACACGGAAGTCAAAATAGAGAAGTCCGCGCTAAACCTCGGTTTTATCATCTCCGGATTGCCAGGTTCAGGGAAGACCAGGGAAGCAATGGCGATAATTGCGCAGATTACAGAAGAAGAACCGAAAACCAGGATAGCGATAATATCTCCAACAGATGAATGGGACGGATTTGCAATCCAACATGGGATGCAATTAATAAAGCCAAATTCGGATAGAATCCCGATAAACTTTTTTGCATGCCCGAACAAAGAGGCAAGGGAAAAGTTTTACGAGGATCTCGCTCTTCTAATATCCACTGCCTCTGACTGCGGGCCGTACCAGAACCCTATGGAAAAATGCCTGCTTAACGCCTTCAAATGCGCATACAGTGAAACAAAAGGGCAGCCAAACCCCACATTCATCTACAACAAAATCGAGGAAAGCATAGTGAAATTCCACGGCAAAGTGACAAATACAGGGATAAAATATACAAAGCACGGCGAGAACATAAAGGCGGCACTGGAGGAGCTGAGGCTGATAATAAGCAAGGAGGAGTACTCCTCCACCAAAGGAGTTTCCTTTTACGAGCTTCTGGAAAACGGGGTTGTGTTCGACCTGTCATATCTGAGCAATAACCTAAAACCATACATATACGCTCTTATCCTAAATCAATTGTATGCAATAGCAAACGGCTTCAGCACCGACGGGGATAATGCCCTCAGGCTGCTGATATGCATAGAGGAAGCCCAGATGATATTCTCCAATTCCGAAAAAAAGGAGAACGCGGCCTCGAAAGACCTCGAGATGAGGATACAGGATTTCAGGAAGCGGGGCATATGCATGATGCTGATGACGCACAACGTCACAAACATCAAACCAGAGATAAGGAGGCTGTGCCAGAACAAGCTGTACCTAAAGCAAGCCCCTGACGTGGCAGTGGTGGCCGCAAGGGACCTGGTATTCACATATGCGGAACAGGAGGAGATAGTCGCAAAGCTGAAACATCTTGACTCACGGGCCGGGGCGTTTGATTTTGTAAGCAAAACCGGCGATGAGAAATCCGCAGGAGACTCTGTGTTTATAAGGACACTCGATTATACTGACAAGCATGGGGAAAACACCTTCCACAAAAGCGGCAGGCCAAAAGGGCAAAAAATCAATATGTCAATAACCATAGAAGACAAAAGGACCAAGGGCGCAAAAGGGATTGCATCCATAAGCACGGAGTACATGGGCGAGGTAATAAGTGTCAAAAAGCTCGAAAACGGCACAGCCATGGTAAACGACGCGCTTCCTGGGAGAACATACACGGTAAAAGCCCTTTCCGAGGTAGGCAAGCCGGTAGCCTCATGCGTAATCAGCGCGACCCAAAAAGTAACCGTAGACATTACGGATTCCGGAGCAAAACAACATCCTTGCCCGTAAAATGACCTATGAGATAAAGCCATCCGAATCCAGTAAGCCTTTTTCAGCCATGCAGGTCCCCCTAGCCGCTATGGCATAAGCAATAACCGACGGCCCTATTTTTTGTACGCAAAACCAAGGGCGCTGTATATAAGCTTTGCTGCAAGGAAATCCGGCGCCACCACCCCCGGAATCGGGCACAGCTCTGTGAAATCCATCCCTATGAGGTTTTTGTTTTTCAGGACAATCCCGAGCATCTCAACAAGCTCGCTGAAATGGAGGCCGCCGGGCTCAGGGGTTCCTGTGCTCGGCATCTCGCTTGGGTCAATAACGTCGAAGTCAAACGTCATGTATACATCCTTCCCAGAATTCTTGGCAAGCACCTCTGCCGCTTTTTTTATCCCGAGCTTGCGTATCTTTTCCATGTACAGTATGCGCTTGTCGTTGCGCTTTGCGCTTTCCTCGTCTATGCTCCTGACCCCTATGCTGTAATAATCGCCGCACAATTCCTTTATCCTCGCCATCACGCACGCATGGCAATACCTTGTATTGTAGAGCTCGTCCCTAGAATCAGAATGCGCGTCGAAATGCAGAACAGTGAACTTCCTTCCCTGCCGGGCAAAAGCCTTTACAGCCCCAATGGCTATCGTGTGCTCCCCCCCGATAAGCAATGGTATCTTTTTGTCGTTTATGAGCAATGACACTTCTTTGCTTATCCGCTCTGTCATGCTTTTCGGAGAACTCAGGTCAGGGGCCAGCTCCTCTGTCGTGTATATGCCTATGCGGCTTGCGTCGGCCTTTGCCTCTATGCTGTACAGTTCCATGTTCCTGCTCGCCTCTATTATCGCCTTCGGGCCGAACCTCGATCCCGGCACATATGTAGAAGTGGCGTCATAGGGTATGGGGAGCGCGACGACCCTCGCGCCATTGTAGCTGCTGCCCTCTAGGCCGAAGAGGTTGTATGGTGGCAGGGAGTTCAAGAGTCTCATGCAATCAACAATACATCAACAATACAATTTCATAATTATGAAATATGGGGTTTCACATTTACGATAGTTCCGTAAAAAGCTTTAAAAGCTTTGCTTTTTATGCAATACCGTGATGAAATGGCCAAAAGCAACATAAAATACGGCGTTTTTGCATTGGAGCTCGTGGCAGCGCTAATATTCCTGGCAGTAGCATTCACATGGGCACCGACAGCATTGACAAGCGCCTTCGCACAGGTGTGGCAGCCACTGCTTTATGGAGCGGCAATAATCGGGTCTATAGGGCTCTTCATAATCAGCTTCGGCACACTGGCGGCAAAGAGTGAGACGACATTCGCACATGCAGGCACATGCGCGGTTATCGCCACCGCATTCTCGCTGGTGATACTGACATACGGCACAATGCTGCCCATGATAGCTGCCCTGATAGGCTTCATAGTGGGCTTCGCCGGAAGCGGTATGGCGCACCTGACCAAGTAAAGGCAAAGTTTGGGAGGAAGAGCAGCGCAGCTTTATTTTATTTTTTCTTTTTCTCTTTTCTTATTGGCAGCAATGTCCACGAAAAGGTGCAACAGCAATAACAGCAATAATACGCTTATAGCATAACCACGCAGCAAACTTTATAAATCTCCCTTATCAGAGAGAATAAGGAATAAAGTGATATAAATGGCAAAAAAAAGTCCAGCAAGTAGGGTAGGCGGAGGCGCCCTAGTATTCATAGGCTCTCTGATATACCTATATGTGGTCTTCAGCTGGTACACAGCGGGAGCCGCAGCCGGCACATGGCTTAGTATGGCCCAGTTTTTGGCCCCATTTGTCGTAGCAGTAGCGATAATCAGCGCGATAACCCTGTTCTTCATGAGCATAGGGACAATGGCGATGGAGAGCAGCAAGCCTGAAGAGATGAACAAGCTCCTATGGAAGTTCATAGTAGCATCTGCAGTCACATTGTTCATAATAACAGGCGTAGGCGGTTGGTTCTACTTTGTACTAATAGGATTCATCCTAACGTACATAGGAGCAATGCTCGCGCACAAGATGTAAATGTAGCAGTTTATTTTTTTCTTTTTCTTCTTTATTTTTTTATTGCTGGGTTATGGTAGTGTAAGCCATACCTTCAGCTGCACAACATAACTAGTCCAAAGCAACTACAGGAATGAGGCGCCGTTCTTTGTTACTACGATGTCATCCTCTATCCGCACCCCGCCGAAACCGTTCACGTATATGCCGGGCTCGTCGCTGAACACCATGCCCTTTTGCAGCTTCATGTCGGCCTTAGGCGCCAGCGCAATGATCTCGCTGTCATGGACATCTATGCCTATCGAATGCCCCAGCGCGTGTATGAACTTTCCTTTGTAGGTTCCGCCGCCATAGCTGTCTATGAAGTCCTGTGCGACCTTATGCACAGAGCTTCCGGGTATGCCCGGCCTTATCGCCCTGAACGCCATGTCGTGCGCCATTTTGACTGTTTCATACATGTCAGCCATCCTTGCATGCCTTTTCGTGTGCTTTTCCGGCTTGAATATGAATGTCCTTGTAAGGTCAGAGCAGTAGTTCTGGTATTTCGCGCCCGCATCTATAAGCACAAGGTTGTTCGCCCTGAGCTTCGCTTCTGTGGGGGAATGGTGCGGCAGCGCGGAGTTTGCCCCGAAGCAGACTATCGTCTTGAAGGATGGCTCGTCTGCCCCGTGGTGCATCATTAGGAAATCGAGCTTCGCCGCTACCTGCTTCTCTGTCATGCCCACCCTGAAAGATTCCTCTATGCCATTGAAGGCCTTCCTTGCGATGACATTGGCCTTCCTGATTCTCTGCAGTTCGCTCCCTTCCTTTATGCTGCGCAGCTCTGCGAAGCTTTTCCCGACATCCATAAGCTTCTTCGGCTTGCCGAACCTTTTGACGTTTTCGTAGCTCTTGAAGAGGAGCGAAGAGCCGTCGAACCCTATTGTTTTGTTCTTTGTGTACGGGAGCAGCATTCCTATGAACTCCTTCGAGCTCTTGATGTTCACCACCTCCATGCGGCTGTTCGCCTGCCTTTTCGCGATTTCGTATTCGAGGACGTTAGTGAATAATATCATTTTGTCCTTGAGGAGCAGGAGCGGCGCGCTCTCAAAGACGCCGCTCGTCAATCCCGTCATATAAAGGAAGTTGCTGTTCGCGCTCTTGCCGTTTATCAGCATTATTGCATCGAGTTCCCCGTTTTTAAAGAGCTTTCCGAGCCTCTCCTTGTAGAAATCCATGGGACCACTCACAGCAGCGCCTGCTGCCCTGCTTCGCTATTGCTTATCCTATTCTTATAAGTTTCCCTTCCCAGCGATGCCCTTATCGATTCCACTGTCTCGCGCATCCTTTTCTCGCGCGTCCTCGAGATCATCAGATATACCTCATCTCGCGTGCCCCTTGTTACGAGTATGACCACGTATCCTATCCTTATCCTTCCCGCCCTCCCTCTCCTCTGTATTGCGCGTATCTCGCTCGGTATCGGTTCGTAGAATACAACCGCATCCACGCTGGGTATGTCGAGCCCTTCTTCTCCGATTGAAGTGGCGACCATGACCCTGAAAGCCCCCTTCCTGAAGTCCTCTATTGTATCGTGCTGCTGCGCCTGCGTAATTCCTTCCTTCTTGCCGATGAAGGCCCGCGCCTCTATCCCGTTGCTGTTGAGGAGTTCTACCAGCTTCTTTATGGTGGACCTGTATTGTGCAAAGACAATCGCGCTCTTCCCAGAAAGCGCGCCCTTCGCAAGCTCCACCACCTTGAGCATCTTTGGATGTTCAACGCCGTTCTTCAGCGCCTCCCTCGCAGTCCCTATCGCAAGCCCGACATCCTTGTTTGCGAGTATGCTCTGCAGCGCCCTGCTCTTCTTCTCCCTGTTCTGCAGCCCTTCCATGTAGCTCAGGAAAGGATATATCCCCTCGACACTGGCGAGCTCGTACGCATGCGCCAGGTTTATTATGTAGACATAATGGAATATCGCCATGAACCGGTAGTTCCTCGCCTCTATTTTTTGTATAGTGCTACCTATGTCAAGTATGCGCTTTTTCGGGAGGTTGTCGAAGCTCTTGAAAGGCGAGAGGCCTCGGCTGTAGAGCTTCTGCAGGTGCTCGTTTATCAAAGGCTTGAGAAGCCCCGTTATCCTCTCTACCGCATCGTTCTTCTGAAGGTAAAGTACTGTTGTGGATTTGTCCATGACATAAGGCGAAACGTCCGAGTCAGAAGATATCCGTATCTCTATGTTCTCTATACCCAGCTCGCTCACCAATGTCTTTATCTTCTTGGGGCTGCTCCCCGGGGACGCGGTCAGCCCAACCATCTGTATGCCTCTAAGCTTGCATTCGTCAGCTATGTACGTGTAAGCGTACTTCCCTACCGCCTTGTGGCATTCGTCGAAGACAACAATTCCGAATTCCTCCATCGGTATGCGCCCCGCCTTCAGGTCGTTTGCGATTGTCTGCGGTGTCGCGGCAATTACCTTTGCAGTGCTTTCAAGGCCCTTGCGCTCCTTCGCGTGTGTGCTCCCAGTAAGAAGCAGTATTGATTCCTTATCTATGTTTAGGAGCGAGGACAAGGTTTTGTAGTGTTGCTCGCTCAAAGGCTTAGTCGGGGCGAGCATTATCGCCTTCTTGCCTTCGTAGAGCGCCCTCGCCATCGCGAGTATGGCGATGAGCGTCTTCCCGAGCCCTGTAGGCAGCACCACGAGCGAGTTCCTTTTGGAATAGATGCTTTTCGCTATGTTTATCTGGTAGGCCCTGGGCTCGACGAGTTCCGTATGGACCATTACTGCATAAGGGCTTATCCTCTCCCACATCGACTCCATAAAATACCAATTTAAAAACCTTTGTTGCTTAATCTTTAAATATTAGCATAAGTGCCGCAGTAGCTCAGTGGGAGAGCGTCCGGCTGAAGTTTTTGCCTATGCAGAAACAGAAACCGGAAAGTCGCAGGTTCAAATCCTGCCTGCGGCAATCATTCTTCTCGGATTCAAAAGTTGCAGTACGTATAAGTTAAAGGATGGTTGCAGTTGACGCATACGTACTCACCGTTTTCATCCGCATATGTCTGGCCGTCACTCACGCAGTATATGTTGTAGCACTGGAAGCACTGGTAGCATGCATTTCCCTTCTTGATCTGGTTGCCGCATGCGGAGCATATCGCCATCCCATCACAATAACATTTTCACAAGCAGGTATAAAAATCTGTTCAAAATTCTTAGGATTGTCGGATACCTGTAGTTGAGGTAACTCGTTCGCCCTCTGATACGGTAGCGCCACAAACAACAGCTGAGGATTTAAATTACCAACCGTATTTCAGGTCAGAGCCGGTTGAAGGGCTCTGTCCCAGAATAAGGAGGATAGGCGAGACCCAAAAAGAACTA
>CAYMJD010000009.1:0-18519 GCA_964390895.1 Microcaldota archaeon
TGCCCCTCTTCCTCCCTTCTCAACAACCTTTCGGCAAGCACGCGCTTGACTTTTCCTGCTGCCACGAAACCGCTGATGAGGTAACCCGCTGTGAAGGCGACGGTGACGGTTTCCGCAACAATGTTTTCAGGCAGGGAAAGCGCCCTTGTCGTGGCATATGCGGCGGCTGCCAAAACTGCGCCGCCTACCGCACCTATCGAAAAACCCACTACGCGCGATTCGTTGTGTATTCTGAGGAAGGACTGCTGCCCAAGACTGTCCTGGAACCTTTTCAGTTCTTCTCTGCCTATCTGCCTCCTTGACTCATAATCCAAACGGTTCTGCATCTTACTCCAACTTTGCGCGACTTATATGTTCAGTCTGTTTCTGGACTCCTCCGAGCCACTGGAACATTAATCTAATACGCATTCCAGATATAAATAGTTTGTTGCCGCAGCGCGCTAAACGCCGCAATTGCGTTTCATTGCGCTTTTATGCTTTTATATTTTTCTTATGCATTAAAGACAGGTGGGATTCCATGGAAGACTTAGAAAAGGAAGCGCTCTCGTACCACAGCAAAAAGCACGGCAAGATAGAGATCATGCCTAAGACTCGGATAATGACCAATAGGGAGCTGCGGCTTGCTTATACTCCGGGAGTGGCGTTCGCGTGCCTTGCCATAAAGAGGGACAAAGCGCTTTCTTACAAATACACAGCAAGAGGAAACCTTGTCGCGATCGTTACCGACGGCTCGAGGATCCTCGGCTTGGGGAACATTGGTCCTGAGGCGGGCATGCCTGTCATGGAGGGCAAGGCCGCGCTCCTGAAGAAGTTCGGAGGAGTGGATGCAATACCCTTATCGGTAGCGACGCAGGACAAGCAAAGGATCATAGAATTCGTCAAAGAGATAGAGCCGACGTTCGGCGCGATAAATCTGGAAGACCTGGAGACGCCGAAGGCGCTGGAGGTGTTCATGGAGCTGGAAAAGCAGCTTTCCATACCTATATTCCATGATGACAGCTACGGCACTGGAGTTGTGACCTATGCAGCGCTGAAAAACGCGCTGAAGTTCGTAGGGAAGAGCGCACGCCGAGTCAGAGTGGTAATCAACGGCGCCGGTTCAGCAGGCTACGGAATAACCAAAATGCTCTCTGCAGGCAATGTAGAGAACATAACAGTATGCGACAGGGAGGGCGCAATATACAAAAACAGGCCTAAGAGGATGAACTCGGTGAAAATGATGCTTGCCGATACAACAAACAATGACCGCAAGGAGGGCGCCCTGGCCGAGATCGCCAAAGGCGCGGACGTGCTGATAGGCGCCTCTACCAAAGGAGCATTCACGAAACAGATTGTAAGATCCATGGCGGACGATCCGATAGTCTTCGCGCTCGCAAACCCTGTGGCAGAGATACCTTATGCAGAAGCGAGAGAGGCCGGCGCAGCGATAGCAGCGACCGGGAGCGGCCTTCCTAACCAAGTGAACAACATGCTCGCCTTTCCAGGCATATTTAGGGGAACCCTAGATGCGAAGGCGAAGCGCATAAACATGGACATGCTTGTTGCGGCAGGCAACGCAATAGCAGACTCTGTAAGCAGGAAAGTGCTCTCCTTTGACTACATAGTGCCGAACTTCTCAAACAGGAGGGAAGCAGTCAACACCACAAAAAGGGTTGCGGCCGCCGTTGCCAAAGCAGCCAGGAAAACGGGTGTTTCTGCAAAGCGCGCGGATTAGCGCCACGCGCCAATCACCACTTTATGGAGCAGGGGAGTTTTACGATTACCTTTATTAAATAGGGGCTTCTATGCGTTTTTGGTATTGCCGCGCCTCCTATAAAGGTATTCGTGCGCCATCTCTCTTGCACCCTGCGCATAGCTGACCATCGGCTTGAACCCGAGTTCGCGTTCTGCCTTCGATATGTCAAAAAGCCTGCTGCCCGTTATCCTGCTTATGTGCTCCGGCAGCATCCTGGGGCTTTTGCCCTTCAGCCTTGATGAGATGGCTATGTAGCGCGCCATGGAGTTTGCAAGGAACATTGGGATGCGCTTTTGTGGGGGGGCTACGCGGAGCTCCTTTGCGAGCAGCGAGAAGAGCTCGGCTTGCGTCTTCGATTCTTTCCCTGCTACGAGATACACATTCCCTGGCTTGGCTTTGTCCTTGGAAAGCAGCAGCGCCTGCACCAGGTCATCGACGTGGATCCACTGTATGGAATTGTCGCCTTTGCCTATTATTCGCATCTTTCCCTTTTTTATGCTTGAAAGCACGAACCAGAAGCCTTCGTTGAAGCCGGGGCCGTATATGACAGGGGACCTGAGGACTATGCCATTGGCTTCGAGCACCAGCCTTTCGGCAAGCAGCTTGGTTTTCCCGTAAAGGCCGCTTGGGTTGCACGGCGTGCGCTCGTTTGCGGGGTTTTCCCCCATGCGGTTCCCATAAACAGACGTGGAGGACTGGTAGATGAACCTTTTCGCGCCTGAATTCTCCAATAAGTTCCTGGTGCCATCTACATTGACCTGATACATCGAACCCTTTGACTGTGCGGCGTAGTCAACGGCGGCCGCCAAATGGTATATGGTATCGACGCCCTTTGCAGCTTTTCTTATCGATTCTGCATCAAGGAGGTCTCCGTGCACTACATCGATACCGTCCACGTTTATGTAGTTACTCCGCACGAGCACCCTAACCCTTTCCTTCTCCTTGAGGAGAGCGGACACTAGGTGTTGCCCGAGGTGCCCTGACGCGCCAGTGACAAATATCATGGGATCGATTGTCTTTTGTATCGTGGATTTAAAAGCATTCTGCTGCCAAAGATAGGTAGGTAATTTGCTTATGAACAGCCTTATAATAATCCTTGCCATAGCGACTGCGGGCTCTACCTTCATGGGGGGGGCGATAGCGATAAAGCTCAGGAAGGTGCTGCATTACTTCTTCGCATTCTCAGCTGGGGCGCTCATCGCAGTTGCGTTCCTGGACATACTGCCGGAAAGCGTTACGACAGCGCTCCGGTTCGGGCTGCCGCTGCATTACCTATTCCTCACTGTCGTGCTCTCGTTCCTGCTCTACAACACGATAGACAGGGTTTTCGCGACGCAGCATATGGAAGGCAAGGAGGAGATGCACCAGCACATAATGGGACCCATAGGCGCCAGCGGCCTCGTAATACACAGCCTCATAGACGGGGTTGCGATTGGCAGCGCCTTCCAATTGAGCCCTGTGGTCGGGCTCGCCGTTGCAATCGCCGTGATATCTCATGACTTCACAGACGGCATAAACACAGTGATAATAATGCTGAAGAACTGGCACAGCTCCAGGAACGCGCTGTATTTCCTTATACTTGACGCGCTCGCCCCCGTGGCCGGAATACTCATCATCTCGCAATTCTCGCTAAGCCCCATCGTCCTTGCCTTGATACTGGCGATCTTCGTTGGCGAGTTCGTATATCTGGGAGCGTCGAACATACTCCCAGAGACAAAGAAGCACACGCCCTGGAAGATGGTGGCGCTTATCTGCACTGGGATAGCTGTGATAACATTGATTACCACCTTCGCTTAGCTTAGCTTATGAAGAGGAGGCAGGAACCGGGCTTGGGCAACAACACACTGCAGCTGGGGAATGCTGCGAGAGTCACCTATGCCACGTAATGGACCTCCATAATTCAGGATATGTACGGCAGCTTTATAAAACCAGGGAGCGTCGCAAGAATGTCAGAGCCCCCTTCTCCTAAGCCATTCTTCGATTGGGACCATTTCTCGGGTTCCTGGCTTCTTTGCTTCTGAACTGCTAGTTTCCCCCTGCTTAACAGCCTTTCCCCTTCGTGCTGCCCTTGGGGCACTATCGTCTGGTGTTTTTGTGTCGCTTCTGGCCATATATCCTTTGGTATATTTTGTGTTTGACATTTTTACCACACAATATTAACATCAGCTCTTTCTGCGCAGATTAACCGCAACAGTGGCAGGCTTGCCGCCTCTTCGACTGGCTCCGACGTCTTTTCTTTTTATTTCAAACAGAACATTTATATCTGCTTCGTCTATCCCATTTAAGAACCCTCCAAAGCCGTTTCCCAAAATTTATATATTATTGATGCCTGAATGATTCAACTACCTGAAAAGGAGTTTGTTGACGAAGTTTATGCCCTTCCAGTACCTTTCTTCCTTCCAGTAGTCGCCGCGCATGTTGTAGCCCCGCGATTCCCAGAAGCCTGCCTTGTCATCCTGCATAAGCTCTATGCCGTCGATCCACTTCGTGCTTTTCCATAGGTAGAGCGTAGGGATGAACGCCCTTATCGGGCCGCCGTGCACAGCCTCCAAGGGCTTTCCGTTCCAGTTCAGCGCGAGCATGCAATCGTCGTTGACGTATTCCATTGGCACGTTGGCTGAATACTGCACATAAGAGGATTTCAGCATCAGGAACCTGCTTTTCGGCTTTGCTAGCGCGAGCAGGTAGTTCAGCTGTATGCCTTCCCATTCATCGCCTATCCTGGACCATCTGGTCACGCAGTGGGCGTCTGCCTTACGCTTTATCCTCGGCAGCTCCATCAGCTCGTCCCACGTGAAGCTGAGCTCCCTCCCCACAAGCCCGTTTATCCTGAGCCTATAGCTCTCCAGGTCTATCTCTGGGGCGCGGCTTATGCTCAACACAGGGAAGACGTTTTTTGAGATCACCTGGCCGGGAGGCAGCTTGTCCATGTTATCAGATGTGATTCAGCACCCTGCTTTAATACGCTTGCCTTTTGTTGCGTGGAGCGCTGTTTAAAAAACGTCTGTTATCTGGGTTCGTCTCTTAGCGGGACTGTTATTGTCTGCGGCTCGTAATCCCTCAGCAGGGACATCATGCGCTTCACCCCGCGCACGTAAGAATCCCTCATGGCCCTCCGCTTGTTTACGGCCTTTGAATTGATTCCTCTGTTGTAAAACATTAAGGCAACGTCGATGTTGCCCCTCGCCTTTTCGTTGCATTTTTTCCAGTAACGGAGTGCCAGGTTAATGTTGGTCCTGGGGTCTAATATGTCGCGGTATTCGCTTTCGGTCAGCGTGTGCGCCCTGATATTCACCTGCATGAGCCCCAGCGATTCTTCCTTGCCGTTAACGTGCAATGCGTATGGGTATCCGCTGGATTCCCCGGCGACTATGGCTGCAGCAACATTCTTGTCGACGCCATGCTCCTCCGCCACCTGGGCTATCAGCGGCATCATGTCGATGACGCTTTTTGGTATGCCTTCCACCACGAAATCCGGCTTGCACGCGTTGGATTGGAGCTGGAAATAGGTTTTCTGGAGTTGCATCAGCGCTTTTGCGTCCCAGGTCCCGTCCCTGAAGCACAGCTCTATATTGTTGTGCAGGTTCTTCTTGAACTGCTCGAATTTGTACGAGCCTTCTGCGCACGCCGGTATATCTGACACCACAACGACCTTCTCAATGCTCTTAAGCTTATTTCTCTGCACCATGTGCGGGGAAAACAGCACGAATGCGCCGAGCGCCGCTGTCGCTATCTTGGTTCCCGTACCTATATTTCTGTTCTTCGTTTTGTTCTGCATCTTGATACCTTCCAAGTTAGTCTGACACCCTAAATCCCATTGCCTCTTTTGCTTTCGCACAGCCAATCGCACGATAGCTTCTCTACTGGGTTCTGCGCAGCTTGCTTCCCTCCCATGGGAGGTGCATCTGCAGGTTAACCCTCCTTAACGTCACAGGCACTCTGGAGTCCTTCCTGAGCCTTATGCTGTCTCCCGTAAGGAGCTCTGACTTATCGAAATCCGCCAAAAGGTTGAATGGGTAGTCAGGATTGCTTGACTGCCTTTTCATAAGCACGACTTTTATTGCGACGAGCGTATAGGGATCTGCTGAATTCTGCATGTCGAAAATCGCCCTGTCTATCGCATTCTTTATCTTCTGCCCCCTTTCAGAAGGCACCTTGTTTATGAATACCCAAACATTCTTGTCCGGCTTCCCCTCGTGCTTGAACGGAGTCATAAGCTTGAGAGTTAAGGCATAATCATCCCAATTTACCTTGCATACAGGTAGGTGCAGCCTCTTTGGAGTGTCCAATGGAAGCCTCAGGAGCTTGTCAAGCGCGGTTACCTCGATGGATCTTGTACAGCGCTTTTTTGTGGCATTTGCGTTCATGTTTCCTACCGTTTATTATTTATTGTTGATGAAATATTTATACATTTCCCATTGGTTCGTACTATGTGGTACATGGGTAGCGTTTCGCGGTGCGCGTAGATGAAAGAGGTCACTTTTGAGGAGGGGATTGAGCTTATTGAAGGCAAAGCAGCAAAAATAATCTGGCTTGGGAGCGAGCCTGTCGGTTACGTTTCGAGATTGCTCGACTGCGACGAAACGAAACTGCTCAAGGCGAGCATTAACGAGATATTGGACGCGGATAGCGGGGCGCTCGGGGGTTTCGAGGGCATGATCTTCATGTGCTACCATGGCGTAACTTCTGGATTGGTCGTCGATTTTCTTGAAAGCAGAGGCGTATCCGCCTACAACCTCAAGGGAGGCATAACCTCGGTCGTGGGAGAGATTTTCTGAGTCATCTCGCGAGGTAGCCGAGATACTTCATATTTACCGCCAGCGTTTCAGGGCTTGCGTTGTAGTTCTCTATCAGGAGGTAATTTGCGCCCTTCTGCACAGGCACTAGGTACGTGGCCGTCCCATACGGGATCACAGTAGTCTGGGGTGCGACCTTCGGGTTGAACGAGAGGCCGCACGGGTATTTGTATGATATGGTGTTGGATCCCGACGTGGCAACAGAGCGGTTTATGGGAGGAGAGCTGCTGAGGTACAGGGCGAAGTTCTTGTTCGGGTCTGCATTGCCTGAGCTATTGACCGGAGGACTGTTCCTGACCGTGCTCGTCACGTTTATGGCTAGGTACCCGTTATAAGGCAAATAGAAGGAGTAATTGAAGAGGCCGCACGACTGCTTGTACCAGTATGTTTCTGTCGAGTAATTGTACCCCAGATATGTCATGCTCACCCCGTTGAGGTTTATCAGCTTCTCCTTGAAGATCGCTTGCGTGAACAGGTGCGTCGCGTTGTAGAGCATCTTAGAGTAACTGGAACCCAATGCAGAGTAGTTGGCATAGAGCGCGTTGTAGCTCGATGAGAGGGCGCCATACCTTCCCAAAAGCGAGGTATAGTCAGAGCCTAGGGACAGATAGGAGTCCTGTAGCATATGGTTTTTCTTTAACAGCCCCTCTGAATTTATGAAGCTGGCCAGCGCAAGCGCTATGACCACGATTATCGCCGCTACAAGCAGCTTTTCATTTTTAGTAAAGGACAGTTTCATGTTTCCACATTATCTTTCTTATGCAAGGATTCATACTACTTTCTGGAAGAGCATCTTCCCTTTCCTTGGTGTTCCTGTGAATTCCCTGAACACGCAATCCCTCAGCGTGCCTGCGTTTGTGTCGAGCTGCCTGTTGATCTCAGCAGACGTCTCAGGCATGAACGGGCTTACCAGTATTGCGATTATCCTGCACGACTCGAGGAGGTTGTAAAGGACGCTGCCCAGCCTCTCCCCCTCAAGCTCCCACGCTCTCTTCTCGTTTATGTATCTGTTTGCCGACCTTACGAAGTCCCATATCCCGTTGAGCGCGCCGTGCACTTCTAGGCTTTCCATGTGTCTGCATATGCTGCCGAGCTGCAAGCTTGATTCGAGCTCTGGTGCACCTTTTATGCTTACTTTGTGCTTTTCAACTAGGCTCAATACCCTGTAAATGAGGTTCCCGAGGTCCGCGACAAGCTCACCGTTCACGGCGGCTGCTAGCGCTGTTTCTGAAAAGTCTCCGTCAGAGCCCATCGGCATTGTCCTAACCAGGAAATATCTCAGCGCGTCCACTGAGTATTTGCCTGCCATTTCGAGAGGGTTCACAAAATTGCCGAGCGACTTGCTCATCTTCCTGCCATCTACGGTCCACCAGCCATGCGAAAAGACCTTTTTCGGGGGCTCCAGCCCTGCAGAGAGGAGCAATGCCGGCCATATCACAGAATGGAACCAGTTTATCTCCTTGCCCACAAGATGCAGGTCGGCGGGCCAGAACTCATTGAAGGTCCCGTCCGGCCAGCCGAGCGCGCTTATGTAGTTTATCAGCGCATCTACCCATACGTAGACGTAATGCTTGCTGTCGGATGGGAAGGGAATAGCCCAGCTTATGGTGGTCCTGCTTACGCTCAGGTCCTTGAGGCCTCCCTTGACCCTGTTGAGTATCTCATTTGCCCTGGACTGCGGCGACAGGAAATCCGGGTTCGAACTGTAGAACGCGAGCAGCCTGTCCCGGTATTTGCTCAGCCTGAAGAAGTACGATTCCTCTGCGAGCCATTTGACCTCGCGGCCGCACTCCGGGCATTTCCCGTCCCTGAGCTGCAGCTCTGTCCAGAAGGTCTCGTCAGGTACGCAGTACCATCCTTCGTAGTTTCCCTTGTAGATGTCGCCGTTCGCCAATACCATGCTGAGAAACCCCGAGACAACGTCCGCATGCTTTGGGTCGGTGGTCCTTATGAAGCGGTCATACGATATGTTGAGGGATTTCCATGCGGATGAATATTGCTGGACTATCGAGTCCGCGAACTCCTTTGGGTTTTTGCCCGCCTTCTTCGCCGCTTCGGCCACCTTTTCGCCATGCTCGTCGGTGCCGGTAAGGAAAAAGACATTGTCCCCGTTGAGCCTGTGCCACCTCGCCAGCACGTCCGCCATTATTGTCGTATAGGCATGGCCGATATGGGGAGCATCGTTGACATAGTAGATTGGGGTCGTTATGTAGTATTTCATGGCCGATCGATTTAGTATCTAGGAATTAATATTAAAGGTTTTTGTTTTCCAGCCCTTTACAAGCTTGGCATTGGCATCGGGATACATACTAAATAACTTCCATTTTAACCAATTAGTGATGAAATGACCAATGCAATAGTCATGTCGCTTGATAAGGCACACCTCCTTGCGTCGCCGACGGGCAGCGTAGATATCGCTGCGCTGAAGGGACTGAACGTGGTGTATAGGGATGCTAACGACAGAGAGTGGAAAGGCGTAGTGGAGAACATCGACGGCGACTTCCTTGTCATAAAGTTCGACGAATTCCCGAAGAACATAGGGCAGGGGCAGATAGTGGAGATAGAGGACGGGAACGACTGATCCTTCTGCAGGAAATTCAGGCTGCCGTGACATTGAGGAGCACACAGTTGGACGAAGGTATGCTTATCGCCGAGCTGTTGACAACGCGTGTCTGGTTACGGGAGAGCGCGTTGAAGAGGTAACCCCAGCCGCCCATGTCCGTGGTGTTCGCATATGCGGCATAATAGCCCCCGCAGAGCTTCAATTGCTTCCCGACCATCGTCGCATTGGGGGTTATGTTCCACTGTATCCTCAGGTACCTGCCTGGATCATTGTATAGTATCTGGTGCGGCTCCCCGTTCTGCGTCACGTATTTCCACCACGGCCCGTTGTTCTGGTCCAGGAGCATGCCGGTCTGGTTCGCCAGCTCTGTGCCATAATAATGCACGTTTATCAGCGCGGATTTGAGGTAGTATTGGGTCGCGTTGTTAAGCGTCCAAATGAAGCTGCCCACGAAAGTAACATTGAGGATTACCGGCTCCCCCGGACTTGCGCTCGCCTTGTCGGCATGCACGTTTACGCTGGAAACGTTGTTCACTGTTATGAAATTGTAGAGGATCCCGTTGCTGAACACGCCGACTCCGGTGAGGTTGAAGTAGTTGAAGCTCCTGTTGAGCACTGACGTATTTTGCGGCTGTTGGACGGTCACAGGCTGGCCGAGCGGCCCGACCTTGTAGAGCTTCGCGCCGAACGGCACCGCCATCGATGCCACATCGCGCTCGTAGAGGTAGCTGGTCGTGAGGCTGGGGTAGAGCACGAGCTTCCACGAACTGCAGTACTGCGTCGGGTCGGGAGTGTAATCAAGGCCGAACAGGCTCGTTGACTTCGGTATAACGACGTAGGCGTTGGCAGGTATGAGGTTGCAGTCCTGTATCTGGTCATATACGAACAGCCTCGAGGCGTTGGCATAGCCCATGTAGATGGGCAGATTGGAAAACGACGAGCTGAAATAGACTTTTGTGGAGTTCGGCAGGGATGCCAGATAATCAGCTATCGTTAGCTGGTCGTACCTTGCGTGGACGAGGCTGTTGTACCAGAAGAGGTTTATCGGTATTGACGTTACGACTATGAATCCTATGAGGATCGGGGCTGCTGAGAATGCCGCGGCTCTTGCTAGCTTGTTCTTAAGCTTGAGTGTTCCCCTTGCAAAGCGCACTGAGGTGATGGCTATCGTCAGGGCCAGCGGTATGGCCAGTATGGCAAGGAACCTCTGCAGCCTATATGAGAGCAGGTATTCGAACGGGCTTATGCTCACGTGCATCGGCCCGAACTCCAGATAAAGGAACGCGAACGCGAACCACAGCAATGGTATATATGCCCTGCGCTCTAGCCTCGCAATCAGGTATGCCGCCGCCACGATGAGCGCATAGAAGTATAGCCCTGAATAGTTGTTGACAGGAACGTACATAGACGACACAATGTTCATTATGTTGAAATTGGACGTCGAGAAGCCAGCCAGCGGGAACATGACGTTTAGGTAGAACATGGGATCTGTGTTCGTTGAAGGGATCGTATTGGGCTTGCCCACAGCGCTGTAGAAGCCGAGATTGGTCGACAGGGTCACCAACGGATTTCCTGATGTGGCGTAATTGACTGCGAACAGCACCATTATCGAGGCCAGTATGCCGTATATGTAGAACAGGGTAGTGCGGTTTACGCTTATGCGCCTCCTCGCGAGTTCTATCACGAGAAGCAGCACCACAAGGTAAACAGAGATTATCCCTTCCGGGGTCACAAGCGGGGACGCGACCGAGAAGACGCCCGTCAGCATGTACCAAAGCCTGGAGTTCCTTTTAGTGGCATAGACGAACGACATTACAGCCAGCCCCCCGAGGAACATCATCGGTATGTTGTCGCTTATTGTCGGCGCAAGCATGACGATGAGCGGGAAGAAGCTGAGCAGCAGCGCGGCTACTATTCCTGCATAGTCGTCATAAAGCTCCCTCCCTATGAGGAAGGCCACTATTATCGAGCCTATGAACGAGACGATGTCCCACAATGAGCTGCTTAGCATGGATATGCCGAAGAGCTTGTATGCCAATGCTATTGGGAAGACCTGGAGAAGACGTACGCTGAATATGTATGGTCCCTGCATGAAGCTGCCCTGGACGACGCTCTGCGCGAGCGACAGGTATGATGTGTCGTCTCCATAAAAGGATGGACCGCCGACGAAGACCACGCAGTAGATTGATGCATAGGCAACTATCACGAGCAGTAGGAATATAGAGAACCAGTTCACGCTTTTGCGCTCCTGTTTTTGTTTGCGTTTCGCCAATGCATCATCTAAGGGTCTTCATAACACAGCATAGCTTTAAGATGTTTGCCCAAACGTTCCTGCGGCGAATATCCTGGGCTTTTTCTCGCGGACGAGCAGGAAGCTGTTGCCGCGCTCCATCTGTATTGGGCGTTCGAGCCTGAGCGTCGCGTTCGCGCCGTCGATTGACACGACAGTGGAATTGGTGTACGAGAAGTTGGAGACAAAGCCGTAGACCTTCCCTGCAGAGAGCTCTTCCCTGCCGATTGCAGACTGCCTTATCTGTGAGGTTAGCGAATCTACAGGGACTATGGCGCTCGAGCATAGGAGGTCTCCCTTCTTCAGCTCTTCAGCCTTTACTCCCTTGAGCGCTAGGCCCACCCGCGTACCGTCGTGGGCCTCTTTGACATCTATATCCCTTGACTGTATGGATTTGATAGTTACTTCGCTTCCATCCCCAGTGAAAAGCCTGTCGTGCACCTTGACAGTCCCCCTCGTGACGATGCCGAGCGCGACGGTGCCTATCCCTGTAACCACGAATGACTTATCGATATCGACCCTGCATGTGTTTGATGGCGCGCCTTTGTCAAGCCCGGCGATTTTTGCAGCTATGTCAAATCTGTCAGAGTACTCTGGCTTAATGCCAGCTCCGCTGACGACCTTGCTGACATCGCTGTCATTTGTAAGTATGAGCCGCTTGCCGAGCAGTGATGCTGCCACGACCAGCTCCCCGAAAAGCGAATCCACGATCTTCGTGCCTATCACTATCTGCTCTGAAACGAGCATTGATTCTGCGGCTGCGTAGAATTTTTCCTCTATGGAGGTCGGGGTTATCGCGACTATCGTGTGCTCTTTGTGGGACCCGTTGTAGTAGGTAAGGCTGTTCTCGCTGCCCTTCTTGCCTATCTGCTCCAGTATCTCCTGGTCAAGCAGCACGCATACGGTGTAGTTCATCGGCGCACCACAGCTTTTATCTTTGTAAACATATTTTAATATTGTTGCTGTAATAGCTTTGTTCGATAATCTGCGCATATTGCACAAAGGGATAAGAATAAAGGATAAAGCCGCTGAATGCAAAACACCGGTGTTTGATTGGAAGACCTAAGGACAATTGAGGGGAGAATACTCGATTACTGGAAAGAAGAGGGCACCAACCAAAAGGTCCGCGGCTTGAAAAGGGCCGGAAAAAAGTTCTATTTCCTAGACGGCCCGCCATATGCCCACGACACGTTGATGACACACCACATGTGGGTCGGCGTCGTAAAGGACATGGTATTGCGCTATAAGAGGTACAGGAACTTCAACGTGCATGACAGGGCGGGATTTGACGTACATGGCCTTCCCACCGAGAACAAGGTCGAAAGGAAGCTGGGCTTCAAATCAAAAGCAGACATAGAATCATTTGGCGTTGGGAAGTTCGTCGGGGAATGCAGGCGCCTTTCTGACGATAACATACGCAGAGGGATAATAAATTACGAGCGGTTTGGGGTTTCGCTCAACTTCGAGGACATGTATCTGCCCTATAAGAACGAGTACATTGAGAAGGGTTGGTCCATATTGAAGGAGATGCATGATAAGGATCTTTTATACAAGGGTTTGCGCGTGCTCGCCTACTGCCCCCACTGCGAAACCGCAGTTTCAAGCCAGGGGCCGGAGATAGAGTACGGCAATGACACCGACAGCTCTATAATGGTGGCTTTCGGGGTGGATACCAAGAAGCCCTCGAAACTAAAGATTGATGACAACACGTATCTAGTTATATGGACCACGACCCCGTGGACCATACCTTCGAACATCGCGATTGCAGCAAATCCGGAAGCAGTCTATGTGGCCGCAAGGGTGCGGGGGAAAACCTACATAGTCGCGAAGGACAGGCTGAGCAGCTTTTCAAACGAGTTGGACGAAAGCGTGATAGTCACATCAGAGTTCTATGGCAGCGAGCTGGAAGGCACACATTACATTCACGTGCTCGCCGAAAAGATACCCCTGCAAAGTAGCTTCGCAAAGTTCCATAGGGTCGTGGTTGACGGATCAGTGTCTCTTGCTGAGGGGACAGGGCTTTTGCATATCGCGCCGGGGCACGGAGCAGAAGATTATCTGATAGGAGTCAAAAACCACCTTCCCATATTCTCCCCTGTGGACGAGCATGCGAGGTACAGCGAGGATGTGGCTGTTTACAAAGGGTTGGCTGTCCCTGACGAAGCCAACAAGGCGGTTCTGGCGGACCTCAGGAGCAACGGCTCCCTGCTCCACGTCGGGAGCGTGACGCACAGCTATCCGCATTGCTGGAGGTGCAACTCCAAGCTGATATTCAGAGCTACGAACCAGTGGTTCGTGAATGTGCAGAAGATAAAAGGCAGAATGCTGAAGCAGAATTCCAAGATAGCATGGCATCCGGGAGAGGCACAGAAATGGCAGGGCGAGGCAATCGAAAGCTCCCCTGATTGGTGCATATCCAGACAGAGATACTGGGGCAGCCCCATACCCATATGGGAATGCAAAAACTGCAAATCAATTGAGGTCATAGGCTCATTCGCTGAGCTTTCAGAAAAATCCGGAATGGTTGAGCTGCCGAAGGACATGCACAAGCCTTATGTTGATGGCATAATGCTAAAATGCAAAGGCTGCGGCTCTGATATGGAAAGAGTAGGGGACATATTTGATGTGTGGTATGATTCGGGAATCGCCCATACCGCAAGCCTTACTGGAGAGGAGTTTGAAAGGCTGTTTCCTGCGGACTTCATAACAGAGAGCCGCGACCAGATAAGAGGTTGGTTCACCGCGCTTTTGAGGACGTCTGTTGCAGTCCACAATAAGAAGCCGTTCAATGAAGTCATAATAGGAGGAATGCTGCTCGATGAGATAGGAGAGCACATGCACAGGCATTTAGGCAACTACATAACCATAGAGCAACTTGTGGAGCTTGCAAGCGTCGACGGTTTCAGGCTTTTCTGCCTGTCCAAGCCGCGTTGGGCAGATCTCAATTTAAACAAGAAGGAATTGAGAGAAGGTGATAGCAACATAATAACAATCCACAACATTGCAGAGCTGGCAAAGGAGCTGGCATTGTTGGCAAACCTTGAAATCAGGGACCAGAAGCTTCCCGGTATAAGAAAACTCTCTGAAGAGGAGCGCTGGATAGTGTCGCGTGTAAACTCCCTTATCGAGAGCGTGACAACAAACATGGATTCTTACAACATAGATGTTGCGGTAAGGGAGCTTAGAAGCTTTGCAATAGAGGACTTCAGCAGATTCTACCTGAAGCTTGCCAAGAAAAGGATTGAGGGGGGCAACAGAGCTGAAATCAGGAACACGGCAAGGGTTGTTCCCTACGTGCTAAAAAACCTCCTTGTGCTGCTCTCCATTGCGGTGCCGTTCACCTGTGAATCAATCTATCAAGAGCTGTTCAGCGTAAACAAGGGAAGCGTTTTCATGGAAGCATGGCCGAAAGCCAAGAATCGGCTCATTGACAGGCACCTGGAGGAGGAATTCAATATAATAGAAGACACTGTCACTGCCATACTTAGCCTCAGGGAGTCCAACAACATAAAGCTAAGGCAGCCTCTTGCTGGCGCGACAGTAGAAACAAACAGCAGTGAGGCGGCATCAAGCATAGAAAGGCTCTCCGCCCTGATAGAAAGTTACACCAATATAAAGTCAATAACGGTCAAAAGGGCAGCTTCAATCTCAAAAGAGGTAAAACCAGTGTATTCAAAACTCGGACCTGCGTTCAAGGAGAGCGCAAAGCTTGTTGCAGATGAGCTTTCGAAAACAGATGCGGCATTACTGGAAAGCGAAATCTCTAAAAAAGGCTCGTTTAGCCTACATACAGACGAAGGACCGGTCGTGATAATGCCAGAGCACTTTACCATTATAGAGAGAGTTACAATCAAGGAGAACAGGCTGCGGTTCTCTAGGGGGCTTGTGCAGCTTGATACGCGGATAACTGATGCATTGAAAGAGGAGCTTATCGTAAGGGAGCTCTGCAGGAGGATGCAGATGCTGCGAAAGGAGATGCTACTAACGAAAAGGGATTTGATAGTAGCGTATATAGACTCAAATGAGGCATTCAGGGAGCTAATCGAGAGGAATTCTAAGATCATAACCTCGATAACCAGAGCGAAGCGGATCGTCTTCAACAGGATGCCTGACGACTTAGCGAGGAAGGAGGAAACTGTTGAGGGCACAGAAATAAGGATCGCGATAAGCAAAGCGCACTGAAGCATAGGCGCGACCGGGGGATTAGATGCGGCCGATCACGGAATTTAATAGTGGAAATTCCTACAGCGGAAGCAGCAGCTACAAGTATGTTGAGCCGCTGCTCGATAAAAGCGCAGAGCTTTCTATAGTCTCGCCGTACGTTGATTTAGCATACATGAAGAGGCTTGCAAAGCTCTCGAAAAGGAGGCGCGTGCGCCTGATAATGTCCAAGGGAAAGGTAAACGAACAGGCAATCCGCTACATAAGAAACGCGAAAGGCTACATAAGCTACATCAAGGCGGCGCTCTTCTTCGCTGCGCTTTCTGCGATATCGTTCCTGATCGGCTTCTATTCGGTGATGGCGCTATGCACTGCGATAACCGCGACAATGGCGATCCTCGCCCGCCATTCATACAAAAAAGGCGTTCCAAACCTCGTGGTGCGTTTCTGCACTAGCGTTTTCGTGCACGAGAAGCTTTACATAGGGAGCGAGAGGGCGATAACCGGAAGCGCCAACCTTACTTATAAGGGACTGCACAGGAACATAGAGCATATAGAGGTTACAGACTCGCCAGAAAGTATAGAAAAGCTGAGAAATCATTTCGACGGGCTTTGGGACTCCCTGAAGCCTGATTGACGGTCATGTCGCTTCCGCGGTCCTGAGCATGCCAGTTTTTCGGGTCTTGTCCACGGCAAACCTGTATCCATAGCCCTCAAGTATGCCCCTAAGCTTTTCAGTGCCCCTGCCATAGATTATCTCTGCCACGCTGATCCCGTCGCTCTTCCTCATGTCGAGCACGCGCCTATGCTTCACTATGTTCATGCAGACCTCTTCTGAGCCAATCTCTGCGAGTGTGTGGACCGCCGCTATGTTGTTAAAGTCTGTTATCAGCAGTACATCCTCCTGTTCCGACATCCATAACCTTGTCTTGTTATCGCCGAGAAACGCGAGCCAGTGGGCCATGCTGATCCCGTCCTTGGCGCTCTTGTGGAGCAGAAGGGGGTCCTTTTCAAGCGCTTTCTTCAGCACATCCAGTCCTGATTCGGATATGCTTCTGGCAATCCTGTAAAGCTCGCCTTCGGTTAAGTGGTCTTGCTTTGTCTTTTGCATATGATCCCCCATGTCCTTTCATCCCACGAACGGGACAGGAAGAATCATTTGAAGGAAAAGGTATAAAGGCTTAATGCTGGTTCGTTGGAGCTGTGATTATCTTTTTACCTTGCGAAGTTATCAAACAAGTTGTGGAGCTGGCTATCCATCCTTTTTTCAGCTTTTTTGCATATCCTTCAACAAGTATCTTTATCTCTGCCATAAATTGCCACCCTGTTGGTTTAATGCCCGGTCAGCAGCCTTTTGGCCCTTGCGTATATTCTCCTCGAGGTGTCTGAGATTGTGGGATAACCACTGAGTATCATGTTGGTTATGCTTAGGCTAACGCCCTTGTTTTTCGCTTGCTTTATCTCCCATTCCACCATTTCAGATATCTTTATCTGGGCTGCATCGGGAAGCTGCCCTTCATTGATTGCGGCGGATACGGCCCTCATTATCCCTGTTGTTATCGGGGGGCATGAGGAAAGCAGCCTCAGTGCCTCTTTCATATCAAAGCCTGCACCCTGCTGTTCATCCCTGAACTTCATAAGGAGTTCCATCCCCTCTGAGTAGACAGGGAATATGCCGTAGAATATGCCGTTATGGACGAGCTTCGCCATATGCCCTGAACCTGTTCCCCCTATGTAACCGTATGTGCCTTTTCCAGAAACAACACGGAAGATGTCCTCTGCAATATCGAATGCCTGCCTGTCACCGCCGACCATAAGGGACACGCCGTGCAGCAGGTCTTCCGGACCTCCTGCACAACCCACATCTAGGTATGATATGCCACTTGCTTTGAATCTATTGTAGTTCGCGATCGAATCTGTGTACAAGGAATTGGATGCGTCGATTACTATGTCGTTCTTGCGGAGGATCTTTGAAAGCTCCGACGCTATGCCGTTTGTGGCATCGCCAGGCGGCACCATCATCCAGACGATCGAGCTGCCTGCCGATTGCTTAAGCTTATTTGCGAAATCCTGCATGCTTTTAGAAGCATAGACCTGTTCCTTGCCCTCGAATACAGGGTATCTGCCTGCTGTCCTGTCGTACAAGACAAGCGAATAGCCGCTGCCCTGTAGCATCTTGGCGATGTTAGTCCCCATGTTGCCCAGTCCAATCAAGCCGATTTCTTTTGACACTTGCGTCATCGTATCCCACTTATCTGCCTACTATAGGTGCTTATCTGGTGGCTTAACCTCTTTTCCGCGATCTATCCTTCGATTTTCTGTGTCACGTTGGGTTTGTTATGTCCCTCACCACTGTGGATGGCAGCAATTGGCATAATCTAGCTTATGGGTAAGGAAATATATAGAGCTTCCTTTTGTCTTAAGGCCCTTAAACATTATCTTCTTGGTTGGTTCTATTGGTATTGGTTTCTCTGCTCACAGGAGGGTTTGCCGATTCAGAAGGTGGACTATCCCCTTCGTGGATTTCATCCTGCTCTTTTCGGTCTTCGGCGCTTTTTTCGGAAGATTTTTGCTGATTTCCATTTGCGCTGTCTCTATCGTCATTGGCCGCATAGTATCCCCCTTCGCCGTCTGCATTGTGTAGGTGCAGCGCTATAGGTTCTGGTTCCTCTGCTTCACGTTCTCTCGTGTGTTCCTCCCCGCTCTCCGCCTTGTGCGGGTGTAGCTCTATAGGCTCTGGTTCCTCTGCCTTTCGTTCTATGACAAGATTGGGCGGCGGGTTTTCCTTTCCAGTAGGTTTTTCATCCTCGACGGTAGCCCCGAATGTATTATTTTTATATGCAGCCCAAGACAGGTTGTACAGGTAGTCCCACATCTCAACTTCCTCTTTTCCCGAACTTTCGAAATCTTTTGCAAGACGTCTATAGTCATGGACATAAATAATTTCGTATATTCAAGTTAAACTTTTTGTGTC
>CAYMJD010000010.1:0-17862 GCA_964390895.1 Microcaldota archaeon
CTATGGTGGATCCGTCAAGTATTATCACGCTGTTGTATATCTCGCAATGTTCCTCTACCCTAACCCATTTTCCTATTCTGACGTCTTTTCCTATTTTTACATGGCTGCGCACTTGTGTTCCCTCGGATATCACCGAGCCGGAGCAAACGTTTGACTCTGAGCGTATTTCAACTCCGGGGCCCACATAGGTGCTGGCGCCTATGGTGACGTCGTCGCCTATGACTGCATTATCCATAATCATCACGCCTTCTGAGATGTTTGTCCTTTTGCCGATTTTTACGTTCCTGCCTATGAACGCGCCGTTTCCTATGATTGCCCCCACGGCTATTATAGATCCGCTGAGGATTTTTGCCTGGGCCTGGACCGTTGTTCGTTCCATAAGAATGACGTTGTTTCCGAGGAATGCTCCTTTGCTTAGCTTTACTGTCGGGTCTATTGCAATGTCTTTTGGCTCGTCTTTTCGCCTAAGCCGCGTCATGTCTCTGGTTGCTGGCTGTCCTACGTGGATTGTGGTCATTTCTGGTTCGCTTTCTTTGATTTATATGTAACTATTGCGCCTTATCGGGATGGTCCCTTTGGGCACCTTCCGACCCATTGTCACTATGGTGCCTGCCCCTATCTTTATCCTCTCCCCTATCGTTGCGCGGTCCCATATTATTACATTGTCCTCTATGACCGTCTCGTTTCCGATTTCTGCATTAGATATGAGCACGTTGGACCTTATTGTGACGTCGTCCCCTATGGTGGCGCCTTCAAGTATTATTGATTCTTTCCCTATATATGCCCTTTTGCCTATCTGCGCTTTCGCTGCTATGGTAGTGCCGTCGCAGTTTATCCTAAGCAGCATATCGGTGCCGTTGGCCCGCATTATTACTTCGCCAGGATCCTTGCGGAGAAGCTTCAGTTCTCCGATGCTTCTTACGAAAGGGATGTTGCCGCTTTTTTGGGAATTGGTAGCATCGCATGCCATAATGGTTCTTGCATTTGCATTGGTCATTGTATCACTTTGCACTTTCGAATTTTTAGAGTTTCAGACATTTTCAGACGAGGGAGTTTTCAGGAATGTTTTTCCCTCCAGGAACCCTCTGGTTGACCCTTACTATGGCACCCTTGCCAATGCATGCGGATAAGCCTATCCTAGAGCCATTTCCCACTATTGCACGGCTCTGTACCGTACACTTATTGGATAGCTGTACTTCCGGGCCTATGAATACGCCAGAACCAATGTGGACATCATCACCTATTATGGCAGAATCGGAGATTATCGTGTCACAGCCGATATAGACGTTTGCTCCAAGTTTGGCAGTTGCCGCCACAAAGTGCCTGTCGGCGCTTATCTTGAAGAGCACCCTTTCTACTCCTTTTTCCGTATCCGTATCTAGTATGGCCCAGAGCGTGCCCGCGGGCAGTCGCCTCATTTCCCCGTGTGTCTTTACTACAGGAATGCAGTGATTCATGTCTCTCCTTAATGCGGTGCTCTGCCTGATTTCGTCTTCATGATTTCCGCGAACTCTTTCTGTAATCAATAAACCACCTTCTAAAGCATGAATTTTGCATTGCCTGCAGACTTTTGACGGTTTTCTCGTGGCCTGCTTTGCTTTCTAATTTGTGACCTTTATGCTTTTAAGTTTTTCGTGATGGGTTCGGTTCTGCCGGATGGTGGCGCCCTCTCAGACCCTATGCTTAGATGGGCCTGGAGAGATTTGAACTCTCGACCTACGGCTTTCGTACAAAGCAAAGCTTTGTTATAAGACCGCCGCTCTAACCAGGCTGAGCTACAAGCCCTTCTTATGCTTATTACTGAAAACTTTTATTCTTTTTCTTTTTATCCCGGGAACGTGTAATTGTTCTCTATGTAATCTGGCTTCTGCACATGTTGCGGAAGCTGCCCGGTGAAGTTGTTGAGCTTGAAGATCCTTATCTGGCTTGTGTAGTTGACGAAATTGATCCCTATGGCGTTATTCGGGTAGACGAGCGTGAAGCCAGGGAGGTCTCCGAGGAAGAATCCCCTGTAGAAGTTGGATTGGTAGAATTCGGATGGCGCATTTGTTATGGTGTTGTTCGGACCATTGGGAAGGTATATCATAAGGTATTCCAGATATGTCGACCCATTCGCCGACAGCGATGTCGCTCCCAGCGGCTGGTTATTGACCACCTGCACGACTGCGTTGAGCTTGGTGCCATTGGGGCTGTAGACGCTGCTTACGCCGTTCTGGTTCGGAATTGTGGATACGCATACTGTCTGGTTTGAAAGGTTGTTCCCCACAACCAGATAGGAAAGCGCGTATTGCGTGATCGAATTCGATATCGTGCAGAAATTGCTCAATGTGGGCTGCTGTAGCGACGGCGCGAGGACCGAAAGCGGTATCAACACATATTGGGGATCGTGCTTTAACTCACATTGGGAGCTCCCAAGAATGTAGGATACTGGCGGGTTTTTGGACTGCCCCTGCGCTATCGCGTATGCCTTCGAGGTCTGGTTGATGTTGACGCATGCGAGGAAGTCGAGCGCACCCCACTTTACTATGAGATCTTGATCAAAGAGGACATAACTGCTCTGGTTGCTGTTCATGAAGTTTGCGAGCGTCTGTGGGCCGTAGTTCTCCTTTGGACTCAGGACGAAGTTTGCTGCCGTGGCGAAATCTTGTTTCGGCACTGCGTTGTCACCCCTAAGGACTGTTGGGGTTTGGCCGAACCAGTTTATCCAGTCTCCGTAGTCCCACCACGACAGGACACGCGGGCCGTTCGGGCCTATGTTGCTGAGCATGAAGTTTGTCGCCTTGACCCAGAAGTCTGGGATGGTGTTGCAGAATATGTTGAACCCTATCTGGTTGTTTGCGCTGGAGATGATACTGCATGCTTGCGAGGGATTCGAGAGGAACGTGCTGAACGACTGTATAGATCCGACTATGGAGGCGCTCTCCCCCATGAGCGCGCCGCCTGCTCCCAGCACCACAACAATTATTTCTATCACCATGAGCATCGCAAAGAGCGCCCACCATTTGCCTGACTTCCTTGCGCTGGTGTCGAATAGTATGGCAGCGAGCATGAAGAGCGTGGCTATTATGGGGGACAGGAAGAGCAGCGCCACGAAGAACGTGAAATACATGGCCCCCTTCCTTGTTACGTAGGCGTTCTTGATGAGCTCGGTGGAATTGCGCTTCCCTTCTGTAAACTTTATGCTGAAGCCATTGCCTGCCAATACTCCTATCTCCCCTATTATTATGCCGAAAAGCATTATGTATGCCACGGTGAAATGCGGTATGTAGGCGACTTCTGAGAACGCGGCGACTGATATGAGCGATATGGCGAGGTATAGGATCCCTGTGTCGCTCTTTCTGTAAAATATGCTTATGAGGAGCAGGACTATCGCGATTATCAGGACCAGGTATATCATCAGCGGGAATCCGTAGACGCTGGCCCCTATGAGGCCGATTCCTGCTGCGCCGAAGTTGTAGAGGGGGCCTGTCGGCGCGTATTCCTGAACAGTCATGAAGAGCGGCGTTGAGGGGGTTGTGAACTTCACTGTGAGGTTGACATAGCCACGTATTGGGTTGCCAAGCGGGGTGAAGGCCATTGCCAGCCCTATGAGGAGCAATATTAGGGCGAGCCATGCGGCCTTGGCCTTAATACCGATGGCGCCCTTGAACAAAAGCTTGCGTTTGCCCATGTATCTGGGCAGCATGTCTATTACTGCTATGAATATAAGCGCCAGCAGCGGGAACGCCACGGTTATCGGTATGCCGAGCACTGTCGGGAGTCCTCCGCCGTAAACTGCGCCGTACGGCTCGTATATTATGACAAATACGGCTATGACCGCTATGACTATGGCGTTCATCTTGTAGAAGCTCTTGCTGACCCCGTTGGCCCTCAATGTGTTTATCATTCCCTGTATGATTATGTAGAGCGCCAGTATGCCTGCGTCTACTGTGTAATAGTGCGCCCCGAGGAAAGTGGACGCGAATGCCACCCCGGCGAGGATCGCGAGCCTCACGCTTTTTGGATTCTTGGCCGCGAGCATGTATGCCATGAAGAAGAAGAACAGGCTGAATATTCCCCAAGGCTGGAGAAGCTGCTGGCCTGCTATGAACGTGGTGAAAAGGATTGGCACTGTCACTGCGAAGGAAGCCCCTATGAGCCCTACATACTCGTCGTATTCGCGGTAGAGGAGCATGAAGACGACAAACACGAGGAGCGCCGCGACTATCGGGGGATAGACGCTGCTTACCTGACTCATGAGGGTCGTATTGAAGGTTGTGTGCTGCGCGCCGAAGATGTTCGCGAGGTCATACCAGTAAGCTTCTACATAGAGGATCAGTGGCTGCACCCTCATCAGGCTTCCCTGCGCAAGGGCCGGCCAGGCCGACGGCGAATACAGCGGCTGGTATCCAAATACGAGAAGCTGCTGCGTACCGAGCATGTCGAAATATGTGTCGAACTGGAAGAATTTGGGGGCGACGCTGTAGCTGAACATCCTTGTCGAGAACGTGAGGACCATCAATGCGAGGAGCAGCACCCACACCCATGCGGGGGTCTTCCTCTCCGAATGGGGAGGCTGCCTGCTTTCGGCCTCGAGCCTTGAGAGAAGGGTTTTTTCTTCGTGTATGTGCTTTGCGGTCAGCTCCAATTCTTCCTTCTTGTGGAGCTCCTCGACCTTCTTCCTCTCTTCTGAGTTGAAGCTGCTGATCAGGCGTAGCTCTTCCGCGTGCTTCTTCTTGAGTTCGGACTCTTCCCCGGAGTGGGCCTCTATCAGCTTGCCCGCCTTCTCGAACCTCTTGAGCTCTTCCCTGAGCCTCGCGATGTCGCCGGCATATACCTTTTCCTCGAGTCTTACCTCCTTCTCAAGGTCAGCTTTTCTCTGTGCAAAGCTCTTTCCCGAGAGGATGCCGCTGAAGACGCCTTCCTTGAAGCATGCGGCTGCGCCTATTACACTTATTATCAGCACATTGACCTCGAAGAGGGGCATTGAGAATGAAAGCAGGTGTATGTAGGACGCGAAGTAGCTGTCTATCCATGTTAGTGTCGCGGGCGCTATGAAGCCAAATAGGAATCCTATCACAAGGATCTCGAAAAGGTGGAGCTTGGTTCCCTTGAGGAGCGCGAGCGCGAGCAATGTCCCTGGGACAAACATCGATATGAAAGCGATAAACGCCGCGAGGATTGCACTCATTTAACCAACAGAGGGTAATCGTAAACTAAGGTCAACAAAACTTAATAACTGTTTGGAATCGTCGGCTCAGCGGCTCATTATAGATTTGGGCAGCTCTATGGGCTTCATCTCCCTGTCTGGGAAAACGGTCCCTGGAGGGACTATCCTTACCTTTACGCCTATCGCCCCGTATTTCGGATACGCGGTTGCAACCCCCTCGCGCACCAGGCTTGTCACTTCTCCGGCTTTGGGTATGTAACCGACGCTCTTCCTCGTAGTCTTGGCCCTGGCGTTCTTAGCCGCCAGCTTTCCGCCTATTATTATTTCTGCCCCGAGGGCGCCGTTCTCTATGATGTTCCTCATCGTCATCTTGAGAACTTTTCTGAAGTTTATCCCGCGCTCTAACCTGTCGGCTATGTCCTTGGCCACGAGCAGCGGCTCCAGCATCTTGTTCTCGACCTCTATTATGCTTATCTGCGGATTTTTCATGTTGAACTTTTGCTTTGTGGTCTCTGTGAGCATATCTATCGTCTTGCCCCCTTTCCCTATCACCCTTCCGGGGTTAAGCACGTAAACGGTTATGCGCGTTATAACAGGAGTTTTCTGTATCTCGACGCGCGAGAAGCCGGCCCTTGCGAGGGTCGTGCCCAGGAACTTCGATATCTCATACTTTATTATCGCGTCTTCTATGAATATTCTTTCTATGGCCATTAGATCACTGCTCAGCCTTCGGCGGAAGCCCCTCCTTCGGCCTCTTTTCGACCTTGGGCCTCGGCGGCTGCCTGCTCTCCTGCTGCCTCTTCTGCTCGGTATCTGCTTTCTGCTCCTTCGGTTTCTGTTTCTGCGCTGCTTTTTTGTCGTCCTTGCGCTTCACTATCTTTGGCTGTGGCCTTGCTGCCTCGAAGGCCTGCGCCCTCTTTAGTATATTCTTCATGTTCTCGCTGAGCCCTTTCTCTGTGCCTTTTGCCAGGCCGATCTCAACCTTTGCGAACTCGAGGTTACTCCTCCTTGCGGCTGCATAGCCATATCCTGCCCCCATGTACAGCACCCCTTTTGAGGGGGCCCTCTGCGCTATTTCTGTTTTGTTGGCGCATGCATGGACTATGAACATTATGTCTGGTTCGAACCCCTTGTTGCGGGCGTTGGCTATGGCGTTGGTAAGCACCTTGCTGACTATGCCTGCGGACTTCATGGGGTACCTACCCTTTCTGCCGCCAAGCTCGTGCCTTGAGCCCATGCCCTTGTTGTGCCTCTTGT
Organism: Microcaldota archaeon; assembly: GCA_964390895.1. GTDB lineage: Archaea > Micrarchaeota > Micrarchaeia > Micrarchaeales > Micrarchaeaceae > A-MIC-10. The sequence goes on from CAYMJD010000010.1 coordinate 6,407, forward strand.
AGAGCACTGCTGCCTGGCCATCCTCCATCGTCTGGAGCTGCGTGAGCGCACGCGGGACGCTCTTGTAGCGTATGCTGTCGCATACGGCACACAGGTCCTTGTAGCTCGAGTTTATGTCCTTGCCGTGCGCGAATATTATGTCTGTTTTATCCCTGTTGAACGAATATTTCATTACTTTTCACCTAAGAACTTGCTCCCTTTCGTGGCCCTTATCCCGGGAGACGAGTGGAGCACGCGCTTTGTAGTGAAGGCGAAATCCCCTAGCCGGCGGCCTATCATTCCGGAAGCTATGGTGACATTCTGGAACTCCTTGCCGTTGTGCACCCCGAACTTCATCCCTATCCATTGGGGCAGTATGATTGCTTCCCTTACGTGCGTCTTTATTACTTTCTCTGGGCTGCTCTTCTTGTACCTCTCGACCTTCTTGAGCAGGGCCTTGTATTCCACGAACCTTCTCTTCATGGTGCGCCTTGCGCGCGAGTTTATGAGCCTCAGGAATTCCTCTTGACTTATCTTCTCTACCTGTTCGGCATTCATTCCCTTGAATAATATCCTTTCTACCATATGCTCACTTTTTTCGTCCCACGCGCCTCGCTGCTATATGGCCGACCTTCCTTCCTGGGGGGGCGTTCCTAGATGTCATGCTGCTCTTGCCCTTGTGGTGCTGCTTTCCTCCGAACGGGTGGTCTACTGGGTTCATTTTTACGCCCCGATTTCGCGGCCAGGTCCTGTTGAGGCTGTGGAATATGTAGTGGCTCCTTCCTGCCTTGACCAGCGGCTGCTCAAGGAAGCCTCCCCCCGACACCACGCCGAGCTGTGCCCTGCAGTTGTCCATTACCGTTATCGTCGCCTTCGAAGGCAGCTGTACAGTCACGCTGCTTCCGCTTTTTGCAGCTATGAACGCCGAAGAGCCTGCTGTCCTTACGAGCTTGCCGCCGTCTCCCGGCCTAAGCTCAAGGTTGTAGATCGGCATCCCTTCTGGTATCTCTGAAAGATGAAGTACGCTACCTATCGAGAAGTCCCTGTAGCCAATTGTTATCTTGTCGCCTACTTTTATCCCCTCGGGCGCGATCAGCGGGCCCTTGGAGAAATCCTCGTATAAGATGGACATTATTGGGGAGACGTGGCCGGTGCTGTTGAAGAGGGCTGTCACTTCCCCTGTCGTCTTTTTCGGTATGCGGTCGTATTTCACGTTTATGTCGAACGTATGCGGCAGCTTCGAATAGGCGTTTGACCCCTTTCCCCTTCTTTGCTGCCTCAATCTTTTTCCCATGCGTCACACCAGCTTCAATTTCACTGCAACATCGCTCGCCTTGTACCCTTTTGAAAGTTTTATGAACGCTTTCTTGGTGTTCTGCGGCATGTTGACTGTATTAACCCTCTCTACCTTGACGTTGAATGTAACTTCAAACTCTTTTTTTATCTGTTCCTTGGTTGCTTTCATGTCGGTAATGTATATGATCGTGTTTCCCCTGTCTACCATGCCGACCGCTTTTTCCGTAGCCAGTGGATACCTGAGCACTCCCATAAAATCACTTGCAATACTTCGACTGTATCCCTACAGACATCTGCTTTATGGCGGATTCGCTGCCTTTCACTGCGGATTCGCTCCACACCACGGTCCTTCCTGGGTTGCCTCCAGGGGCGAGAGCATTAACGTTCAGCGTTTCCAATGTGCAGACATCTACGCCGGGGATGTTCCTGGCGGCCTTGGTTGCACCCTTGTCATCTTTGATGACTAGAAGCAGCTGCTTCTTGTAATGCCTTGAGTTGGACGACCTTCTAAGCCCCTTCCTGAGGTGCTTGCTTTTCCCTTCGCTGATTGGAGAACCGAGGCCGAGCTTTTCGAAGACTTTCAGCATCTCCTTTGTCCTCTTGACCTCTTCTATCGAGTTGCTCACGATTATCGGCTTTTTGTCTGCATCCTTTCCAGAAGCTGCGATGGAGCATTCGATGGCGCTCTGGTATTCTCTTTTGTTCATCTTCTCTGTGGTCTTCTTGCCTATCATGTGCGGGTGGGCCCGTTTTCCCTTTACTGCAGATGGAATTCTTTTTACGCTTCCCTGCCGGCCCCCTCCGAGCTTTTCCCTCGGGCGTATGGCTATCCCCATGTGCCTCCCTGTCCTGTAGGAATTCATCGCTCCGTAGTAGGTGGCTGTCGTCTGCATGCCTGCAAGCACGTAATGGCCCTGCGGCTGCAGGTTGTAGGTATTCTCAGCCACTGCCGCCCTCCTGATGAGTTCTGCCTTAATCTCGCACATGAAGAGCTGCGGCACCTCGATCTCTTTTTCAGTCTTCCCTTCGAGATTGTATACTGGTGCGTTTGGCATTCCGACCACTTCAGCTTATAGATATTATCTTTGGCTCTTTTATGGGTTTTGCGTTTATTTGTTGGGGGCTTTCCCTTACCCTTACTAGGCGTTTTGCAGTACCTGGAACTGATCCCTCGATTATGATGTAGGGTCCCTTGATGACTCCATAATTTGGGAATACTGAATGTTTGTTTACATCCCTTGATTTCTCCCTGCCCCCCATCTGGAGTATGCGCTTGTTTTTCTCTGTCCTGTAGTTGAAGCCCATCTGCCCGGCCTGCGGCACAGAATACATTACTTTCTTTATGCCGAAAGAGCCAAGCGTCCCGACGTGCCTCACCTTCTGGGTGGCTTTGTGCGACAGCCTTGCGACGCCGTACCTCTTTATAACCCCTTGCCACCCCTTGCCTTTAGTTATAGAAGTTACGTCGACGTGCTCTCCTGTTTTGAAAGCGAGCTCTGCCTTTACCTCCTTCCCGAGGTTGGCGGAGGCAAACTCCAGCTTGGATGCGATGTCGGGCGCGTCAATCGCAGACTCGAACCTCTCCCTGTGGTTCTGCTCGCTGCTTGTGGATTTCGTGTTTGCGACTATTAGCGCTGTCACGTCGCTGTACGCGCCTATACCGGACTTGAACTCCTGTAGCTTTGTCTCGTCGTTTTTCGTTTCCTTTATCCCTGCTTTCTGGAGGAGCGCCTTGCTGTAAAGCTCTGCGCCTACCTCCCTGTAACCAGTCATCTTGTTTTTCCTGTAGAACCTGATGCCGTAAAGCTCCATTTCCGGCAGTTCGAGTATGGTGCATGCCTTGCTGACCTCCTGCTGTTTTGATGGCGACTCTGTATCATCCAGTATCATCACGTTGAGCATGCCTGCCTTGTAGGCGATTATGTTGCTGAGCCTGGCAGCTCCCTTGCTGCCCGGATGCGAACGTACCCTGGGGAGCCTCCTTCTGGCGCGCCTTTTGGGCCAATACTGGCGGGAACCTCTAGTCATAAAACTTGCCTTCTTCAAAGATAAAGAGCCTTCTTGGTTAATCGGCTTCTTCTATTGCAAGATTAAGATTTTTATTGTATCTCTACATTTATAAAGTTTGCCTTTTCTGTTTTTGTGGAATTTTCGCCTTCAAAACGCTCTCTACAACAGACAGCTCGCCCATTATCGAGTTCAATGTTGCTTTTAGTGCTGTTGCGTCAGCGGCACTGATGCTGAAACGTATACTGTTCTTGGTTTCCCTGAATTTTACGCTGCTCCTCTTGTAGGCCCTGCTTTTGGTGACCAGTTCCAAGTACCTTAAGTTTGGGTTGGATTTTTCCACGAGGATGTCGGCCGCATACCTGTTCCTTTTCACGTCAATCCTCTGTGCTTCCTGCCATTGAACGTGATTCCGCGGAATGCCCTACCCCTGCTCGACACTATATTTTTGTAGGAGGCATCGCTCTTTATTGATGGGCTGTCCGTCTGCAACAGTATAACCTCGAAGAAAGAGTCTGAACCTGCCTTTCCGACAAAGTACGAGTTCAATACCTCGCAGTTCGGGAACTTCCTTGAGGCGCGCTCTTCTGCTATCGCCTGCATAGATTTCTTCCTTGAGAAGAACCTACCGGATTTTGATGGTTTCCTGCCCCCTCCCGCAAGCTGCCTTTTCTTGGAGCCCCCTATCACCTTCGCCCTTACGATTATGACTCCTTCCTTCGCTTTGTAGCCGAGCTCGCGTGCCCTCCCTATGTTGGTTGGCTTTGCGACCCTTGTCACGGGGGGCTCTGACCTCCAGGCGAGAAGCCTGTCAGAATAGGGCTTGCTTCGCTCTTTATATTCCTGAATAAAGGTTTTCTTTATTTGCTTGTATGCTCCCATGGATATCAATGCCGAGTAGTAGTAATTGTAGGTATGTTATTTTATCCCTTTCGGGCGCTGCATAGTATAGGATAAGTTCAGGTGTAACCCAGCTCCCTGAGTTTCTTCATCACCGTTTCCCTCACTATGCCCCTTCCTGCGCGCTCATGCGCATTCGGATCTGTGTTCGGTGTGGTGTCTATCGTCGACCCCAGCGACGTATAACCTTTTGCGTACATTGGGTTTATTTGGAGTTTGTATTTCTTGAGGTAGGCGAGTATGTCCGTTTTCTGCCAGAAAAGCAGGGGATGGATGCGTACGTGGTTAGGGTTATACCTCTGTGAAAAAAGGCTTTCCTTTGCCCTCTCCTCGTGTTCCACACCGCGGATGCCGGCTATGAAAGCGTCGAGCTTGTTGTAACCTATCGCTCCCATCATCGGCTCTATCTTGTGGTAGTTATTGAACTGCACAGTGAATTCGGGAGTCTTGAAGCCATATTTTTTCGCAAATTCGTCTTTTCTGTCTTTTTCCGCGCGGACCATGTTGAAGTTCTCGAAATTCCAGGTTTCCCTGATTTGCTGTATGAACTGCAGCACTTCTGGGAATTCGTATCTCGTATCTACGAAGATTATCGGGATGTCGTGCTTGAGTGGCAGTGTCAGGTGGAGAACGACTTCGCTGTCGCTGCCGCCGCTGAACCCTATGCCAACCTTCTTGTACTTCCCGAGTGCCTCCTTTATTATCTCCTGCGACTTCTTGATCTTTTTTCCGAGCGGGAGGCCGACCAGCTTCCGTACTTCCGGTCTCATCAGGTCTATGCATTCGTCGGTGCGTTTTGCGGTGAACTTGTCGCCGAGCTTGTTCTTTGCTATAAATTTCCTGTCTTCCTCGTCCATTTCATCACTATATTTCAATGTTATAACATTATAATGTATGAAGGGATTTATAAAGGTTTTGACTGGTGGTTGTTCATTCGCTTCAGGTGCCTTGTGAGCTTTGAGCGGCCTGAGAAGATGTTTTTTGTTTCCTGGGGGTCTTTTTTAAGGTCGTATTCCTCTGTGCCGTGGTGGTGGCTTGCCTTGCATAGGTTGCAGAAGCTGTCTTTCGCTATTATCAGCTTTTTGCCGTAGGTCCTTACCGCCTTTACATCGTTTGCCAATGCATCAACAAGCATGACGGTGTTCCTTACCTTCTTGCCCTCCTTGATCAGCGGGATGAGGGATTTCCCGTCAAGCTTCCGTCTTTCCCCCATAAAGTCGAGTATTGTCGGGACTATATCTGTGTTCTGCACCATCTCGTTTGTCTCCTTTCCTGCAATGCCGGGGAGCTTGATAATCAGCGGCGCTTTTACGGATCCATCGAAAAGGCCGCAGTGGCAGAAGTATATCCCGTGCTCGTGTATTATGTCCCCGTGATCCCCCAGGATCACGACAATCGTGTTCTCAAGGAGCTTCTCCTTTTTCATGAAGCTGTATAATCTCCCTACCTCTTTGTCGATTATTCTTATGGTCTCGTCATACTTGTTTGTGACGTCTTCGACAGAATATAGCTTTGCTTTTTCCATCCTCCCTTTGACGTATCCCCTTTGCCTTCGGTCCTTTATGTCGTCCAGAATTTTCTTTTCTCCGTCTGCTTTCTTTGGCGTGTATGGCGTATTAGGAAAGGGGAAATGCGTATCCCACAAATGGAGAAACGCGAGAAACGGCCCTTTTGCCTTTTTTATGTGTGCAATCGCCATGTCAACCGTCATCTTTGTTGGAGGAAACAAGCCTTCTATCTCCCCTTCGCTTTCCTTGTAGTAATCGAAACCCTTCGTAAACCAGTAACCTATCCAGTCGAAAGCCATGGTTTCGTAGCCTTTCTCTTTTAGGAAGCTTGGCAGCCAGAAGCTTATCTTCTCCGCAGCGTCGAATTCCTCTTTTTTGTTGTAAGGAAACTGGTGCATCACCCCGTGCGTACTCGGAATCAGGCCGGAGAATATGGTCGTTAAGGCCGGCGCCGTCGCGTTCGCAACCGAAAACTGGTTTCTGAAGAGCACGCTTTCTTTGGCGATCATTTTTAGGTTCTTGTCAGTTTCCTTGCCGTATCCGAACATGCTTAGGTGGTCAGGCCGAAGGGCGTCTATCACGACGACCAGAATGTTTGGGTTTGCCATTGTATCAATAGGATATGAAACGGAAACCTTATATGATATAATGTCATCGCATTGATATGTATTACAATTGCTGTTCCCATATGACTTAATAACCTTGGTGGCGTTTATACCTTGACGGTGCCATGAAACGACTTTATCTTGTAGGTTTTGATTCTGTCCCGCTGTGGATCCTTGAGGAGCTTAGACATGAGAAGGGTCTGGAAGTGTTCAACTGGCTTTTCGAGAAGTCTGTGCTTACAGATATGGAATCCACGTTGCCGCCGATGAGCGGTCCTGCATGGCCTACTATATACACAGGGCTTGAACCGTCTGAACACGGGGTTCCTGACTTTTTCGTGATGAAAAAGGACTACGTGCCCGACATAGTCCTTTATGATTCTTCTGTGGCTCCATTTTGGAAGAAGCTTGCTGAAGAGGGTAAACGATGCTTGCTAATAACCCCCGTGGAGGAGACAAACCCGGACTACCCGAAAAACATCGACATAATTACAGGCTTCCCGTTGCCTGCGAAGACGAACAGCAAGAAGCTTGGCAGGCTAATGAAAAAATATGGGTTTGTTGGTGAACCAGACATAGAGAAGAATGTAAAGGCAGGCAAGATGACAGAGCTCGAAGCCATCAAGATCTTCGTGAATAGTATAAGGGAGCGCTCTGAGATAGCCAAACAGGCCCTTGAAGACGGCTATGATTTTGCGTTCGTATGCTTCACAGAAACAGATAGGATTCAGCATTTCCTTCTCAACAAAAGTTATTGGAAGTCCCGTCTGAAACCCATATATGTGGAGTATGCCAAGTTCCTTGAATATATAATTGATAGAGTAGACAGGGAGGGATCGGCCATGGTATTGGTATCAGACCACGGGTCCCAGCCGATATACAAAAAGTTCCTCATTAACTGCTGGCTTGTGCACAATGGCTACCTAAAGATAAAGGATTCTGTCAGGGAGGGCATGGAGACTGGGCAAAGCGGCAAGGACAGCAGACTTTACACCATCCGCGAAAGGCTGCTCAAAACAAAACTCAGAAGGTTTTACGACAGGCTTCCTTACAAGATGAAGCGGCTGGCTTTTGAGGCGGCGGGGGTGCTTCTTCCTGGGGCTTCTACAGGCACATACACGAGGCTGCACCTGTTCGATTATGACATGCGCGGCAGCGTCGTTTTTGCCGCAATCTCCAACGACCCTGTAACAACTTTGTGGATAAACGACAGCCGTTTCGTGAATCCTGCGGTTCAGAAAAAAGACAGGGAAAAGGTCAAGAAGGGCATAATGGCGAAACTGAGGCTTGTGAAAGGCCCAGATGGGGAGCCAATGTTCACACGAGTTATTGATGGGGATTCATATTACGGGAAAACCGACAAATTCATCGCGCCGGACATAATCGTGGAAGCGCGGCCCAACTACACGATTGACATCTTCAATTATTCATCAAAAAGTTTTTTTATGGACCCGGAAAATGCAAAGGGCGGAGACCATTCCCGTTTTGGGATATTTGGTTATTACCCGAAAAGCCTTGGGATAGATGCGCGGGGTATAAACGTGAGGGATGTCTCAGGCATAATCTTGCGGTATTTTAGGCTGAACGGCAAAAGCATACGCATGAAAACTCCAGGGTGACGCGTTGAGGGTTTTGATAATTGATATTGGGTCAAGGCTTAACATGATGGGCGGACAGCAAAGGATGGCAACAATTCTAACAAATGGGCTTGGGAAGCGCTTTGAAACGTGGTATCTGGGATACAAAACGATATTCACGTCGAATAAGCCAAACGAGATAATACTGGACAGGGGATCATCTGCATTGTCCCTAAAGAGGAGCAGGCTCGGCGAGCTGAAGCCTGCACGGATTGCGTATAATGCGCTTGTCGTTGGCAGGCTTGGGGGGCTCGGCATTAGCAAAATCAGCCTGCTCCGTAGGATAGAGGCCTTGAAGCCGGACATAATAATAGCAAATTCCCCTAATGACTTTCCTCTTCTTACGTATCTAAGGAAGGGGGGCCTTCGCTTCAAGTCAGTCTACATAGACCACGGGAGCATATCAACCAATGTGGGAGGTTATTTCACAAAAGAAGGGATACCTATAGCATTTGGGACGGGAATCCATGCATTGACGATAGAGAGAGCGCTAACGAGGTTCTTTGGGTTCTTCGACATGGTGGTGGCACTCAATAAGGACCATCTCAAAAACATAAGACGCTTTACGAAGCGGGTTGTGCTGATAAACAACGGGCTAGATATAAAGCCGCTGAAAAAATCCAGTCCTTCCATATTCAGGAGGTCCTATGGGATAAAGAGGATGGATTTCGTTGTGGGCTATGTCGGACGTTTGTTTGAGAGGCAGAAGAATGTGAGCGTCCTCATAAAGGCATTCATGATGATAAAGGGGAACAATTACAGGCTGCTGATTGTGGGAGAGGGACCTTCAGAAGAGGAGTATAGGAAGCTTGCGGGAAGAGACAAACGAATAATTTTCACAGGCAGGATCACACTTGAAGGCAAGAAGTTGGGCGATATCTATAACAGCATGGATGCCATGGTTCTTCCTTCCAACTGGGAGGGGCTGACTTTGACTGTTTTGGAAGCAGCAAACTATTCCGTTCCCCTAATAGTTTCGGAATCCGCATACATCGAGGACCTCAAGGATAAGAGAATCGGCAGACTCCTCTCATTCCCGACAAACGACCCTGAAAAGCTTAGACAGTGCATACTTGCCTTGCGCAGCAGGAGGGAATTTGACAGGGAAGTAGAGGCATCGAAGGCGATTGCCAGGATTTTTACAGGGATTGCGATGCTCAAAAAGTATGAGCATATGATTGAAGAGCTTTAGTCAGATATAGCCGAGTGCCCTGAACTTCTCCTTTATCCGCTCTTCCTGCCCTTTCGATATCTTGCGGGTTTTCGTTTCGTCCTTCTCCATTTTTATTACGGTTTCCCGCAGCAGGTAGGTTGCGTAGTCGGAAACTGAGGTAAATCCCGTCTTCTGTATCTTCCCTTTCAGGAGCTCAAATAATGTAACGGGTATAGTTATGGTAGTATGCTTCCTTTTTTGTGGTTCTGGCATTGGATGCACCTTTGCGTATGCTTTTTTTAATTAAAATACATTATTATGGCTTGTGCTTGAGGGGCTATCGTTGCTTTATTTCTTGTAGCCTATCTTTCTCAGGAATTCGTGCCTTTCTTTTTTGTCTTCCGGCTTTTCTAGGCCCAATGCGATCTGCCCATCGATTATCCCTACTATTGCCCTGCCTTTACCTTCCTTGGCCACTATAACTTTTATTGAATTTGCAGTTGCACAGTATATGTTTGCGACTTCGTTAACTTCCCGTATGTGCCTTACTACGTTTATCGGATAGGCCCCCCTAAATAACACCATGAAGGTATGCCCTGCATTTATTTTCATGAGGTTTTTCGCCACAAGGGTTTCGAGCATAGGGTCGTTGCCCTCCGTACGGATAAGGCGCTTCCCGCTGGCCTCGACGAAGCCGACCCCGAATTTGATCTCTGGAACGGCGTTCTGCATTGCTTCATAGAGGTCTTCAGCTGTCTTTATGAAGCTTGCATGCCCCAAAATCAACTGTGTGTCTTCCTCCTTTTCGACTGCCACTACCTCAAAATCCGCCATCTACTCACCTAAACATGAGAACCACCAGATCTTCGAAGAATAGGTGCTCTCTGCAAACGATTTCTGCGTCTAGCCTTTTAATATCTTGCATATAGCTGTTCAGCGAGCTTTCGAGCATCAGAACCCTATGGCTATCTTCTACGTGGTATTTATATTGTGATATAAACCTGTCTATTGTTTCCCTGCCTCCCTTACCCCCATCTATATTTATGTCTTTGAGGGTTTTTGAGTGCAGGTACGGGGGATTGAAGATTATTGTGTTGAACTTCACTGTTATGTTGCTGAAAAGGTCGGATTTTATGAATTCCCCTTTTGCACTGTTTGCTTCTGCATTCTTTCTGGCGCATTTGAGGGCCTTATCTGATATGTCGGCGAACACCACGCTGCACCCTTTTTTGAACGCGGTTATGCCTTGTATGCCTGTTCCCGCCCCAAGGTCCAGGACTCTGCCGAAGGCGTGTTTTTCCACGGCGGCGGCAAGGAGATGCGAGTCTTCCCTTGGGGAATAAACAGTACTCCCTGAAACTATCTTTAGTTCGTCGGCGATCATGGACTCTCCAAAAAATAGTGCCAAACAGCAACATGCTTTCCCGCCGTTAAGCAGTACACACATGTCGTGAACAAGCTTAGCTTCCAAGTTCGGAATGGGTTTGGGCGTTTCCTTGTTCCTATTACCGTTTGACAATAAGCATTTGGATTAAAGCTTTTTATGCTTTTTGAAGGTTTTGTATTCCCTGTAGGCTCTCTTGAACACTATTCCGAGCCAGGGAACGTATCTTTCTGGGTTTGCCCTTATATCCTTGGAGAGCTTTTCCATGCTCGTGAATTTCCAGTCAGACACCTCGTCGGGGTTGGGCTTCGGGGGTTTGTCGTAAATCCCGAAAAGTACATGGTCATACTCGTTTTCAGTTAGCCCTTTGCCTACGTCGGCAGAGTATATAAAAGCGAACATTTCTTTAATTTTGCAGTCGAATCCCATCTCCTGCCTGAGCCTCCTATGGCCTGCGTTTAGTATCCTCTCTTTGTCATATGGGTGGCTGCAACAGGTGTTCCCCCACAGGTTAGCGGCATGGTACTTTGATGAGGCCCTCTTTTGAAGCATGAGTTCACCTTTCTGGTTGAACACGAATACAGATATCGCCCTGTGGAGCCTGCCTCCGTTCTTGTGCGCCTCGAGCTTTTCCATTAATCCTAGTTTCCTGTCCTTCCTATCGACAAGCACCACAATCTCTTTCTTTGCCATCAGCTCACCGATTTGCCGTTTTTGCATGCGGTGCATATGCTCTTTGCCTCATTGTAATGCTTTTCGCATACATGTCTTCCGCATAATATGCATATGTGGTTTGCCGGCTTCCTGCATATGCTGCACAGCGTTGTTAGTCCTCCCATATATTTATCTTTACATAAACTGCATTTAATTGTTTTGGTCAATTGCTGGTCCGACTGCGGGGCTGCCGGACATTTTCAGCAGCTACTGTGCCTTGAAGTTGAATACGCTGCTGAGGAGCTCCTCTGCCTTCCTTTCGGAGAGGGGCCT
>CAYMJD010000011.1:0-1590 GCA_964390895.1 Microcaldota archaeon
ATGATTTCATGGCGGCGCAGAAGGCTGACGAGATGTTCAAGGAGTTCAGGGAGCACTCCATATCAGAGTTCTTCAAGAAGAACAGGCAGATGCTCGGCTACTCAAGCATGGGAAGGGCGCTCGTGACGATAGTGCATGAATACGTCACGAACAACCTCGACGCGTGCGAGGAGGCGTCGATACTTCCCGACATAATGGTTAGGGTCGAGAAGGTCTCGGACAACAGGTACAAGGTAAAGGTTTCTGACAACGGGCCCGGAATCCCGAAGAATTTTGTCGGGAGGGCGCTTGCGACGATACTCGCAGGCACCAAGTTCCACAGGAACCTGCAGCAGCGGGGCCAGCAGGGGATCGGGGCTGCGGGCTGCACCCTGTTCGCGCAAACAACCACGGGCAAGCCAATACACGTGGTCTCCTCCCTTGGGGAAGAGAAGGCATTCGAATGCGACGTGACAATAGACACCCTCCACAACAAGGCCCTCATAAGCAATGTTGTGGACCTCAAAGGGGTGCCAAGGGGGCTTACTGTAGAGGGGGAATTCGCCGACGTGAAATACGAGGAGAGCAACCATGGGGTCCTTGAATACCTCAAGAGGACAGCGCTGTCGAACCCGCACTGCCAGATAAGCTTCATAGACCCGAACGGCAAGGAGCACGTCTTCCTTAGGTCAGTAGAGAGCGTGCCGGAGCGGCCCAAGACCGCGAAGCTTCATCCCCTTGGACTTTCTGTCAACGACCTCTTCGAGAGCGCCAGGTTGTCGAAGAACAACAGGCTTTCCTCGTTCCTGTCCGAGACGTTCGCGAGGTTCAGCAGCGAGAAGGTCAATAAGCTGAAGGAGCTTATACCTAACATAGACTTCGAGAAGAGGCCGAAGGAGCTGACTTGGGAGGAGTCTGACAGGATAACCTCCGCATTCAAAGAGCTGAAGTGGATTGCGCCGGAAGCTACGCACATAATACCGATAGGGGAAGAGCGCATAAGGAGCGCGCTGGAGAACATACTGGACCCGGAATCGATAAGCGTCATAGAGAGGAAACCGAAGGTATTCAAGGGGGGCTTCCCGTTCATCGTGGAAGCAGCCATAGCGTACGGCGGGGATTCCGGAAGGAAACTGGACGAGGGGTATTCGGGAAGCATCATGAGGTTCGCCAACCGCGTGCCGCTGATGTTCGACTCCGGCACGTGCGCCATAACAGAGGCCGTCAAAGGCATACAGTGGAAGCGCTATGGCGTAGACATGGACAGCCAGCCGATAAGTGTCTTCGTGAACGTGTCTTCTGTGCACATCCCGTATTCAGGGGTGGGAAAGGAGAGCATAGCGCAGGAAGACGAGATAATAGAGGAGGTAAAGCTGGCGCTCATGGATGCGGCAAGGGGCATACAGCATTTCATACACGGGAAGGAGCAGTCGAGGCTCTACGCGAACAAATACAAAACGATAATGCGCTACACCAATCAGCTCGCGCAGGACCTCGGCGCGCTCACCGGCAAGAAGAAGGAGGACATAAAGGACGTATTGGACAAGCTTGTGGCAAAGCACTACAAAAAAGACAGGGAAGAGGCAGAAGACAATTTTGGTACGTGATAAG
>CAYMJD010000011.1:1690-17470 GCA_964390895.1 Microcaldota archaeon
TAAAATCATGCGAACGCCGCGTCAGGGTTGTCGGCGTCGATGAGCTTTATCTGCTCTGACGCAATGTATATTTTGAGCTTCTCGCTCTCCACATCGTAGAGGCGCTCCAGGTTGTCCTTGAAGTCGTACATGCGCTGCGAGTTCAGGAACGCGATGTATGTCTGGGCGTTCGGGTATACGGGCACGCTCCTGAATTTCGTGGTGTGCGAGTATATGACTATGTATATCCTCTCGCGCTTGACAGTGGCTACGATGTCGGCCGAGCTGCTCGACCCTATCTCGGTGAACATGTAGGCGTGCATTATGAACCACACGCGGAGCTTCTTGAACGCCGCGAGGTACTCTATGTCGAAGCCGCTCTTCTCCCATTCGCGCGGGGCATAGAGCTCGTCCGCGCTGTCTAAGTAACCCAAACCCGTGAGCTGGTTAAGCACCGTCTCCACATTGTTGTACGTCACGGCAACGGGCATTGACTGGTACCTGATGTTGTTCACTATGGCGGTTCTTACTTCCTCTATGGAGAGCGGCATGTACTTCCAATGGTAATAGAGGTTCAGCTTGTCGAACGTCCCTATGAGCTCCTTCGGCTTCAGCTTTATTTCTACGAATTTCTGCTTTGGCAGCGACGGCACGTCGAGGTAGAATTCGTCCCTGTATGGCGCCTTCACCGCCGCCATCAGTATTATCACTATTATCACGACGACGATTATGTCCACCTCTGACCCTGTTATGGTTATTTTGACGCCTGGATGCGGCACGGTGAAGTTGAACTGGTGCGAAAGCATGCTTATCGAGAAATTCAGGTCCCCGTATATGGTCGGAGTGTTGCTCGGCAGCGCATAGTATATAGCCCCGTTGTCGATGAATCCCTTTGAGGGGTACTTGTTGTTCACCGTTATCGTGTAGTTTAGGTTGTTGAGGCCCATCCCATTAACGAGCACGCTTATGTTGAATGTATTGTTGGTGTAGCTCTTCAAAGTGATGCTTATTGGGGGTATGTACAGGAAGGCGCTGGCGTATCTGTACCCCGATATGCCGTCCAGCGAGAGTATGTATTTTCCTGGCACAGTGTAGAACGGCTTCTGCACCGTGAACGAGAAGTTTCCGGAAGTGTGGAATGGCGAAAGCGGCTGCGATACAATGGGCGTCATGTTTATGTCGTATATCGTTATGTGCGGTGCTATCGTGGTTTGCGCGCTGGAATTGGAGAATATGGTCATTTCTATCGGCACGGTCTCTCCGGGTATGACGAAGTCCGGCAATGATACGCTGCCATTAATGCTGAACGTCGGCTTGTAGGTTATGTAGTAGTAGGCGCTGCCGTTGCCTGTGCCGTATGACCTGTCGGTATAGAGGAGAAGGCGCGCGTACGCGGTGCTGTTGAGGCTGCCTGTTATCTCAGATATCGACGTGTTGACAGTGCTTATGCTGGTGTCGTTGAGCACTATGCCTATGTTTCCGGTGCTGTTAAGCCTAGGCAGGGACAGCGTGACGTTTCCCGAGGCGTATCTCGGGATCCAGAACTGCTCTGATATCGCCTTCGCTATCCCGACGCCGGCGTATTTCGGGGCCCACGTGTCGACGTAGTTGGAAAAGGCGACTACCGTGCCGTTGCGCGCGTTCGCGTAAGCGACATAGCCGAACTCAGACTGCCTGAAGAAAGTGAACGTCTGGTTGTAGAAGAACAGGTCCTGCAGCGTGTTGGCTTTGACAGCATTGTAGAAAGTGGAGTTCCGGGTAGTCTGGTTGGTGAGCATGTAGTATGGAAGGTTGCTGTTCTTTACGATTATGGAGCCCGGTATGAGCACGCTGTTGAAGTTCTTCCCGACATAGATTATGCTCGTCCCTTTGTCAAGGAGGCGGTCTATGACCATCTCGTTCGACCCCGGGACGTTGCTGAAGAACTGCTGGGGCATGAGCCCGTTCAGCACTATCAGTATGGAGTCGTTCGGCATATTCAGCACTGAGTTTATTTCTACTATGTAAAGGCTTTTCGTGCCGGGCAGCAGCCCGTACGACTTGAGGTTTGAGTATATGCTGTAGGCAACCGCGCTGACGTTGTCGCAGTATATGCACTCGTTTGTGGTGTTCAATATGAAGATGTTATTGGGAACAGGGAACTTGGAGAGCGAGGCATTGACGTACAGCACAGAGGAGTTAAATGTGCTGTAGTGCAGGAGCAGGTATGGCGCGAGGGAATGGGAGTTGTTGTAGTAGAGCAGCTCTCTCCCTATTACATAGCCGAAGGCCTGTGCTTTGAGCGACGCTTTCTGCGCTGTGATCGCGTGGCCTATGGTGTTTATCTCTATGACCAAATAGGCCATGAGCGAGCCTATGATTATTGCTATCGCGAGGATTATGAGGATCCTTGGGTTCTTCTTGAGCATCCGGACAACATTTAGCCTCGCCATCTACTCCGCCTGGCCTCTGTCCCGGTTCTTCGGGCCTATCAGTGAAAAGAGCTTTATGAATCCCCGCGTGATTATGTTTTCGTGCTTCCCCGTGCTTTTGAGCATGGTGTAGGCCCTTATGTACCTGACCCGTTTCTTCACCCTTGCGGAATATATCATCGGATCAACCCTTGAGCTCTATGTACCCGGAACTGACCATCTTGTTGAGTATCTGCTCCACCCTCGGGGGGGAGAGCCTGTTCGCCTTCGCGAACTCTACCACGTCTATCGTGCTGTCATGCGACTCTATCCATTCCTCGACCATCGCCATCAGCGACTCGTCGCTGTACGTCTGGAGCTTCTTCAGCTCTGTGCCGAGCTCCTCGTTCTCGGAGCTTAGCTTCGCCGCTTGCGCGGTCAGATTCTTGTTGGAGTTCGTCAAGTCTATCGCCATCTTCTTGAGCTCCTTGTGCTCCTGCAGCAACGAATCGTAGCTGTTGAAAAGGGTGCTGTAGTTCTGCGAAAGCGACCCCAGAAGGTCGTCTATTGCTGTATCAACGTATTGGAGCAGCGCCTGCTCGTCGAACCTGTAGAGGTCGTTGAGCAGCGAAAGAACCCCCATGAAGCTTCTGAGAACAGAGAGCTTCCTCAGCTTCTCGCTCGTGTCCTTTATGACAGAGTACTCCACGCTTATCGTGCTTGCGTAGAACGTCATGACTGTGAACAGGAACGGCCTCTTCTGTATGTCCCTGCTCTCTACCCTGAAGATTATAAGGCTGTTGTCCTTCTGCTCTGTTGTGAACAGTTGCAGGGAAGAGAGCCTGTCTAAAATGTCGGTGAAGCTGCCGAGCAGCGAACCTTTGAACTGGAAGCCGCTTATCTTCGGCTCTACCATCTTCTCTTCGGAAGCTTCTGCCATCGGATCACAATCCAACCAAATATCCATCTATCCATTAAAAGCTTATTTAAGGTTCCTGTCGCGCCTTTCTTCTCTCATGAGCTCTTTTTTCCTCTCGTCCGGTATGTCGAGGTCGGGCATGTAGCTTATTATCGAAAGCAGGTACATTGCAGCGATCACCACAAGACCGTAGACTATCGCGAACGGGTTGCCTCCTGACACTGCTATCAGCAGCGCGGCGAAGAGCACCCCTATGGCAAGATATGAGACCTGCTTCTTCAGATAATTCTTGCGCAGCTTGTTGTATTTCAGATAGCAGTCCTTGCAGACCAGGAGCCTGAAATTGCGCTCTTTGCGCATCACTTTCCTGTTGAACCACCGCATGGCGTGCAATATCGCGTCCTCTCTTATCGGTATGCCGCCCCGGTGCTCGCCGCACATTATGCAGCGCTTCTCCCCCATGGCGGCCTTCTGCGTTTGGCTTTTGTTTCGTTTTTCCATGGTATCAGCTTATGTCAAGCGTTATGCTGTATATCTTCCCGGCTTCCGCGTTTATCCGTTCCTCGTCCATCATGCTAAGCACGCTGTGTATGGTTATGTCGTCAAGGCCCAACCGCCTGAACACATTGCTGAGGGCGCCTTTTGCCAGGCCGCTCTTCTCGAGCTGCGAACCGAACGATATTATGTTCATGTGCCTGTGCCCCTTCTCAATCTGACCCATTATGATCGATATGTTGTTCTCGCTGACCCCTGAGGTGACGAGTATCCTCCTGAGCGCGTTCCTTGTCACGGTGAATGTTCCTTCCATGCTATCCAGACCTGCTTATTATCCTTGTCACAATGTTGTCCTCCATGCCGAGGCCTTTCAGGAATCCGACTATCTCGTTGCTGTTGACGTTCAATTCCCTGAACATGCCTATCAGTTCGGTTATGCGCACGCTGCGCGCCTTCTCGTCGAGCTTCTCGAAGAGCACGTTTATTCCATCTGCAGTTATCTTGTACTCTATGAACTTGTTCCTGAGCTCGTCCCTCTCGAACTGGTATTCGCGCTGGGTGGCCCCTGTCGAGAGCTCCGACTGCGTCAGTATGTCCGAAAGCTCTATCGTGTATACGAACATCGGCTCCTCCCCCTGTATCTTCTCGAGCACGAACGTCTCCGGGAACTTTATCGCTGTCTGGAAGGCCATTTCTACCGCTGCCTGGCCGACCCCAAATCCTGTTATCTCGGAGCGTATGAAATCAGAAAAGTTCAGCGAGCCCTGTATGTAGTTGATGAAGCGCTCGAACTTTATCCTTAATATGAAGGTCGTGCCGACGTTCGAGAATATCGCCTCGTTTATGTCTGTTGGATTCTGCGAAGCGACTATGAGCCCGAACTGGTACTTCCTGCCTTCCCTTATTATCGTTATCGCGTCGCTCTTCGCGTCGCTCGCGACCTTCCACGCCTCATCTAAGACCACTATGGTCTTGAGCCCCTTCGAGGCGCTCCACCCCTCGAACCTCATCTTTTCCTTCAGCGTCTGAAGTATGAACAGCGCTGCCAGAGCCCTGAACCTCTCGTCCGGAAGGGCAGACAGCTCTATGTCCACCAAGCCCGAGGCTGCCAGCTTTCCGAGGTCTATGGTGCTCTTCCTCGCGAAGTAGTCCTCGCCCTCGCGCGCGAACTGGCGCAGCCGGTATATCGCGTTCTCCAGCTCCGCCGGGTACGTATAAGTGTTGTCTGTCAGCTTCTCCTCAAGAAGCAGTATCACGTTCTTGAGGGTAGGGGCTTCCTTTCCCTCGGGAGGCTTCTCGGCTATGTTGTACCCGAAGTTCGTGTACGCCTGCTCAAGCGCCTCCTCTGTCAGCCTCTTCTGCTCTGGGAAATCTGATATGTCGGTAAGTATGTCGAACGAGTTCATTATCTGCTTTGTCCTATCAAGAGGCTTCATCCCTGAAAGGTCCATTATGTTCAGGAAGTCCCCCTTGCCGAGAGAGACCACGGTGCCGCCGCTCCTCTCAACCCAGGCGCGGTACTCCCCTGCCCAGTCTATTATTACCGCGTTGGTGCCCCATACGTAGTTCGCCCTGACGAGGAACGTCTTCACGAAGTAGCTTTTCCCCGCGCCTGTTATTCCCACAACAGCTATGTGCGGGTTTGTGAGGTTCTCGAACGACCACGTGAACGGAACCTTGAAGATCTTGGTCGTGCCTATGTATATTGATTGGAAAGGGTCCCCTATGAGCACTGTCGGGGGAGGCTCCGGAGGCCTGGAGAGGAACGCCCTCTTCGCTATCTCCTTGCTCATTATGTTCTGGAATCTCACTAGAGTCATGTCATCCCTGCGCGTCGAAGTACTGCGCGACCTCATCCCTTGTGGTGGGAAGGGCGAAATTGAACTTGAAGAGCGTATAGAGCTCTCTCCCTATGACCCTCGAGAGGGATATGTCGAGGCTGCTGAGGGCTATCTGGAGCCTGCTCGCCTGCGCGGTGAGGTTGTCCAGCGCCTCCTTTTCCGAAACCCCCACTGCTATCGTCTCTATGTATATGACAGCTGAGATGGGGCGCTCGCCCTGCCCTATCCTGTCTATCTGCGTCTGTATTATATTAAGCTTGCGCTGCAGGTCGGTTATCTCGACGTCTGTCGTCTTGCCCCCCTGCATCGCCCTGTTCATCTGGAACTCCTGGTAGCTGCGCTTGCCCTCCAGCTCGTCCCTTGCCTCCTGCACGTCCCTTGCGCACGAAAGCACATGGAACTTGAACGGGAAGTCTATGCTCATGACGGCGCGCTCCCATGTATCTGGGGCGTCTGTTATCTTGTCGTCGATGTTTTCCTCTTGCTGCTCTGCCTTGAACTCGTAGGCGAAGAGGTTGCCGGTAAGGTAGCCTATAGCATAGTTGATCCCGCTGACGTTCTTGACAACCGCGTCCTGCGTCTTTATTATCTTGTAGTCTTCTGAAGGCTTGAATACTATCCCGAGTATGCGCATTGCGATCGGGAAAACGAGGAAGTCGGCGAAGTTTATCACCAGCAGCAGGCCGGCAGTCATTAGGCATATTATGAGAACTATGTAAGTGTAGACGCCGGGGCCGAATGCGGGCATCAATGCTATGCCTATGAAGACGACTATCGCCGACAATGCCAGCAGCGCTATCCCTGTGGTGTCCATCAAACAACCTCTTCCTCTATATGCTTGGTTATCTCCTCGGTGACTGTGGTGACAGGCAGTATGTATTCGGGCTCTATGAGGCGCTTGAGCGATTCCCCTGAAGCCTGCATTGGGGTGACGCCGAAGGTGGTGCTTATGGCTGATACGATGTCGCGGGCGCGCTGCTGCGCGAAGCTCACCGCCTCTGCCTCCTTCGACCCTGATGCAGATACGGACGAATAGGTTATGAGCTCGAGCGACGATACCTTTGTGGTGCTGTCGAGCACATTGCGCCACATCGATACCTTGCCCTTGGCTCGCTCGAGCTCCGACTGCGGCGCGTTCTTCTGCGTCAGCCCTATGACCTCTGTCTCAGTGCTGTTTATCATGTCCTTTATCAGCTGTATGTAGGAATCCTTGTTCATGACGTTCATCTGCGTCGAGAAGCGCACAGGGTCCCTGCTTATGCTGACTAACCTGCCAACCTGCTTGCCGAAGTCGAGCTTCTCCTCGGCGTTCATCTCGGTGGCAGACCTGTAGAGCGGTATTATGATATAGACTGTAGCTGTGTAAAGGTCCCCCACCTTGCGGATCAGCGCATCCTCGTTTCCCGTGAACCTGTAGCTCTCACCTACTCCGAGATTTATTACCCTTCTTCTCTGCTGGAGCATCGGTATTATCAGATATGTGTAATACCTAGAGGAAAACGCTATGACGTCAAAGACCATCGCCACTATGAGAAGAAGTATCTTCAATGGGTATGGAAGTATCTGGGTAGAGGCGCTCGCCGCAAGGAACAGCACGGCTATCGAGGCGAGAAGGAAACCGAGGAACACGAGCATCTTTACATCCATCCAAATCAGTATAAACATTAAAAAAAACATTATTAAAGTGTCGGACTAGAGGAAGCTCCTGAACTTGCTTGAGGTTCTCGAGGCGCCGCCTATGAAATTCGCCATCTGCGTTATGAACACGTACGTGAAGGCAATTATCAGCACAGGGAAGAAGAGCACCATGAGCCAGAAGCCGCCCATTGCTGCGCCGGCTGCGTTGAGCTGCAGCACTATCGGGCTGTCGGGCGTCACCGCATTGGTTATGCTGCCGCCGTTTGCCCCGAACCTGTTGAGCAGCGACGATACAGTGGCGAGCTGCTGGAGCGTGTTCGGCACCACGAAATAGAACGCGACAGCAAAAAGCGTCGGCACCACAAGGTAGAACGCCATCGCCACCGCTATCAGCATGCCCCCCAATGCCCTTGTAGGGAAGATCGCCCTGAATATCACGCCAGGCACGAGGAACGCGGGTATAGAGGCGACAGCGAAGAACATCAATAGGTAATACTCGGAATAGAGCATTATCATTCCGTCCACGAGGAAGCTCGTGAGCGCCTCTGTGGGCTGCAGCACCAGCAGGTCTAAGCCGGTCGCGTATATCGGCCTGAAGAGGTTTGTCGAGAACCCTGAGATCGGGAACTGGAGATCCACGCTTATCGATTGATAGAAGTCGTCGATCACGTATACTTGGTACAATGAATCGTACATCTGGCGGGCCTGCCCTATCGTCTGCAGTATGAGATTGAATGCGGTCGCATAGGGGTTGATTGGCCCGACGACGAACTCCGGGACAAGCCCGAAGAGGACGCCGCTCACGAATATGAAAAGGATCACTATTATGGCGCTCGCTATTGCTTCGTAGAATTCGCCTATCCCGAACTCCCGGATCCTGTTGCTCCTTGCCAGCACGCCTACCATGAATATGAGCGCCGCTATGCCGAAGGAGAACAGCACTGCTATCATCGCTATCGGGGCGGAATTGCTCCATGCATCGTATACCTGCTGGTTTATCGGGCAGTACCACGCGGGGAGCTGTGCTGTGTACCCTGACAGTTGGGACGAGCATGCATTCCCGGGGTTGACGTTCGTCGCAAGGAGTATTGCAGAGCTGTGCTGCTGGGCGTAGCCCGCCTGCGCGGCATAGTTGGAGCGCACGGGGGCCAGCATTATGAATAATATGGCCGCCAGGACCGCTATAATTATGATTTTCCTCTTCATTGCAACACTATATGAATTGTCCGATAAGGTCCAAAAAGCTTATGCGCTCTCCCATCGCCTTCGAGAAATCAACTATGAAGGCGTCGAGTATCATTATGTTGAGCATGGGTATGAACGTCAGGCCCGCAAATATGTAGCCGTATTCCATGAAGAAGGTGCTCACGGAGCCGCTGAAGTCACCGAAGAATGCGACCGTGAATAGGCTCTGCAGGAACTTCAACAGGAAGTTCGGCACCATCAACGCAGCACTGGATATGCTCTGCGGCGCGCTGTACTGCCCCCCGCCCTGCCCTGCGGAGTAGAGCGACCCGAAATAGGACATCATCGAGTTCGTCACGAATCCATAGGTTATCGCAATGAGCAATGGATACACTATGCCGAGGCCGAGGCCGAAGGCTATCATCGCCCCCCCGAATCTCCTGCTGAACCCCAGGACCCATGATACTATCCCTATGCTTATGAAGAGTGCGAGGAAGAGCGGGGCGCCGGCTATGAGTATCATCTGTATCTGGTTGAGCATGAGCATTACTACAAGCAGGTCCATTCCCATGGAGAGAAAGTCCTCCCCTGACTTCGGGAAGATGCTTCCGATGCCGGTTTGGGCGCCCAGCCCCACAGCATACCAGGGTAGTTGGATCCCTATTTTGACGCCCGGGGCGAGGCCGCCGATGTAAGACGCATAATAGATCAGCTGGAAGAACCCGAACGATATGGAAAGGAAGGAGCCAAGGTCGCAGGTGGCCAGGGTAAATATGGTGTTGACGTCGGTTCCCGTACATGTGCTCGGGATGAGGTGCGCCGAGCTGAACGCCTGCTGCGGGTTCGTGAGCATCAAAGAATAAAATGAGAAGAACACAGCGAAGAGGAGGAGCCCGAGGAGTGCCTCGTATATCTGCATGCGCGCCCACACCTTGCTGTGCTCGCTGTTTATCAGGCTTGAGAGCATGTATACCATTGCGGAGACGAGTATCACTAAAAGCACAAGGAGCGCGGCGATGCCGTACCATGACACAAGGTAGGACTTGAAGAAGGCGCCAAGATCTGTGGGCTGGGGCGCGGCAGCCGCAAGGAGCAGCTTTGGCGAGGACGCCAGCTGGTTCATCGAAAGCCCCACGCTGAGCGCCAATGGGCTGGAAGCGGGCGCGCCTAGCTGCGGGAACAGGAGCCGCACATGCGACGGACCCATGAGCGCGCCGAGGCTTGAGGAGAGCAGCAGCGCGACTAGCGCTACAGAGAAAAGCACCTTTTTGTTGGCATGCTTCTTTTCACTCATAGTATCTTCCTGAACGTCCTGCCAGTAGCAAGGCTTTCCGCCCCGAGAAGGTCTCCGACAGCCTCAGAGAACTGGAGCGCGACCATCGCTGATATTATAACAACGAAAACAGCGTATAAAAGGGGCACCACCACGACATGTATGAAGTCTTCGAGCGTGCCCAGAGGGATTATCGACGCGGCGAGGTTCTGCACGAACGGAAGGGAGGCAAGCGAGCCGACAGGGCCGAGCGCAGGCAGGAAGCTGGAGATTCCGTGCTGCGTGGCGCCCTGCGCCTGCTGGTTGAGCGGGTTGTTCTGTGCAGAGAGCAGCATGCTCAGCATGAGCGGGAAGAGGACGTAAAACCCTATGAAGAACCCGAGGAAAGCTCCTCCCGCTGCCCTCGTGAAAGGCACGGTCCTGAGCACTATGCCTATGTAAAGGAAGAGCGGGAATAGCATGTATATCACGGCAAGAAATACGGCGAGCCCTAGGAAAAGCCCCCCGAAAAGCGCTGCGATGTCTATCGAAAGCGCGAGCGTCTTCTGCACGAGATCATATCCCTTGAGCGGCGAGAAGTCTATACCGAAATTGAGCGGGGCGAGGTGGATTTCCAGATTGGAGAGCAGCTCGAGACCATAGCTCCTTGCGATGAAGTCGCTTAGTATCGTGTCAAACGCGTAGACTGATGACGATGAGAGGTAGACGCAGTCGTTCGTGAAGATGTTGTTGGTCTGGTCTGGGGCGGTCTTTATCAGGGGCGTGGCGCCTGCGGCGCCCACAAACACCGCGATTATGATGACTGTGATGATTATCTCGCCGAACTCCATCTTCGAGAAGTTCATGAGCTTCTCTATCTTGAAGGCGTAGCCGAGGCCGAAGGCGAGCGCTATTATGGTCAGCATAACCCCGATTATCAGGAACGAGGTGCTGATCAGGCTTGCCACGTTCCCCAGCGCGCCTTCGGCGGTGTTCTGCTGTATCAGGCCCTGGCAGAAATCCGTGTTGGGGTTCGGGTTCGCATTGGCGGCGTGCGCGACAGCTGGCAGTACCGCGAGGGAGAGCAGCAGCGCTGCAGCGAATACTGCAATCCAGAGATGCGGTGCTGTCCATTTTTTCATTTTACCATCATACGAGTTTTGCCAGCCCTGCCAGCTCTGTGTCACCGCCGAGCAGACCTGAGAGCCCGATTATTGCGGAAAGCGTTATTATGAGGTTAAGTATCGGAAGGAAGTAGGTGCTTACCCCTATCAAGCCGTAGGCGTTTATCACCGAGAACGCAAGGTTCTCGACGTGCGTCGGATTCGAGCATATGTCAGGGAAGAAGCCCATTGGTATGGAGAGATGCGAAGGGATGCTGCCCGATCCCCTGAGCAGCGGCAGTATTATCTGCACGACGTTGGTGAACGGGATCACCATCCACGCGCTGTCTGACACGTATGCCGAGACCAATGCAAAGGATGGGGTTGTCAGGCTTGGATATAAATTCACTGGATTTAATCCCTCGATTCCGGGCCAGCAGTCGTTTACCTGCGCGATCTTTTCGAGGTTTGGTTGCACATAGAAGTTAGGTATGTATAAGTAACCGCCTACAAGGGGGTTGGAGCCGCTCAGTGTTGTAAGGGCGTTGTATGTGACGGAATTGAAGCCGTATATAGAGGGTATGCTCGTTGTTGAATCGCTGAGAATTCCTGGAATTCCTTTGCCCAAGTTGATATACTCGATTGCGAACACAGTGGGATAGAAGAATATCGCGCCGATCGCTATCGCTATGAATAGACCCCCGATCTTCCTCGTGAACGGTGTCGCCCTCAGGACAAGCCCTATGAAGAGCAGGAAGGGCCATGCGTAGAGCAGCATTGATGTTATGGTCAGCTGCGCCATGAACATCTCGAGCGACAGCGAGAGGAGCTCCCCGACTGTTGACATGGAGGAGAGCGGAAGATTGTAGCCGGCGAATGGTTGGTATGTCGCATTTATGTTCAGCGCCACAAGCTGGCCCTGGCCCGGCACAGGATCTGTGAACGGGAGTTGGCACGGCCCTGCAGGATCGGGCAGGTCCTGGAGGCAGAAGCCCACCATCGGCTTCATGTTGGCCTGGTATCCTATGTACGAGCTGATTATGAAGAAGTTCTGCAGGTTGGCGGCTGTCTGGTTGGTGAGGTTGGCTATCACGACCCCTGTTGCAGCAAGCGGATAATCGAAATTCGAGGTGAATGAGGGATCCCTGTTCTGCGCCGAGACATAGCTGCACAGACCCTGGAAGGTCGTGCCCTGGCCGTCTGCTCCAGCATTAGAGATGCCCGCCAGGAACGAATAGGGAGTACCTGAACGGAGGAGGCCGAGGTTCGAAGTCGACTCTATGTTCGTGCATAGCTGCGATATGGTTTGGGATCCGAATATCGTGCCGCTGACAGAGTTTGTGAATATGGTGTTGAAGGTGCCGAGCGAGGTTATTATTATCATTGTAAGGACCGCGGTCCCGACAAGCTGGTAGAACTCAGACTTGGCTGAACGTTTGAACTTCTCGCTGCTTATCAGAACCCCTATCAGGTACCATACAGATATTATGGTGGAGTCGAGCAGCAGCGCGACCATCACAAGGGGCAGGAACTGGCTCTGGACCGCTGAGAAGTTGGTTACGAACATCAAAGGTATGAAGGGTATCATGCGATCACAAGTTCTCCCAGAACGGGTTTGAGCCTTCCACCCCTGAATTCAGGGCTCTGGTGAGGCTCTGCGCGAACGCTATCGTTATCGCGACGTTCAGCGCAAACAGGATAATCGAGGCGAAAAGGAACTGCGAAACGCTCTCTATCACGTTGCTGGCGTCCTGCGGTATCGTCCAGGGGGTGAAAAGTTTCTTGAGGCCGAGGTTCTGCGCCTGCCCTATGATGCTCCTGATAGTTGGCATGGACGTGAAGGATGACTGAAGCGACTGGTATTCCGAAGAGACCGCCTGCGAGGCAGGGGTGAAGATGGTCTCTGGTATGGAATTGTAGGTGAGCTGCATGTTCAGGTATGTGTAATTGGGATTTTGGGCAGAGAATATCCAGTTCATTATGTAAGAATCCAATGCTATGGTCAGCGGGTATATTATATAAAGCGCTATCATGAGCGCTATTACTGTGTTGGCCGCATGCCTGAGCCCGTAGCTTCCAGTTCCTGAATACGCCACCGACCTGACTATCAGAGCCACAGGGAGTATCACGGTGAATGCGGCGGCCTGTATCAAGGGAAGCGCGAGGTACTGGACGAACAGCGCGCCTATGGCTATTATCACAAGCGGCGAGAAGACCACCATGTAGAACTCCGCGGTCATTGCATAAGGAATCCCGAAATTGAGGCCTGCTGTGGACTCTAATGTGAGGCCGAGCGTCTCAAGGGACTTCAATAGCTTGGAGGGAAGGAGCGAGAACGAGAACGGCTCTGAGATCTTCGTGTAGACCTGCGCATCAATCGTGTACGCTATCGATAGGCTGTAAAGATACGTCAGGAGCTTCAAGCCCGTGTTCATACTGAGGTTGCCTATGTAATATTCGGCATACTGGAAAGGCTGGAGGCCGTTCTGGCTTCCCAGATACTGGGTGCTCACCTGCGCGGAGACGTCGCATGCCAGCCCCGTGAATCCGAGAAGCAGGGATATTATCACGATGCTTATGAAGAGCTGCGATATCTCCCCTTTAGTCATGCTCATTATCCTTGAACGCAGCGCCGCCGGGAATAGCCTGCTTATGACGTATATTATCAGCAATGCTATGAAGCTTATGAATATTACGAGGTAATTAACCTCGAGCCAGGGGCTCGCGAAGCTGTTGCCGCCGAAAAGCGCGCAGGTGTTCTGCGCGGGGGTCTCAGCGGCATAGGCAATGTTCATGGCTATGGGCACGAGCAGCACAGCTAGCATGAAGAGCGGCCAGAACCGCCTTGCAATGGATTTCTTCGGTCTCATTTTTTACCAACCTTCACGTGAGCTTGAGCCTTCCGACTCCGAAGCTGACCTTACCTCCCATCACCTTGCCTATGTCCTGCGTTATAACTACCCCTATCATCAGATCGAACACGAACAGTATGAACTGCAATGCGAGGTTTATGAAGCCGTACGAGAGCACCGCGTTCAATGCTGGGTATATGCTCACGAAGCTCAGCAGGCCCTCCACGAATCCCACCGTGACCCAGTCCTGGGCGTTTTGCGTCGAGGCGATCGAGCGCTCTATCCCTTCAATATATGAGGAGCCCTTGTCCAGCGAGTTTTGCATGACCTGGCTCGCTCCTTGCGTCGGCGTGGCCGTCGGAGTCTGCGTCGGCAGCTGGGCGATGGGCGCGATGTACTGCGTAACCGGCACGTTAAGGAACAGCAGCAGTGCAGGATACACCAGCGCAGAACCTATCCCCAGCGCTATCAATGTTCCCCCCAATGGCCTTAGGAAAGGTATTGCCCTAGCTATTATGCCTATGGGGAGCAAAACCCCGAGGCCCACCTCTATGACGTAAAAAAGGATCTGCTGCTGCACTTCCAGAAGCGTGAGCACAGGGATTAGTATCAGCGTTGTCGAGTCCCCTATAAATGACGTCTGCTTCGAGCTCAAAGGCACCAGAACAGTGCTTGAATACAGATTTTCCTCAAAACCGAAGTTCAGCGTGCCAATCGTAAACAAGGGAGTGATGGGGATCGGGATGTAGAGCTTCAGCGAGAAGCTCTGCAGGAACCCTATCGCGTCGTAGAGCCCGAAAAAGAAGTAGAACATGTTCTGCGCATTCTGTATCTCTGGAGTGAAATACTGCTGCTGTATGGCGTTGTACATTCCTTGAAGGTTGTTCGCTATGCCGGTGCCCTGCCCCTGCATGTTGGCGGCTGTGATGGTTGGCGCTGTATTCGAGACAAAGCTGTACGCTATGCTGCTCAGTATGAGGAGCACAGAGAATATAAGCACTATTATAAGGACTGATATAACAGCTTCCCTGAGTTCGCTGGTATACCAGCCGTGCAGGCTGCGCATGTTGAGCACGTTGCCGAGCATGTATGCAAGCGCTACGAAGAGCAGCGAGAGCAGCACCCCGAGCATGGCAACCGGTATCGCGGCTTCGACACAGCTGCCGAGGTTTGTCGAAGATTGGGTGAGTATGCAATAGAAGTTGGTGTTGAATTGTGGCGCCGTTGGCACATCAGAGTATGCCAGAGGCGCAAGCAATACAAGGACGAGGATCGAGAGCGTTGCGATGGCGGATTTGGGACGCATAATTGATATTGACATGCGGTTATTAATATCTTTATCAAAAGAGCGCCATCAGCGCTTCAGGAGCGGGAACCTCTTTACGTACATCTCGCTCTGCAGCACCGCAAGGAACGGCAGTATGAACAACGAGTTGAAGACTAGCATAACGTACCTGGAGAGCATGGTGCCCGTTGTCACTATGAACACGAAGTCGAAGAATGTTATCAAAACAATGGCTATGCCGAGCCATACCAAGAAGTAATCGAAGCGCTTTGTGAAGAAACGCAGGCTCGCCTTTATCGCATTGCCTATGCTGTAGTCGTCTATGACTATGGAACTGGGAGCGTAGAACAGGAAAGGCGTGAGCGCCAATGCCACCACATACGTCAGTATGCCTGAAAAGCCGCTCCCGTACGAAAGCACATTCACCAGCAGCACTATCGCGGTGAATATGAGCAAAACAAGGAATACCTTGCTCGTGTACCTCTCGAGGCCGCGCAGCACCTCTTCCCGTATCTTGAGGTGGGCACGGCTGTGCTTGACCATTATGTTTATGGCGACGAGCGCGAAGCTCAGGAAGAGCAGCGAGAAGAAAACCCCTATCGCTATTATCGACGCGTTGAGCATGTTCAGGTTGAGGAAAAGGCTGGCTGTCCTGAGGAATATGGCGCCCATGTCGTTGTATGCCGGCAACGACGCGAATAGCGGTATAAGAAAAGCGATTATGAACGACAACGAGAACAGCAAAAGCAGCTTCAGGTGCTTTATGTATGCGCTGACTGAATAGCTGATCACGTTGGTCATTTTACCACAGATGAGATTGGCTGGAAAATAATAAAAGCCT
>CAYMJD010000012.1:0-7799 GCA_964390895.1 Microcaldota archaeon
AATGAGTTTTTAGGACAAGAGTTTTAAAGCTGTTTCCCCATATTTACAGATTACAATTTCAGGGAGACAGAGATTTTTATGTATGTTCTTGGCGTATGGGACGGCCATGATTCCGGGGCCGCCCTAATCGAAGGCAAGAAAGTGCTGTTTGCAGCAAACGAGGAGAGGTTCACCAAGCGCAAGCTTGAGGTCAGGTTCCCCTACCATTCGATCAACGCGGCGCTCAGATTCGCAAACGTGAAGCACAAGGACATAGAGCGAATTGCTTTCACTACGACAGAGTTCACCAAAACGCTGGAGCGCATCTTTCCCTCGATGAAAGAGAATTACTACCTGTTCAGGAGGAGAAAGACGCCCAAGCCCGCATTCGAGAACTTCAGGCACAATCTGAAGTACACAATGACATCTGTGGGGATAACCCCCGGAAGCACCGCCCTTAGCAAAAGCATAGTCAGGAGGCAGCTGAGGCACATGGGCTTCAAGGACTTCAGGCTGGATGTAGTGGAGCACCATATGGCCCACGCGGCTACGGCAGCGTTTACCTCGGGACTCAAGAGGGCGCTCGTGCTGACGATGGACGGGCTCGGCGACGGGCTCTCCGGTTCGGTCAGCGTACTTGAGAACGGAAAGCTCGAAAGAAGGCTCTCCATAAAAGCGAGGGATTCCCTCGGTATTTTCTTTGAGCAGGCGACAAATGTAATAGGGATGCGCGAGCTCGAGGATGAGGGCAAGCTCATGGCGATGGCAGATTATTCGTACCCGTTCGACATCGAAGAGAACAGGTTCAAGGATTTCTTCAGAATAGAGGGCGCGAGGCTCACCTCTAGGCACAACGTCAGGAAGCAGTTCTCGATGCTGCAGAGGATCGCCTGGCAGATGCCGAGGGAGCAGTTCGCTTACATGGCGCAGCAGCTCTTCGAGGCGGTGCTTTTCAAATTCGTCAACAACCTCATAGGCAGGTTCGGGATACACGAGGTTGTCTTTGCAGGTGGCATATTCTCGAATGTCAAGGCGAACATGCTTGTCAGGAATTCGGAGGCGCTGAAAAAGTGGTACGTGTTCCCGCATATGGGGGATGGGGGCATAGCGCTCGGGGCTGCCCTATACAGCAATTACCTGGATGAGGGGACGACAGACTACGGCTTCTCTGCTTACCTTGGGGACAGCTTCAGCGACGATGCGACAGAGGGCGCGCTCAGGGGAGAGCATTCGCTGAAATACGAGGCAGAAGGCCCCGCAGAGCAGGCGTCGCATGCTGCAGAGCTTATAGGCAAGGGCAATTACCTCTTTTGGTTCCACGACAGGATGGAATACGGGCCGAGGGCGCTCGGGAACAGGAGCATAATAGCCCCGTGCAACTCAGAGGAAGTGAAGGACAGGCTCAACCTTTATGTAAAGAAGCGCGAATGGTTCCAGCCGTTTGCACCGTCGATAATGGAGGAAGAAGCAGGCAAACTGCTCGATTACGACTCCAAAGGAGCGGACAAGTTCATGACCATGGCTTACATGGTCAAGAGGGAGAAACGCGCTGCGGCAAGCGCTGTAATCCACATAGACGGATCGGCGCGGGCGCAGATGGTCGGTGCAGAGAATGCGTTATACCACAGGTTAATAAGCAAGGTCAAGGGTGTGATGGGAGAAGGCATAATCCTGAATACGAGCTTCAACATACACGGCATGCCGATAGTCATGAGCCCGGAGGACGCGGTCTCGACCATGAAAAGCAGCAAAACAAGGTACATGTTTATAAACGGTTTCTTTGTGACCAACAAAGCTGGAATATAGGGTGCTTGAATGCTGAGCGCGGGCCTTGAACAATACCTGTTCACTATCGGCATAGTGATAGGCTTCATTGGCATGGCAGTCTCGTTTGCGTTTTCGAGGAGGGACGTTTTCTCCGTGCTTAAGAAATCAGGGGTTACGAGAAAACATCTCGTAATCGCGTTCCTTATAACTGTGCTGTTCGTGGGGCTTGAGGTTGCATTGGTAAAGCCGACGCAGCAGCTCTTTTTCGACGACGTGATATACCAGGGCGGTGCGGCAAGCCTGCTCGCGTCAGGGCAGGCCTGGATGTGCAACTACGGAACGCCAACGCAGTGCTTCTCGGGCCAGATCTTCCACGAACCCATAGGGACGTCGTTCAACATCGCGCTTGGCTTCGCGCTTTTCGGAGCAAGCAGGGCGACGGCCTTCAACACGTTCATCTTCATGGCTGCGCTGTCGGTTCTTGCGACGTTCTTCGCGGCGGTGCTGATCTTCAAAAGGATAGAGCACGCGCTCTTCGCAGAGCTGCTGATGGCCCTTTCACCCATAATACTGGTATGGGCCGCGCCCACTAGCTCTGACCTGCTCGTCATGGCATACTCTACCATAGCTGTGTTCGCCGCGATGGTCTTCATCAACAAGAAGAGCATATGGACGTTCGCGTTCATGCTGTTCTCGCTCTCCGTGCTCGTCTACATGAAAGTCAACGCGCTGCTTTACATAGTAATAATAGCGATTGCATACATTCTGCTCGACAGCAGCTCAATCAGGAAATCCATAAAGGAGAACACCAGGCTCATAAAGCGCAACATCCTGAACACGAAGGCGCTCATCGTCATACTGCTGTTCGTGCTTACCATTGTGCCGATGGCCATATACGCCAACACCCAGCGCGTATCAGATACATATGGCTACGTTGGGACATACATACCGCAAACCTGCAGCAAGTCCAACGTCTACATAAACGCGACAGGCGCGATCGACTTCCAGAACTTCAAGGCAAACCTCTGCTCCAACGTTTTCTTCTGGTTCAACGCTTACCAAGACAGCAACGGGACATACCATATAATGCAGCCGGTGCTGTTCACCGCTTTGGCGATTGCGGGGTTCGTGGTTCTTGCGGTATACAGGAGAAGGCTTGCGATCGCTTTTCTTGTGTGGTTCGGAGCGATATTCCTGCTTTATACTGCATTCTATGCGGGCTCTGTGCTATTCGGGGTCGACTGGAGATTCATGCTCGCATTGATACCCCCTGTAAGCATTCTCGGAGGGTTCGCGATCGGCTCGGTGCTCGATGCTACATCCTGGCTTACGAAGAGCAGGATAATCTATGCTGCAGTAGCCGCAATAATTATAGGGGCGCTCCTTTACTCGCTGCTGTCCATGTACGGCAGTCTCTCGATACAGCCTTCGGGCATAATGCAGGCCGAACCTGCAAGGCTTTACGAGAACTTCATTTATGGCAACGTGACCAAGATACCCGCCTCTTGCCTCGTCTTCAGCTTCGATCCGACGCTGTTCCTAATCAACAACAGGAGCTCTACGCAGTTCGGCGACCTCGCCAACCTGAGGAACAACCTAACGGAATACCAGAATTACACCCAGAGGTACGGCTGCCTCGTGATAGACTACGGCTTCTGGTGCCATACGAGCCTCGATAACGTGAACAGCTGCCAAACCGCGATGAACGAATTCTCTGTCAAGCCGATTGCCGAGATCTACGATACCAACGTGCGCGGCACGTTCGGCCTCTACACGATAAACGGATTCAACTCGAGCCGGTGACGCCTCAGGCATCCCGGATTATCGTCTTTAGTATCCGCCATCCATCGGATATGCTGCTGAGCTTCCCTGAACCAGATGCCCTCTTCTTCTCGTAGCTGGGCACCTCTAAGACCTTCATTCCTTTCTTCATCGCCTTTATGCTTATCTCTGTCTCTATGCCGAAGCCCTTTTCGTTGAGCTTCAGTTTCTTCGTGGCGCTTTTCGAAAAGCTCCTGTAGCCGTAACAGAGGTCGCTGTACCTCGCGTTGTATATCAGGTTGACAAGGAGCACGAAGAATTTGTTGCCTAGTTTTCTCACCAATGGCATGTCGTCAGATCCCCCCCCGACAAGAAACCTGGAGCCCATGCATATGTCGTATCCCGCCTCGATCCCTGCTATGAGCAACCTCAGCTCGTTCGGCTTGTTCGACATGTCGGCGTCCATCGCAACGATTATCTTTCCCCTCGATGCTGCCATCCCCCTCACGAGCGCGGATCCCTTGCCGAGATCGTCGTAGATCACGCTGGCGCCGTCCCGCCTGGCGATTGGCACTGTCTTGTCCCTGGAATGCCCGTCGACAACGATTATCTCGTATGAGCGCCCCTTAAGAACTTTTTTTATCCCGCTTATCGTGGGCGCAATGTTCCTCTCTTCGTTGAGGGTCGGTATTACGATGCTGATGTCTGGGTTCATCGGACCATTCCCGCTTTCGCCCCCCTCTTCCTAATGGTGGCCGCTATCGAGGCGATTATGAGAGCAACGACGACTGCTATAATAGCGACCAGGACCATTGTGGTAAGATCGAATCCGTTGCTGGAGGTCAATGAAACATTGACAGTGCTCATTGACGTGTAGCTCATGTTGTTTTCTACGTATGTCACAAGTATCGCCACAGGGACTGTGATGTTGAGCTTGCTGACCGCCACCTCTGCCTTTATCGGGTGCAAATCCCCTGCGGCTATGGAGAATGCGGTGGGGTTCGTGCTTAGCCCTGTAATCGGCGATGCTATGAAATAGGTAGTGGCGTTTATGCTGTGGCGCGCCAGATTCATCACTTGCGCGGTTATCTGGCGGTTCGCCACAGAGGCATTGGTTATGGCGAGCTGCGAACCGGAGCTGTTCATGAAGCTCACCACGCATGGGAACGATACTATAAAGCTCTGCTGGCCCTGCATGTAGAGCGCGTACACCCCGAACCCGTAGCTTCCCGGATATGTGACATTGGTCAGATAGAACCTGAACGTTTCCGCGCTTCCGGGAGGGAGCGAGGTTACGTTGTTAACCGTATTAGAATAGAGGCCCTGCTGCGCGGCCGTGAGTATCATGCTTGTTGCGGTGCCGTCGCCCGAGTTCGAGATGGTGAAATTTACGTATTTTCCGCTGTTGCCTACGGCAATGTTGCTGCACGAAGATGTCAGAGTCACAGTGCTCGCGCTCGCCATTAAAGCGAAAACTGCCACTAGAGAAAGGAGCAGCATCGCGTTTTTTTGTAGTACCATGATTCTTATGGTAAGGTAATCTATAAATACGTAAAACTTGGAAATATGGTTTATGGGGGAGAGGTCAGAAGGAGGAAAGCTGGTCGGCCTTTTCGGCACTGCACTGAAGTCCAACTTTGTAAAGTTGGGCAGGCCGTACAAGCTTAACTTCGCAATCACGTACAAATGCCAGAGCAAATGTAAAACGTGCAATATATGGCAGATGCATCCGCAGAACGAGCTGCAGCTGGACGAGATAACAGAGTTCGCTAGGAAAAATCCCCATTTTAGGTGGATAGAGCTTACTGGGGGGGAGGTGTTCCTCAGGAGCGACATAGTAGAGATCGCGAAGGCCTTCCATGGTTCTTCGAAAGGCCTTTACATACTGACCATGCCGACAAACTCGCTCTGCAACCATGAGCTCATGATGAGGAAGCTCACAGAAATACTAAACCTTGGGATACCGAGGGTTGTCATAACAGTAAGCCTTGACGGCTACAAAGAGCTCCACGACCGCATAAGGGGAATAGAGGGCAACTACGAAAAGGCGATAGAGGTATTCAAGGGCCTGAAGGAGCTGAAGAAAAAATACAAAAACCTTGATTTTGTGTTCGGTTATACGCTCAGCAGATTCAACGAGGGAAAATTGCGAGAAACCTTCGAGGCTGTCAAGAGGGACATACCTGACATAACGTGCAATGATTTCCACGTCAATTTGGGGCAGTTGTCTGACAACTATTACGCGAACAAGGGGATAGACATCAAGGCAGAGCCCAATACAGTCGTGCAGGATCTTGAATGGCTGCTGAAAAACAGGAGGCGCAGCATCAATCCAATACAGTCGATAGAGAGGGTGTTCCTCAAAAATTTGGTCAGATATGCAAAGACAGGGAAGTCCCCGATGAGGAGCAGAAGTTTGGAAGTGTCGCTCTTTCTGGACAGCTACGGCAATGTTTATCCTTCAATAATGTGGGACAGGAAGATAGGCAACATACGCGACTCTGGTTACGAGCTCGACAGGATATGGAACTCGCATGAGGCGAAGGCTGCGCGCAGCGAGCTCGGGAAGGGCGCCGTTCCGGAGCAGTGGACCTCATGCGAGGCATACCAGTGCATCATAGGCAACGTCAAGAGCTTCCTCTGAATCATGCTGCGCTGTTCACTGCCTTGGCTACGGAGAAGGCAGGGCATACAAGCCCGTTGTCTGTTTGCATTCCCCTATTTAGGAGGTTGTAGAGGTAACTTTGGATGTAGTTCTGCAGCCCCATATCAGATGGTGAAACGTCGCATGATCGGGGCTGCTGGTTTATTTGCCTTATGAACTCGTACCTTATTGAGAGCCAGCTGCCGCTGTCGTTGTACGGCACAGTGAAGTAGCTTACGGCAAAGGTGCTGTTGTATGACTCGAGGAGTTCGCTGTTGAGCGTTATGCCGTTCCTCAGAAGCAGCGACCCGATCCCGCCGCTGGAATTGTATTGCGCGTTCAGCCCGACAAGCGCTGGCCTGTTCGTATAATTGATCAGCACGTATGTCTGGTTCGCGTAGTCTGTGGAGTTTCCGAGAGCAAAGGCAGCATCAGTGTAGATGTAGCCGAGTTGGGTTATGTCCATGTGGGCGTTCTCAAGCGCGTTCAGGGCATAAATGTTTGCCATTGTGAGGCTCTGGTCCTGCGCGTTGCTGAACCCGTTGAGCGGCGCGCGGAGCGAGCTCCCATAAGGCAGCGAGAAGGCAAGAGCAATTATCCCGAACAGCATGCAAAGCGCGTACTGCGGCGCGTGGGTTGCGGCAGTAGCCTCTCTCTGTTTTCTGGCGGGATTGCGGCGCTTGGATCCGGGAACGCCGAGCCCGAACTTGTACGAAAGGACGAACATCACCACAATCGTCGCGTAGAACAGTATCTGCCCTATGAATATGTGGAAGGTGGCTATCGCGTTGCCTATCCCGTAGTAAGCCCATATCAACGCTATAGACGACATTCTCGCTATGTTCAGCAAGAACATGAGCGCAATGGCGGCGGCTACCCATGCAATTTTCTTGGATAGTTTGCCGTCGAACAGGTATGCTATCGGCAAAAGGAACATCAGCAGAGCGATGAAAGCGCCTATGTCCGCGCACGTCTCGGCTATGGATATGCTGTAGCTGGACGGCGCGGTTATCAAAAGTCCACTGTGCACGACGGGTATACCTATCGCCCTTAACGTGTCGTAGACTATGTACGAATTGAAAACCGCGAACTGGTGATGCACGCCTATGATCGGAAGCAATACAATGGGGGATGCCAGCAGCGCATATATGAATATGGCGCGCATTCTCCTTACCCCATTGAAGCCAAAAACCGTCACTACTAACGCGAGCAGGAGCACCGGCAGTAGCAGCAGGTCAACCCTATATGTCAGGAACAGGTATGACAAGGCGACCCTCGAATATGCGAGGAGCACGAAGTAAAAGGCAAAAAGGAGCGCCCCGTACGCCATGTTCCTTCCGCCCTTCTGTAACCTGAGCTTGTCGTCCTTGGCGTAGAATGCCAGGAACAGGAAGAGCATAAGCATCACGACTATCGTGTATGTTGTGGGATCTACATCAGATATCGTGAAGCTGGTTATCGAGAACGAATTCGCCATAGAGAGGAGCAGCGCTGCGAATATTGCAGCTATGCCTAAAACGCGCCCTTTGGTGTCCTTCTGCATGAATGCACCGTGTCCTCAGCCGAAATGGGCATCATCACCTTTCAGCAGTTACTCTTTTCTTCATAGGACAGTTATTTATAAAAGATTAAGGTTATAATGGTATTG
>CAYMJD010000012.1:7899-17432 GCA_964390895.1 Microcaldota archaeon
TTCGGGCTTCTTGCCCTTTATGCGGGTTTCATCGCGATAACGCTTCTCTGAGTAACTGAAAAACGAGCCAGGAGGGGAAGTCGAATCCCCCTTTTCCGCTCTGCAGGCGGACGCATAGCCGATCTGCCATCCTGGCAAGGAGGTTTTCTGCTCTTTATTAATACTTTAGCTTTATATTTATATGGTTAGTTATTGCTATCTGGTTGGAGCACATGCACGGCGACATCGCAAACAATGAGGAGCACATACCGAAAGAGCTTGTCACAGAGACGCGGAGCGTGGACCCGAAGGCGCCTGTCGCCAAGGTCCTCTCCATGCTTTCTGATTATCCTGCGGTCATAGTCAACGTTGGAAAGAGCTACAGGGGCATAGTCGATGCAAGAAGCGTCTTTAGGGCGAGGGCGCAGCTGAACTTCCAGAAGAACCAGACGATAGAGCGCTACATAGACAAGGTGCCCACTGTTGACGAATCCACGAAGATTGACGAGCTGGTGGTTGCCTTCCACAAGTCGAGGAGCAAGGCGCTCCCGTTCATGCAGAACGGGAAGGCCGTGGGGCTCTTCTCCCGGGAGACGCTGCTGAAGGTCCTGCTCTCGCTGAAGTTCCTCGAGGACACGAAGGTTGGGGAGGCGATGAGCGCGCCTGTGATAGGCATAAACGAGGAGGCTGGGCTGTCGCAGGCGAAAGCCGCAATGGAGAACAACAGGGTCAACAGGCTGCTCGTTTTCGGGAATGGCAAGCCCACGGGGCTGGTGACATATTCCATGCTTGTCAAGAATTTCTCAGCGCAGAGCGTTGCGCTGCCGCAGAGGAAATCCAGGAAGAGCTCGGCAGGCGAGCTGCGCATATCAGAGATCATAGAGGGAAACCCGAGGACTGTCCCGCAGGGGCAGCAGCTATCCTATGCCGTAAGGTCGATGCTCGAGAACGACATATCTGCGCTGCTTGTCGTGGGGGGCAGGGGACCTGTTGGCATACTCACTGCGACGGACGTCATCGAGAGCGTCATGGCGAAAAGGAGGCTCGAGGAGAACAGGATATTCATCTCTGGGATGGATGACTACACAAAGGAATACGAGGATGAAATCAGGGGAGAGCTCAAGGAGCTCGTGGCGAAGATAGAGAGGAGAAGAGACAACAGCGTGGAATACATAGTCATGCACCTCAAAAGGATAAAGACTAAGATCTATGACATACGCATACGCATATCGATAAGGAACAGGGGCATCATATCCTCGCATGTAACAGACTTCATGCTCGACAGGACCTTCAAGGAGGCGCTTGACACGCTCAAAAAGGACGTCATGAAAGAGAAGGAGAGGAGGATCGAGTCCAGAAAGAAAGCCGCAGGGGGTGAATAGATGCGCAATTGCAGAAAAAGCCAGTCAAGTCTCGAGCTGCTGATCACACTCTCTTTCGGGCTGATAATACTGCTGCCGATAATAGCGATTGCGTTCCTTCAGGTAAGCAGCTCAAGCTCCAGCCTCTCCACCACAGAGGCCCAGCAGGTGGCAAACAAGCTTTCGGCCGTCGCTTCTGGCGTCGGATCGCAGGGACCGCCGGCAAGGCAGGTCGTTACTATCCAGGTGCCACCCAACGTCCAGGCGATATACGTCGGAGGCATAAACAATATAGTGGGCCATCAGATAATATTTGTGGTAAACACGAACGCTGGCCCCAGCTACGTCACTGCTTATGTCCCGCTGAACGTCAGCGGCGACCTTTCGGGGGTGGAGTCCCCTGCGACCTACCTGATAAATGTTACAGCTGTATCTGCGTGCCCAGCCAATGCGGCTGTCCCGTGCGTGTTCATCAAGCCGCAATAGCCTCTCTGGTCTTGGAGCAGCGCATCAGACAGTTATCGAATAGATATTCCTGTATAGCTTCCTGCCCCTCTTCATGCCGTATAGCGTATAAGAGCGCTTTGGCTTCAGCTTGCGCTGCAGGAAGAACTCTGATGTGGCAGCCTTGTCGCTTATGTAGAGGTCATAGCCATGCTCCTCCTTCTCTATCCTGGAGATGAAGCCCTCTCTCCTCTCGACGAAGCGCTCCAGGGCCCCCTTCATCGTCTCCACCTGCTGGCGGGGGCCGCGCAGCTGCACCAGCGCTTCGTAGTATCCAGAGCTTTTCCTAGAGCACTGGCCGCACATCAGGTATTCTGTCTTGAGCTCGATTGCATAAGGGAAGCTGAGCCTCTCGCCATCTACAGTGCATGTAACCACTAGGTCGGCCGAGAGGCCATCAAAGCGCAATACCTTGAGCTCGCAGCCTTTCTGCTTGACGGCCTGGCGCAGCGCAAAGCCCAACGATCCCTTTCCCAGCTTCCTGAAGTCAAGGCCGTTCTTTATCTTGTTGCAGAACTTGCAAAGCTGTATCTCCGCGATTGGCGCTATGCGCTTCCTGAGCCTGGCCTCGGCGCAGGGCTCGCAGAACTGCCCTATGAAGCGCACATCCATGCTCGACCTGCCGCATAGAGGACATATGATTTCCATGCAATCACCCGAAATGCTTGCTTAGGAGGGCGCCGTATGCGGGCCTTGTGACAAGGACACCGAGGAGGGCGCCTATTATGGTTGCTTCAGAGAAACCTATGACGTTGACAAGCGAGGTGGAGAAGAACAGCGGCATCATCGAGAGTATGAGCAGCGCGGCAGACGCCCATATTATGTAGAACGCCTTGTTTAGTATTCCCTTTGCGGTTCCCTGCGCGCTCCCGTGCGCAAGTATCTCGTCGGTGACTATTATCTGCGCGTCCACCCCTGTGCCCACCACTGCTATCATTCCGGCAACCGCCGAAAGGTCGATGGTGCCCACGAGCCCTATGATAGAGACTATTATGAAAAGCTCAGTGAATGTGGTAAGGAGTATTGGGATGACGAGGAAGAGCTTCCTGTAGCGGATCGTTATGAATATCGTTATGGCAAGGAGAGCCAATATCCCGACCATGAAGCTGACGTAGAGCGCCTGCTTTCCAAGCGTCGGGGGTATCGTCGTAGGGGTTCCGACCAGCACAGAGACAGGGAGCGCCCCGCCGTTGAGTATGCTGGTTATCGTCTTCTCCTGCGAGTTGGCGTAGTTGTACTGCTCTGCCGAAGACAGCGAGAGGGGCGCGAGCCCGGATATCTGATAGTTGTCGCCCGCTGTACCGTTGGTCAGCGAGGAGTTGAGTATCGGGGCGGAAAGCAGGCCGACGAGCGGCCAGCTGTCAACTATGGTCTGATTGACGCCGATCTGGGCGTAGGTCGGCGTCATGTTCGAGTTGCTTTCCAGTTCCACTGTTATGTTCATCGACCTGATCGCGCTTACGAGACTTTTATTGAGGTTGTAGCTTGCGAGCACTTTGGTGTACTGGCCGTGCGACTGCAAAAAGCCGAGTATGCTCGATGCGCCGTAGTTGGAACCAGACACCGCGAAAACAGGGATCGTGTTGCTGCCCAGCGTCAGCGCGTCGTCTATGACGCGCAGCGCGGACTTTTGGGAGAGCCCTGCCGTGCCGTTAGACAGGACGCTCTGGTTCACCAGTATGACGACGTTGTTCGGCCTGTCCAGGAACATGTATATCGGCTGCCCTGCCTGCCCGAAGACCGCCTTGGCGAACTTCTTGGTCGCCTGCTGCGTTATGTAGAAGGAGACGGCCCATGACACCTCGCTGCCGCTCTGCTGCGGCGGCAACGAGCCGACGCTCCCCTTCAGTATGCCAGAGCCGTTCAGCGCCTCAGTACCCCCGACAACACCCAGGAACCTTCCCTGGCTCTCTATGATGTTTATCGTCTGGTTTATCTCCGCCTTGGAAACAGTCGGTATGGTGACGTAGATCTGGGAGCTCCCGACCCCCTCGACGCTGACTTCCTTGAGGCCGAACGTCGACACCCTCTGGTTCAGGTCGGCTATCAGCGTGGCCATTGTTGTTGAGTTGACGCTGTGCTCGAGATTTATCGGTATCTGCGTGCCTCCGCTGAACTCTATCCCGAAGTGTATGCCGTAGCTGATGTCCAAGACCGCGAAGGCCGCGACTATCGCTATCAATATGAGAATCCTTGGATCTTTCAGATAACTTATGAAGCTCATTTCATCTGCCTGCTTCCTTTCTCTTCTTGTGCCATAGGATCAGCACCGCGTTGCCGAACCACGTGGTGAGCACGTCCCCTATAAGCCCCACTAAGACTACGCCGCTTATCTCGTAATACGTTGGTATGAAGCTTACGTACGATACTATGAACAGTATCGCGAACACGATTATTGCTGTGGAGGTCATCGTCAGCCCTGTCTTCATCGACGAAAGCGCCCTCTGTTCAGCTGTCTCCTCGCTCCTCTTAAGTATCCTTATTGCGGTGAGTATGTCCGTGTCTATGGAGTAGCCGATGAGCATGAGCAGGCCGCCTATCGAAGCGATCCCCAGGGGTATGCCGAACGCTCCCATGCCCCCCAATGCCACCAGTATGTCGTTCGCAGCGCCGAATACGACCGCCAGCGAAGGCACAAGCGTCCTGAATATGAAGAACACAACTATTGCGACAAGCACGAACGCGATTATTATTATGTCGAACATCTCGCTGAGGAAGAAGCTGCTCAGCGTCGCTGTCACAGGCTGGTACGAGTAAACATCGAAGTTAACTATAGACTTCAGCTTGGAGATCACGTACGTCTCGTAGTTGCTGTTTGCCGTGTTCATTGCCGCCTTTGCGGAATCAAGCATGGACTGCATGTCTGTATTGTTGTAGGTCGCGCCAGGGCTGACCGCCTGCAAAGATGCGAACTCTGAAGCTATGTCGCTGTTGAAAGCATTGGAATCGCGCGTCTGGTTGGCCTGGTATGCATTGAGCATCGAAACGAGCGTAGAGTTGCTTGGATCACCCTTGAGCTGCTCCTGTATGTTGGTAATGAAGACAGTTGCGGTGGTGTAGTTGCCGTAGTCGGAATATGCCTTGAGCAGGTAGGTGTCTGCGCTGGAGATGCTTGCGTTGCCGGCTATGGTTATGGATAGCCCCCCGGGAGCCTTGGACACGCTCGCCTGCGAGCCCGGTATCTTTGAGTCTATGGCTGTGACGAGCGTTCTTGTGTCCATGGAGCTGTTCGTCTGCAGCGTTATCGTTATGCCCCCTCTCAACGACGAGTCGAGGGTTATCTTTGGTATGAAGTAAAGGCTTACCAGAAGGAGCATCACGGGTATGATAAGCAGCAGCCTGAAGTGCTTATGGTAGTATATGTTGCCTATTTTCATGGATACCAATCAGGTAAAGCGGAGAAGCTATAAAAACAAACCGTAAAAAAACAAAGGAAAAAATGAAAAAGAGTGTGCGTTCAGCCGTGCTTCTTCATCAGCTTCAGGTGCAGCGAGCTTGCGAACCCGTTTATTATGAAGAATATCGCAAACAGGACAAATGCCCACCCGAAGAATGCGGCCCCGGTAAGCGCAGTGTCAGCCAGCAGCAGTGCTCCCAGTATGAATATGTATACCCCCCAGAAAATCGCCTTGTAGATTACCCATCCGGAGTGTTTTTCCTTGTAGTGGAGCATGCGTTCATACTGCATTGTTGGATCTATCGATATAACATTTTTCTTTCTTTCTGCCATAGACTCTCACCTTCATATCTATTAAGAAACAAACATTTAAAAGGGTATACTTAAACGTTTTTAAGAGGAAA
This sequence comes from Microcaldota archaeon, assembly GCA_964390895.1. Classification (GTDB taxonomy): domain Archaea; phylum Micrarchaeota; class Micrarchaeia; order Micrarchaeales; family Micrarchaeaceae; genus A-MIC-10. The sequence goes on from CAYMJD010000012.1 coordinate 13,545, forward strand.
ACGGCCTTTAAATGGCATAGGAAAGTTGACACAATGGCGAGGAGGTTAAGCAGGAGGAAACGCCCCCTGAGGAGCGATTTCATGCTCAAGGAGCACAAGGAAGTAGAGGGCATGCTCGACAAGGGCACCATGATATATCTGAGCAAGTTCTACAACAAGGGCATAATAGACAGGCTCGGCTTCATAATAGCCAGGGGCAAGGAGGCTGATGTCTATGTTGCGGCGGCGGGCAATGCCGATGCCGTAAAGGGCGAATCGCAGGTAGTACTGAAATTCTTCAGGGTCGAGACATCAACGTTCTTCAACATGAACGACTACATCGTCGGCGACCCGAGGTTCAAGAAGATAAGCAGCAGCAAGTTCGAGATAGTCAAGACGTGGTGCAAGAAGGAGTTTGGCAACCTTGAGATAGCAAGGAAGGCCGGCGTGGATTCCCCGAAGCCTTATATGTTCAACGGCAACATACTTGCCATGCAGTACATCGGCGACGGGAAGCGGCAGGCGATGCGGCTCAAGGACACGCATCTTTCTGGAAGCGAAGCTGAAACTGTTCTGGAAAGGATCCTTTGGGACATCCGCATGCTTTACAGGGCGAAGCTGGTGCATGCGGACCTCAGCGAATACAATATACTCATGCACAAAGGAGTCCCCTATTTCATAGACTTCGGGCAGGCTGTCGTGACAAGGCATCCGAAAGCGATGGCATTCCTCCAAAGGGACATGATGAATGTGCTCTATTATTTCAGGAAAAATTACAGGATTGAGATTGACTACAAGGGAGCTTATGCGCTCGTTACTGCCTGAACATCTTGGAATTCCGCAACTGGATTTTTTCAAAAGCCCTATATATGTTTTGTATGCTATTACTTAAATGCGATCAACAGAAATCTAAAGATCTGAAAGGTGGGAACATTAGACACAGGCGGCACAGGGAACTTACAAAGGACCTGATAAAGTTAGGGCTTGCTTTCACCCCATTGTCGAACATAATAACGATAATAGAGTTCATACACAAATGGATTCTTAGGGAGCATGTAGAGCGGGGCCTTTACGCTCTGCGGTGGTCCTTCAAGAAGAGGGATTAGATGGCATTCAAACTGACGGTGAACCAAGGAGGCATGCTAGTAGGTGGCCATGACGTTGTGAAGCATCCGACGAAGGCTGCAGGCCCTCTTCTTAGGCTGCGTGAAATATTGGATCAGCACAGGCAGCGGGAACTGACCAAACTGCTGCATATGCAACGCGTCTACAACAGATGGCTCAGAAGGTATAGGAAGAACTGGATGGGAAGGCCGGTTATCGAGACGCGAATGCTGGACGCTGAGGAGCGCATAAAAGTGCTTAAAGAATCAATGAAGAAAACGCTGAGGAGAGGCGAGTATGCGCCATTGGGGATAGGGATGCTCGGGGATTTAATGGCAACACAGGCGTCGCGGCCCAGCATTGCGCTCGCGGTGGCAGCTGTAGTGGTGCTCATATGGATTGACAGCCGGCTCTCTGGGAGGACCCAACATCGCAACGCTTGAGGATGCGCATCATCCTGATTCTTCGCTGGACGCTGCCCCATACGTCTCTGAAAGCACCTCGCCTAAGCTGAGCTTGGCGTAGAGCCCGGTGACTTTTCTTGGAAGCGCCTTTGTCGCAGGATTCTTTATCTTTATCGAGCATACGTCCCTGTATCTTTCTACAGAGAGTCCGTACGTCCCGATTTCCTTGGCCTTGTCTATTATCTCTGATTTATCCATGCCTGTGAGAGGCCTCAGCAGCAGCGTGGCAAGACCGGTCTGCGACGCAGCCATGTTCTCCGCGGTCTGCGACGCCACCTGGCCTAGGCTCTCGCCGGTAGTTATGGAGTTTGCGTCTTCCTTCTCTGCGACACGCTCTGCAAACCTGTACATGAACATTTTGAATAGTACAAGCTCGTACTTCGGTGGCGCTTTCATTGTTGCAGCTTGAAAAAGATGCGATGGCGCGTAATAGACCTTTGTCGGACCTGAATAGCGTGCCAAGGAACGCAGCATTTTTGGCATCTTGGAGGTTTGTACAGCGGAATTGCTCGCGAATGTGTGGAAATGGACATATATGGGCTCAAGCCCTCTCTTCATGGCGTAAAATGCCGCCACAGGCGAGTCTATCCCTCCGGAAAGCAGCACAATCGTCTTGCCCGAGCTCCCGACGGGGAGCCCCCCCACGCCCTTGACTTTTTGTTTGTAGATCAGTGCGGAATTCTTGAGGAGGTTTATGTAAAGCTTGTCCCCTGCCTTGCTATCTATCGGAAAACCAAGCTTTTTGTTTCTATTAAGCTTGAGGAATTCGCCAACCAGTTCGTTGGAATCGAACTCGTGCAGTTTGTATGACCTGTTCACCTCTATCCTCACGGGCCTTTTCTGGTTTTTGTTGATTTCCTTGGCTACCTTTATAATCCCGCTTATTCTGGGTTTTGTGATAACAACTGGAGAAACAGACGATATCCCGGGAATTGAGCTGAGCCTTTCCAGGATTTTTGGAATGCCTGCCTGCTTATCTGCATAGACCATGAAGCGGTCGCGCTCGTCGGCAAGTTCCTTGTAGTCGAGCCCGTTTATCGATGCCTTTATGTTGGCGAAAAGCCTGTTTATAAAGTCGGCCCTGTTCCTGCCCTTCAGCCATATTTCACCGAAACGTATGACAACAGCATCGTAGCGCATAGAACCACGGATTAAGTGGGCTTTCATAGGGTTTGATAATGTGTTTTGGCAGTTAGGCCTTTTGTCAATGCGTTCGCCTGGGTGCCGAGCCTTGTTAAACTGCTTCGAAACACCCAAAAGCAAAGCCTTTATATTATTTAATAGATAAGGGATATCATGCTTTTTAACTTTGTGATATTATGTTACTGGTAAGCAAGTTCAAAAATTTCGTAACGAATTCGAGGCATGTGCTCAACATCAGCTACAGACCCACTAACGAGGAGTTCAAGAAGAGCGCCAAGATAATAATATTGGGCATAATAGCGATTGGCGTGCTGGGATTCGTGCTGGGCATACTGATATCTTTCATAACTACCGGAATCCTCATACCGTTCGCCTGATTATCTGGCATTGCTTTGTGCATTCGATGGAGATAAAAATAGACTTCACAAGGAGCGCCCAGGAAAACGCCAACGATTATTACAGCAAAGCCAAGAAGCTCTCTTCAAAGAAGGAAGGCGCTGATAAGGCGATAAGGCAACTAGAAAAAACAGCCAAAAAACTCGAGAGGGAAGATTCGGGAAAAGAGAGAGAGAGCAGGATCAGGAAGATCCGGGAAAAGGAGTGGTACGAGAAGTTCCACTGGTTCCTCGCGAGTGATGGCAGCCTTGTTATAGGGGGAAGGGACGCACAGCAGAACGAGCTTCTCGTCTCAAGGCATTTCGACGACAGCGATCTTTTCTTCCATGCTAATATATTTGGGGCTTCTGCCACGATACTGAAAAATGGGGCAAATTCGGGGAAGCAGGTAAGAGAAGAGGCGGCGCAGTTCGCTGCATGCTATTCCAGTGCGTGGAAGGAAGGACTAGGCAGCATAGACGTCTATGCTCTGCATAGGAACCAGGTCAGCAAGTCCACCAGCAAGGGGTCTATAGGGACGGGCAGCTTCTTGCTGAGTGGAGAGCGTGAATGGTTCAGGAACGTGCCATTGGCTTTGGCCATGTTCATAGACTCTGAAAAGCTGAACATTGTCCCCGGAACAACTTTCGAAAGACTAAGGGCCATGAAAACATTGAATGGGATATCCATAACCCAAGGCAAGGACAAAAAATCCGAAGCCGCAAAGAAGATTGCAAAACAGCTCAACTTTGAGGACCTTGACACGATTATACAGCAGTTGCCCGCAGGGGCGTTCTTGACCAAAAGAGCATAAAACACAAAG
>CAYMJD010000013.1:0-17381 GCA_964390895.1 Microcaldota archaeon
CCCACAAAACCAGAGTCGATCTGCATATATCTGGTTCTTAACCAATCCTTTTATTAGTTAACGAAATTTAATTAACTTAACAAGCAATTACATGAAGTGTGTGCATGATCCCAGAATCTGCGCAAAGGATACTCAAGGAAGGAAAAATAAGGATAAAGGTAAGAAGGGCAGGGATGCTCCAGTTCCAGGTGTTCAATGTCAAAAGGCTGAAGATCGGCGGCAAAGAGTTCGCCGAGCTTTTCCTTGACAGGGTTATAGACCTTAGCGAGCTGGTGAGGCTGGCGAACGAGCTCGGGCTGCCTGTGGAAGCAGAGAACGGAAGGGCTTTCCCAGAAGGAAAGGGCGCAAAGGATTTCATCGGCCTGTGACAGCTCAGCCTATCTCGCTTATATTGAGGCTGCCAATCAGCGCACGGTAGCCGTTGTCCACTGTGTAATTTATGTAGATCCCGTAAGAGTTCACGAACCCCACTATGGGTATCGGCAGCTTTGTGCACGCGAAGGCGAAGCTTCCCGTCTCCCCTGCAGAGAGCGTCTTGTTGAGCCACTGCTTCAGCGGGGTTCCCGATATGTAGCAATAACCGTAGTTGAGCGTCATTGTGCTGTTCAGGTTGTTGGTGAAGTTCAGGGTTGCCATATTGGAAGAAGAATTGAAGCCCTCTATGCCGCACCTTATGGCGCTAGAATTGAGCATGCACGTGTTCTTTAACGGGCTTACCCATGGATACGCCTCGCCGCTCAGGTTGAGCCTATTTATAAGTATCGCACCGTTGTAGTGGGCATCTATCCGCTCTGTATTGTTCACTACCGAGAAAAGGGCAATCGTGTAATTCGGGGTTACCTGCTTGGATTCAACTGCAGAGTAGTTCGCGGCTTGGCTGCCCAGCGGCGCCAGGTACACCGAGCACACCCGTGTATCTTTAGAAAGCAGCCCGTAGCATACAAGGTCGTTCGAGTTCACGCTTCTAGGGCTTGAGACAGACCTGTTTATGTATCCAAAGAATATTCCGTGTGCGTTCTGGTAGCTGTTGACAAGGAATACGCTGGAGTTGCTGATGCCGAACTCGTCTCCAATGCCCACAGAGCCGTTGTACATGAATTCCGTTCTGTAGTTGACGAACATGCTGTAGTTGCCGAGCACCGAATCCATCCGCTGTGCTTGGCTCGGCGCATATGCTGCCGCGGTAACATCCCCGCAGTTTCCTGTTTTGGATTCGTAGGACACGATCCTGGTCCATCCATTGAGGAACGACACGCACATGCTTGTGCCGTTGCCAGTTGCGAACATGCTTCCCCTGTTGTTAGGGAGAACGGTCTGGGCGAAGCCAAAGCTTCCAGCAATGGTTTCAAGGAAATGCGGGGTTAATGGCCCCTGGATCCAGATGGATTGCGCATAAGAGCCGTCAGAGTACTGCGCTGCAGCACCATAAGTGGAATTGACCTCGCCGTAGCTGTCCTTTGTCATAGTCTGCAACGCATTGGTCAGCACAAGGTTGTTCCCAAAGATGGTACGCAACGGGGTGATGTTGTACATGCCAGCCAATGCAGACATTATCGGAAGCCCCTCCCCAAGGAAGACGAAGCTCCGCGATTCTGTTATGTTGCCGTTCGGTATGGAAGAGAACGGAGAAGGCGGGGCAGCCTTGCTGACATTTATCAGCAGGGATTGGCGGGTCTCGTTCCTGTTTTTTATGTCGAATACGTGGGCAGGGTCGGCAATCGCCTCGAAATCGTAAGTTCCGTTATGTTGATAGGAATAATTGAGGATGACCCGTGCGCCCTGGCCTGCAGGCAGTGAGATGTTATAAGTGCGCACCGGATTCCCGTTGAGGTAGAGCCCGATGAGCATGTTGCTTATCCTCATCGTGCCGGTGTTGTTCATCTGTATCATGAATGTAGTAGTGTTGAACGGGTAGAGATTTGAGGCATTGGTGCTGTAGAGGCCTATTCGTATGCTGACCGCGCTCCCGCCGCCGAACCCCCACGAAAGCGCAAAATACGCCACCGCAACTATCGCAATGCCTATTATAAGGTAAAACACCGTGTTTTTCGAGATCATAAAATCACCTGCTGTTCAACTCCTTCAACGCAAGCGCGACCCTTTCCTTTATCGGATTTATCGTGTAATCGAAATAGCTGTTCACCCAGACAGACTCATCATACCTGTCGCCCACGCTCGGGTTGTACAGGAAATACTTTCCCTTGGCGTTTTCCACTATGCGGGCCTTCTTCAGCTGCAGGAGATGGTAGCGCAACGTCTTCTCGTTCATCTGCCCCCAGTTCTTCCCTATGTATCCCAAGAGCTCTTCTACAGTGGGATCCTTTTTCATGCTGAACTGGAAGTACAGCATGCTGTCGAGCACGGAAACAGCCGAAAGCCTGGATTCCCCCGGGTTTATTATCCCGAGCGCCAGGGCTAGCCATCTGACCAAAGAACGCCGCGTTTCCGCAACCTCCTTCGAGAAGCGCAAATCCCTGAACGTCACTTCCCTTTCTATCAATTTCGACTCGTTAAGCTGGACCGACATCCCTATCCATTCGCAACTAAGCTTTTTATTGATTTGTGGCCATGTAGATAATGCCATGACCAGAGGCGATTGCCATGCAGAAAATAAACCTTAGGGTCGCTTTCGAGCCCGAAAAGCTCAAGGCGAACGCGAAGAACGAAGTCTTCCTAGTATTGAAGTTCACAAGCACAGAGCAAAAGAAGCCATTCTGGTGCGAGTGCATAGTCTCTGTCAAGCCTCCGCTCTCGCTAACCCATGACCGGGAATCCAAGCCTGGATTCACAAGGATAGGCATACTGAGGCCCGGCAGGCACATAGAGAAGAAGATAAAGCTCTTCACCCGCCCCAACAATTATCCGGGGCCGTACGACATGACGATAACGGTATATGCATACGACGATGAGGGTATCATAGCAGAGAGGTTCGAGAAGCAGGAAGTTATAGAGTGCGTTTAGGCCCTTTTAGGGTCGCGATTTTATGGACAGCACGCCAGCGTGGATGCTCTGCCAGGACATGCTGCTGAGGGCAAAGGAAGCCTTCATAGAGGAAGCTATTGAAACCCTTGACAAAGAGATAGAAGCGAAGAGAGTTGACGTAAAAGGGAATCTTGTTACATCGGAGGAAGAGTCGGGGAGCCTTGAAAAGAAGCTTTTCATAATAAACAACATAGCCGCGAGCGAGCAGGAGATAATAGACAGGCACACAAGCGCCATAAGGGAATTGGAACGCAACCCCGGTCAGCTTACCTCCCAAACGATTGAAAGGATAGAAAGCCTAAAGAAATTCCTATTGGCGGTAGCGAAGATATCCGCATTAACGGAATACGGCGCGGTTTTCGAGGAATGGGCAGACGATGTCGGCCACCACACAAAGGAGGCATCAGCTGAAAAGGTACTAAAGTCAACGATAAGCAAGGATTCAAGGGTTGGGGCATCGGAATTCCTGCTTAAAAACAAAAAGATAAGTGCTATTTTTTCAGAAGGGGAGCTGGATAGCATAAGGAAAGCGCTATCGGCAAGCGGCCAACCGTTGTAATTATCAGAGCAGCGCGTACATTATGAACAACGGGGCCAGAAGTATCGATATTGTGCTCACTACCTTTATCATTGAGTTGAGTGCCGGCCCTGCCGTGTCCTTCAATGGGTCTCCAACCGTGTCACCAACAACAGCTGCCTTGTGTGTGTCGCTACCTTTTCCCCCGAAGTTGCCTCTCTCTATGTACTTCTTGGCGTTGTCCATCGTCGCGCCGCTGTTAGACATAAACAATGCGAGCACGAAGCTTGTCGGTATCATGCCCACGATCAATCCACCCAGAGCCTGCTTTCCGAGCAGCAGCCCGATTGCTATTGGGACGACTATAGCGATAAGTTCAGGCACAACGAGCGCCTTCAGTGCATTTACCGTTGCTATGTCCACCGCCTTTGCATAGTCAGGCTTTGCCTTGCCAGACATAATCCCCCTGATGTGCTTTACTTGATGCCTTACCTCCTCTACCATGAGGTTTGCAGCATGGCCCACTGCTTCCATTAGGAACGAGGAGAATACAAATGGGAGCAATGCACCCACGAATATGCCGACAGTCACCAAAGGATTCAGTGCGTCGATGCTGAGCAATCCGACTGCCCCGGCAAAGGCAACAAACAGCGCGGTTGCAGAGAGTGCTGCGCCGCCAATGGCAAAGCCCTTTGTCGTTGCCTTCGTAGTGTTTCCTAATGCATCGAGCTTTTCTGTCACGTTTATTACTTTCTGGCTCATGCCTCCCATCTCCGCGATGCCCCCTGCGTTGTCTGTTATGGGTCCGAACGAGTCAATCGTAAGTATCGTAGCAGTCAAAGAGAGCATGCCTACGGCCGCAATCCCGATTCCATACAAGCCGGCAACAGCATAGCTTGCAAGTATGCCTATCGCAACGGCAATCAGCGGGGGCCACGTACTCTTCAGCCCGACGGACAGCCCCATAATGACGTCGGTGCCCGCACCTCCCCTTGCTGCTTTCGCAACCTTTATTACCTGCTTGCTGTTGCTTCCTGTAAAGTAATCAGTTATCCAGAACAGCAATATCGTCAGTATCAATCCGGTCAGGACAGCAAAGAAGTCAGCCATCGGGAGCTTCATGACAATCGTAAGTATGAAGTCAAGTATTGCAGCAATAATGACAGCGCTCCCTATGCCCTTGTAAACCGCCTTGACCATATCCGTGCCTTTGCTTTTCGTGAACAGCAAGGCAATCAAGCTGCTTACGATGCCAACAGAGGCGATTAGCAGAGGATAAGCAAAAAGACCGGCAACCGCGGTGACTCCCGCGGCAATCAGCAGCGACGCGACGAGCGTCACAGAATAGCTTTCGTAAACATCTGCCGCCATGCCTGCGCAGTCGCCAACGCTGTCGCCAACAAGGTCTGCAATGACCGCAGGATTCCTGGGGTCATCCTCTGGGAGGTTAAGCTCTGTCTTGCCTACAAGGTCCGCCCCGACATCAGCAGCTTTTGTGTAGATGCCTCCGCCTACCCGCGCAAAAAGCGACACGAGCGAAGCGCCGAAACCGAAGCCTATTAATATGATTATACTGGATATCGGGAGGAACAGCAGCAACAGGCTTATGCCTATGAGACCGAATCCGACAGCAGCGAATCCCGTCACCGCGCCTCCATAAATCGCCGTCGAGAATGCCTTTTGTATGCCCTGTTCAGCACTCTGTGCCGTCCTGGCATTAGCTCTTACCGCAACAGTCATCCCTAGATAAGCCGTCAGGTAGGAGGTTACAGCCCCAACAACGAATGCCAGCGATATCTGCGGGCCATTCTTGAGGAACAGGAACAGTATCGCAAGGATTACCGCGAATATTGCGATCACCTTCAGCTGCCTTGAAAGGTATGTGGTTGCCCCCTGCCTTATGGCAAGCGACACCTCCTTCATCTTTTTGGTGCCTTCCGGCTTCCTGAGCACCCACAAGGCAAACCCCACAGAGAACAGCAGTGAGACTATCCCTGCAGCTAAACTGTAATAATAGAACATCACAGAAATCACAAGATTTATTGCATAGCAAATTTTAAATTGATATCTCTTTAGTGTATGCGAACAACAATTGTAGTTTTGCGGCCTTTTAGCACCGCAAGCTTTAAAAGCCAGATAAAAGCTAATTATAACAGAGTTATATTTGTTTTTCTGCATCCGCCCATAGACACGTGGAAAACATGGCAAATCAACAGGGGCAGTTCGTAGGCCAGAACGAAAAGGAATACATGGAGAGGTACGGCTTCAGCGACACTATAGACTACAAATTCAAGACGAAGAAAGGATTGTCTGAAGATATAGTAAGGGAGATATCTAAAATCAAGAATGAACCGGAATGGATGCTTGAAAAAAGACTCACAGCCTACAAGATCTTCAAGAGCAAGCCGGTGCCGACCTGGGGTGCAGATTTAAGCGGCATAGACTTCGATGACATCTATTATTATCTAAGGCCAACAGACCGGAAGGGTGATAGCTGGGATTCCGTCCCGGAAGAAATAAAGAGGACATTCGAAAAGCTGGGCATACCGGAGGCGGAAAGGAAGTTCTTTGCAGGCGCAGAGGCGCAATACGATTCAGAGGTCGTATATCACAACGTAAGGGAGGACCTGCAAAAGCAGGGCGTCGTATTTACAGACACAGATACCGCAGTCAAGAAATACCCAGAGCTTATGCTCAAATATTTCGGTACAGTGATTCCACCCACAGACAACAAGTTCGCAGCCTTAAATACGGCGGTCTGGTCAGGTGGATCCTTTATCTATATCCCAAAAGGAGTAAAGCTGGCAATGCCCCTTCAGGCATACTTTAGAATCAACGCAGAGAAGGCAGGGCAGTTCGAAAGAACGCTTATAGTGGCGGATGAAGGCGCAGATGTTACTTATATCGAAGGTTGCCTTCCTGGAGATGAGATTGTAAGTAAAGGCCACATATTTGAGCGCATAGATTTAATTTCAAATGGGGATTTTGTTGCAACACATAAAGGAAATATCAAACAGACCAGCCAAGTACACGCGCATAAACATGATGGCATAATATTTGAAATAAAAACCCAATCTAGTGGTAATAGTTTTAGAATAACAGGAGAACACCCCATACTGTGTATAAAAAGGGATATAGTCGTGACTAATAGGAAAGTAAGAAGACATAGGTGGCTTAGAGAAGTTTCAACAGAAAAATTGTTACAGGCGGAACCGGAATTTGTGAGGGCAGATAAACTTGAGGAAGGAGATTTCATGGTTTATGTTGCTCCAACCATTATAAACGATTACGTTGGTCTGAAAGAGACAGAACTTAAGATACTGGGATTATATTTGGCTGAAGGATCAATAACTGCAAATAAAGCTTTGAACGGTAAAAAAAACATGTCACTCAGTTTTGGAAGGAGCAAAAAAGGGGAAAGGCTTGCCAGAGAAACAAAAAGACTCATAGCCGAGAAGGGATGGAAGTCAAGCATCTTCAAAACAAAGAATGGACACTACGTAGTAAATTCATATGCTCTTGAACTTATTGATATGTGTGAAAAGCACTGCGGCAAAGGCGCCAGAACAAGGATTTTGTCAAAGACCATAATGGAATTACCTCAATCAAAGCAGAAAATATTACTCGATTATTATTGGAAAGGAGACGGCAGTGTGTATACAAGAGAAAATGGAAGAAAATTGATGCGCGCATCTGCTGCCAGCACAAAACTTGCATTTCAGATACAAGAAATTTTTGCCAGATGCGGAATTTTTGCAAATCTTACAGTTAGACAAGGTTCAGAAGACGTGGTTTTTGGTAAAAAGATTAAAAGACCAGATCAAATGATAATTCAGTATAGTGAAGATAAAGGGATGGGAGAAGTAAGAAAAAAAGCAAATACCTTTTTTGTACCGATTAAGAAGATTAATAAAAAACAATTTAATGGCACTGTATACAATTTCGGAGTAAACGAAGACGAATCCTATCTTGTAAAAGGGTTTGCAGTGCATAATTGCACTGCTCCGATTTACATGAGCTCCTCACTGCACTCCGCGGTCGTGGAGCTTATTGCCCACAAGAACGCGCACATCCGCTATGTGACGATCCAGAACTGGTCAAAGAACGTTTACAACCTTGTTACACAAAGGGCGCTGGCTTACGAGAATGCCTATGTCGAATGGATCGACGGGAATATCGGCAGCTCAACCAATATGAAGTACCCCTCAGTATATCTGAAAGAACGCGGCGCGAAGGGGGAAGTCCTATCGATTGCGGTTGCTGGAGAGCACCAGGTTCAGGATTCCGGAGGCAAAATACTGCACCTTGCCCCTGACACTACTTCGAAGATAATATCAAAGAGCGTCTCGAAGGGAACAGGGGTCACCACATACAGGGGCCTGATATATGTAGGCAAAGAGGCCAGCAATGTCAAATCAACCGTAAGATGCGATGCATTGCTTCTCGATGACAATTCAAAGACCAATACCTACCCATGCATGGAGATACACAGGGATGACGCAACCGTCACCCACGAAGCCACGGTCGGGAAGATCGGAGAAGACGAGCTCTTCTACCTTATGTCAAGGGGCCTCAGTGAAGACGAGGCGCTTACGACCATAGTCTTGGGATTCATCGACCCGCTAGCAAAGGCGCTGCCCCTGGAATATTCAATCGAACTAAAAAGACTTGTAAAACTCGACACATCAAACTCAATTGCCTAAAATTCAGTGTTACCGATGCAACACCTGCAAACCTTTATTGAAGAAGCCCTAACGGAATACCCAAAGCTACCCGAGGAAACAAACGAGCTCTACACAAGGCGGCACTTCCGCATCGACCTCGGCGGAATAGCGGCATCCTGCTTAAAGGACGACGAAACGGTATTAGAGCGATTCCATAAAAAGGTCTCCGCGATTACAGGTATCCTTTTCGATGCAGTCATAGGAAACAGCTCCGTATTGATAAGGAACAACGACAAAAACCGCATAAAGGCCATAGACACAGACACAGAATCATATTCGGAATTGCTGCCGAAGAAGCTTTACACGAATTCCGAAGACAAGTATGTTGCATTCATAAATGCGAATTCGAGGAAAGCGCTTCTTGTAAGAATCGAGGACGATGCCAAAGCCTCAATGAAACTGCTATTCGCGAACGTGAACGAGTCCCTTGCGACTCAGGTAATCATCGACATAGGGAAAAACGCAAGCCTGAAGCTCTTCGAGTTTTATGCTTCCGATTGCAGCTCCGGGTCGCTTTCAGGGACGACACACGAGATACACGCAGGGCAAGCCAGCAGCTCTGAGATTGACGTAATCCACAACGAAGGAACCAATACGGCAGTCCTCAACAATTTCAAAGCTAATGTTGGGGAGCGGGGCATACTCGCGCTCAACTATGTCTATACCGGAGGCATCACAATACGATCGAGGAACAGAATCGATGCACTGGGCGATTCAAGCGAGATAAAGGTCAACGAACTGGCTTTTGGTTCGAAAGAACAGAGGTTTGACATCAACACAGAAGTCGTAAACTCCGCGAGAAACACAGTATCGAAACTCGGGTCTAGGGTAGCTATGATGCAGTATTCGTCGTGCTATCTGAAAGGCTTTGCAAAGATGACAAGCAGCGCGAAGAACGGGGTTTCGCTTGTCGAAGAGCACGGGATGCTGATTGACAAGACGGCAAGGCTAGACACTCTGCCGTCCATGTCCATAAACGAGAATGCTGTTAAGGCGGCCCACTCCTCCGCTACCGGCCCCATAGACGAAGAGCTGCTCTTCTACCTTATGTCAAGGGCGATTGACGGGCCAAAGGCAAAGCAGCTGCTCATCTCAGGCTTCTTCTCGCCATTGGTGGGCAGCATAAAAAGTGACCTCACGAAAGCCGTGACATCCTCGTTGATAAGCGAGAAAATCAGGGATCACGGCACTTTCGGATTGCCCCCAAGGATTGACACATCAAGTATAATCTGGATGAACAGGCCGGAAGACAAGCAGTGATCCTATGAAAAGGACGATGACAAACTACGAGGAAGTTTATTATAAGTTCATGCCCGCATTCAGGTCCCATGTGGCGAAACGCATGGTCAGGGAACTCGACATGACGCAGCAGGAGGCAGCGAAGCTCCTCGGCACCACGCAGGCGGCGATAAACGGATACCTGACAGAGCGCATTGCGGGGAACTCAAAGAGGATAACGCAAAAAATCGACGAAAAGGAGATAAAGCTCTTCATAGAGAACATAATGCGGGGCAAAGGGCATGCGGCCCAGAAATCAGTCTGCAAGGTCTGCCAGACGCATAAGCGATTCGATTGCGAAATAATGGTCAAATAAGTGAGAAAATGTTTGAGATAAGGGAGCTCTACGCAGCGATTGGAGGAAAGGAGGTCATAAAAGGGGTCAACCTCAAGGTAAACGACGGCGAAGTGCACGTGATTATGGGACCAAACGGCTCCGGCAAAACAACCCTTGCAAAGGCGATCCTGGGGCACCCCGGCATAAAGATAACAAAAGGAGACATGCTTTTCAACAACCAGAGCATTCTCCAATTGCCTACGGACAAGCGGGCCGCGCTCGGACTGTTCTTAGGATTCCAGAACCCAGTGGAAATAGAGGGGGTCGGCTTCGTCAACTTGCTTAGGGCTTCCAGAGAGGCAATACACGGCAGTACAAGCATGAAGGAGCTCATGCAGGAGATAAAAAGCACAGCCCAAAACCTCAAGATAGAAGAAAGCATAATCGGAAGGCCGGTGAACAAAGGCTTCTCAGGAGGCGAGAAGAAGAAGGCTGAGGCGCTGCAAATGATCCTCCAAAAGCCAAAGCTGGCGATCCTGGACGAGCCGGATTCAGGGCTCGACATAGACGCGCTGAAGATCGTCGCATCGAACATAAGGAAGGCGGCCAGCGACACCCATTGCTCCCTGATCGTTATAACGCACTACAACCGCATCCTCTCATACATAATGCCGCAATACGTCCATGTGATGATCGACGGAAAGATGGTCGCGGAGGGCAACCACGAGATGATAGAAAAGCTCGAGAAAGAGGGCTACAAGCCCTTCGAAGGCAAGTGATTCCTTGGATGAAACCCAAACCCAATTTGATACAGACCTTATCAAAAAAGATTTCCCGATCCTGAAGGCAAGGATGAACGGGAAGCCGCTTGTATACCTCGACAGCGCAGCGACCTCGCAAAAGCCGATCCAAGTGATCAATGCAGTAAGGAACTACTATCAGGAATACAATTCGAACATACACAGAGGGATATACCCGATAGCCGAGAGGGCAACAGAGGCGTATTCCAAATCCAAGGAAACCGCGGCAGCCTTCATAAACGCGAAAGCGATGGAGGAGATAATATACTTAAGGAACACGACAGAAGCGATAAACCTTGTTGCGTTGTCGTGGGGAAGCAGGAACGTGAACAAAGGCGACCACATACTCATATCAGACATGGAGCACCACAGTAACATAGTGCCCTGGCAGCTGCTCGCGAAGAGGGTCGGAGCAATCCTGGATTTCGTCTCGCTCGACAGCGAGAAATCAGCGCTCGACACGGAGAGCCTCAAGGAGAATTTGGAGAAGGACCCAAAAATCGTTGCGATAACCCACGCGTCAAACGTGCTCGGTGTGATCAACGACGTTCAATACATAGCCAGGAAGGCCCACGAGCGGGGCTCTGTAGTTCTTATAGACGGTGCGCAAGCAGTGCCGCACATGGGCGTAAACGTGAGGGAGCTAGACTGCGACTTCTTGGCCTTCTCAGCGCACAAGATGCTCGGCCCGGCAGGGCTGGGCATACTCTACGGAAAAACAGAGCTGCTCGACGCAATGGAACCGGTATTTGGGGGAGGAGACATGATACATACGGTTACCCATAACTCATACAGCTGGAACGTGCTGCCATGGAAGTTCGAGGCCGGCACGCAGAACATAGAAGGGGCCATCGGTTTCGGGGCAGCGATAGACTACATAAATAAGGTAGGCATAGGCAGGATCCGAAGCCACGAGCAAAGGCTGACCAAATATGCGATAGAAAAGCTTTCCGGCATAAGAGGCCTTGGGCTCTTCGGCCCCACCAGGAATCTAGAACGCAAAAACGGCGTGATATCCTTCAGCGTGGAAGGCATACACCCACACGACGTGTCGCAAGTGTTGAGCAGCGAGGGGATAGCCATAAGGGCCGGGCACCACTGCGCTATGCCCTTAGTCACCGAAGTCCTAAACAAGAACGCGGTGTCAAGGATAAGCTTTTATCTCTACAATACAGAGAAAGACATAGACAAGGCGGCCAAAGCGATAGGAAAAGCGAAGAAGCTGTTCAAGATAAGATGAAAGCATGGACATTTACGCGGAGGAGCTGATATCGCACTACGAACATCCGAGCAACAAGGGCAAGCTGGAGAATCCTGACGCGCAGTTCCACGAGTACAACCAGACGTGCGGTGACGATATCACAGTCTATCTCAAGATAAAAGCCGGCGCCATTAGTGACATAAAATTCGACGGGGACGGATGCGCGATAAGCATCGCGTCCGCAAGCATGCTCACGGAAGCAGTGAAAGGCAAGCGTACTGAAGACGTCGAGAAAATGGGGTTTCCGGAGCTCAGACAGATAATAGGGATTGATCCGGGGCCTGCAAGGCTGAAGTGCGCCACGCTGCCGCTCAAGGCGCTGAAGGAAGCGATATTCCTATTTAAGCACAAGCAGATTGACGAGCGGACAAAGCGGCTCTGATCATTGCAGCCTTATCGTTACCCTTTTGTGCGATGAGCCTTTGTTCTCATATTTATCCAGCATGATGGTCCCTACCTCTTTCGTGTTTGCCACGTGGGTGCCCCCATCAAGCTGCACGTCAAAGCCTTCTATCTCTATGACGCGTATCTCGTCAAGCTTTGACAGCAGGTCTGTTCCCGGGTCTGTCCTTGAAAGGTCCGGTATTGCCATGGCCTCCTCCTTCCCGATAATCCTCGGATAGACTCTGCGCTTCTCTTCAACAACTTTCTGCGCGCCATCAATTACCCTTTGCATGACGTCCCTGTCCATGCCTTTCATGTCAAAGTCCATCCTGCCCCTGTCCTGATATATCTGCCCTCCGGTTATCCTGCCCTCGTATCCCTTGAAGACGACTCCGTCGATTATGTGCAGCGCGGTATGGTGGCGCATATGCCCGTACCTCCTTTGCCAGTCTATGCTGCAAGAGCATTCGTCTCCTTCCTCCAGGCCGTCCGCATCATTCAAGGCATGGATTATTTCTTCTCCCTCTTTACTGACGTCCACAACCTCGTAAATTCTGTCATTGCAAACCAAGGTCCCTCTATCGTTCGGCTGTTCCCCTCCCGTCGGATAGAACGCACTTTTGTCTAGGTAAACATTGTTTCCGTCAACCTTTGTAATGGTCGCGCCAAACTCCCTTACATATGAATCCAGCCAGTACAGCTTCTCTACCATGAAAAACACATATGATTCAGCCGACTCTCTTTTCATCACGAATCAGAAATACCTCGTCTCATCATCGCACTATTAGTGCATGCAAAACTAGAAAAAGCTATGGATACACGACAAGGAAATAGATTGCCACTACCATTATAGCAGAAAGCAGCAGCTTTCTTTTTATGCCTTCCTCCTTCAATACCATCCATCCAAGGATAACCGCGACAATCGCCCCCACGGCGTTGTTGAGCGGAGATGCAAGGCTTATGTAAGCGCTTTTTACCCCTATGTAATAGAAGGCCCTGTAAGCCAGAGTCAGTGCCGCGACCACGACCACAGGGATTTTATATGCCCGTATGTTGCTGACGATCTCCCGCACGCCGCCATAACGGATATGCATATACACTAGTACCTCTACCGCGACAAAGCTCTCCAGCAACACAAGATAAGCAATCGGATCCACGCCCGTGAGCACATACTTCAGCAATGCCCAGCTCGCCGATATTAATACAGCATCAATCACCAGGATGTAGACGTACTTTTTCTTGTCGAAATTCGCTTTCCTCGAACGGCTGTCGAACATCATGAAATAGATTGCAACAAGGAGCACAGCGATGCTCACGTATTTTATCAGGCTGAGCTTCTCTCCAAGGAAAATGAAAGCCATCAGCACGATGAAGAACTGGGGGAGGGAGCTTATAACAGGGGATGTGACGGTCACGCTTCCGTGCTTGTAGATTCTTGCGCTAAGTATGTATGTAATCGCGGAGAAGATGCTTGCAGCCACTATCAGCAAAAGCCCGTATATATTTATGCTGAAGTTCGCGAAGGGTATGAGAAGCAACGAAAAAAGCCCTGCGACCACGAGCACGCTCGCACTATATGCCGAAGCATGCTCCGACATTAGCATGTCCTTCTCGAGGACGACAGACAGGCCGACAAGCACCCCAGATATGACGACGAGGAAATACCACTCTATCATGTTCTCCCATTGATCACTGGTTCGCTGAGGTCATTCCAGTGAAATTGCTTTTCAGCGAATTGTATATCTGGGAAGGGGTCGTGGCGTTCTTGAGGCTGCTTATCGCATCCCAAAGCCCCCCAAGTTTCGATATTAGGGTGTTTGCATCCGTTGCGGAGGCCTTTAGGCCATTTATGACTTGGTTGTTGTTTCCCGGACTAAGGGACCAGTTTATGAATTGGCCCTCCGACATGTTCCTTGAACTATTGTACAGCGCTATGAACTGCGATTCCGGTATGGTCATATTGATGCCCTTTATCGAATTCTCCGTATAACTCCTGAACGACGGGTCTGTCACCACTAAGTAAACGAATATCACGATTACGACAAAAGCCATTGCCAGCAAAGCCTTCCTCACGCAATCGATTAAGCTATAGGATAAAAGGTTAATAAGGTTGCGCAGGAGGCCTGCAGCAATTGCATGCGCGAAGGGCTCCTTAGCGGGATACTTTTAAATATGTTCTTATAGTTTAATATTAAACCAGTTTACTTTTAAACCTAGATTTGGGAACCGGTTTATCCAGGCGAGTGCATGGTCGTGGAAGACAGGAAAACAGGTAGGCGCATGAACGCGATAGAGGTCAGTGACCTTACAAAGCGGTTCGGGAATCTTACCGCGGTAGACAATATCTCGTTTGCCGTAAAAGAGGGGGAGATCTTCGGGCTCCTCGGTCCCAACGGAGCGGGCAAGACCACCACCATCTCGATAATAACCACAACGCTCAACGCAACCTCCGGTATTGTTAAGGTTTATGGCAAGGAAGTCGCAAAGGACAAGAGCGAAGCCCGGCAGATGATAGGCATAGTGTTCCAGGACCCGTCCCTTGATGACGAGTTGACCGCGTGGGAAAACCTGGATTTCCACGCCAGGCTTTATGGGGTCAAGGAAAACAAGCGGCAGATCATAGAAAGCGTGCTCAAGCTCGTGGAGCTGGAGGAAAAGGCGGCCAAGCAGGTCAAAACCTTTTCCGGAGGCATGAAGAGAAGGCTGGAGATCGCGCGCGGCTTCATACACAAGCCCAAAGTGCTGTTCCTGGACGAGCCCACGATTGGCCTGGATCCGCAAACGCGCAGGAAGATGTGGGATTACATAAAAAGGCTGAACGAAAAGGAAGGTCTCACTATAATACTCACGACGCACTACTTGGAAGAAGCAGACATGCTCTGCGACCGGATCTCCATAATCGACCACGGGAAGATTATAAAGACCGGAACCCCCAAAGAGCTAAAGGCCTCTTTCGGGGGCGACATAATACGCATAGAGACCGGTCAGAAGAAGGAGCTCAGGCTTCTTATCTCATCAAAACCTTTCATAAGGAAAGTAAAGGCCATAGATGAAGGGCTAGAGATAACTGCGAATGGCGCAGGATCGAACGCCGTTCCGAAGATAGCGGAGATAGCCGCAAAGGCGAAGATACACATAGCATCGACGGTGCTCAAGCAGCCCAGCCTGGAAGACGTTTTCATAAGCCTCACGGGAAAGAGCATACGCGACCAGGAAGCGGACAACAGCGAAGTGATGAAAGCAAGGTTCGGTGGGAGAAGATGACAAACACGCTTGACGCGATATACACTGTATGGCTCAGGGAGATGAAGCGCTTCCTGAAATCAAAATCAAGGTTCATAGGGAGCCTCGGGCAGCCATTCATATGGCTTGCGCTTGTCGGGGTGGGCCTCAGCTCTGCTTTCGCATTGTCCAACTCCTCCTCTTATCTGGACTTCATGGCCGTAGGCATAATGGGCATGACGATCCTGTTCAGCTCGATATTCTCGGGTATCAACGTCATATGGGACAGGCAGTTCGGCTTCCTCAAGGAAATTCTCGTGGCGCCGGTATCCAGGCTCAGCATAGTAATGGGAAAGGTGCTCGGCAGCGCGACCATAGCTGTCATAATGGCAGCCATAGTGCTTGCCGTGGTTGTGGTCTTTGGGATAATACCGCTAGCAGGGCTTACGGCCACAGGAATAATCCTCGCGATAATCTTCATGCTCCTGACCTCTGTGACATTCGTGGCAGTAGGCCTTATCATAGCAACAAGCGTCAACAACATAGAGGCATTTCAGGTGCTTATAAACTTCCTTGTAATGCCTCTATTCTTCCTTTCGGGGGCCATATTCCCCATAGTGAGCTCGACGCCCCTATGGCTGCGCGCCATATCTAATGTCGATCCGCTGTTTTACGCGGTAGACGGGATACGCGGGTCGCTTACAGGAATATCGGCATACGGGCTAGGGATCGACATGCTGGTAGTAGTTGTCGTTGCGGTCGCGTTCGTTGCAGTCTCAGACCTGATGTTCAGGAGGATTCAAGGAAAATAAATGCCAGAAGCATTCCCCTACTTCGTAGGGGGGTTAAATGTAAGTATCACCTTTCCTGTTGAAGCTCTTTTGACGGCATAAATACATTTTAAGAGTTAATAAACCCAAAAACACAGCCCTAGTATGGTTGATATAATAAAGACACCAAGCTTCGAACTGGCGGTATATATAAAGGGAAAATCAGATGCGAAAAAGCTCGCGTTAGTTCTACCCGGAAGGCTAGAAACTAAAGATTATCCACATATGCGCAGCCATGTGAATTATCTAGCCAAGAGAGGTTATCTGGCATTGTCGTTTGACCCTCCCGGAACCTGGGATAGCCCCGGAGAAATCGAGTTTTACACCATGACTAATTACCTTAAGGCGATTAATTAACTCATTGGACGTTTTGGCAACAGACCAACGGTTCTCATGGGCCACAGCAGGGGCGGGAGCACGGCCATGCTGGCCGGCGCATTGAATGGGCATGTCACGCATATCCTTGCTGCGATGTCGCACGATGCACCTAGCACAATGCTCCCAAGTACGAGGAAGGTAGGGTTTCAGGTAGAGTCACGCGATATTCCATCTGGAGGTAGAAGGAGGTTCCTGTTACCTGTGAACTACTTTGATGATGCTGAAAAATATGACATACACAAGCTAATCACTAAATGTACGAAACCAAAGCTGTTCATTTATAGCGCAAATGACAAGAACGTATATCCGCGTGAGGTAAAGGAGCTATATGGAAGGGCTTCTCCACCAAAGGAGATATACGGTATCGAGAGCGAGCACAATTATCGCCTCAATCCGAAAGCAATCAGAGACGTCAACAGAATTATAGGGGAGTTTCTGGATAAGTACGATTAAGTTTGGTCCGAACCTCTCCGATGACAAGGGATATTATTAGTCCCGACCGGATTCGAACCGATGTAGCATGGTCCAAAGCCATGCGTCCTTGGCCACTAGACGACGGGACTGCAGCAAACATGGATTAATATCATTAGTATCAGCAACAAGATTTATATTCCTATTAAGCCGAGGGGTTAGGGGCAACTCAACAATTAATAATGCTTCATGCGATAGGTAAGAGCGGGATTTTCGATGGATTTCAAGACCACTGCCGACATATCTGTTCCGGAAAA
>CAYMJD010000014.1:0-16686 GCA_964390895.1 Microcaldota archaeon
GTCATTTTATCACAATAATATCATTTCATTTCAGATATATATATTTTTCTTAATATGCGGCAATAATCAATCTTTTAATTCAAGATTTTGAAATAGAATCCAAAAACTGACGGCCATGCTTAAATCTGTTTCCATAGATTATTGAAATATAACGATGGTTTGATGGACGCAGAGACAAAAGTAGCTGCAATGAAACGGTTCGCCTGTGAGATAGTTACAGAAAGCGAGCTCCTGGACCTATTCAGCAGCGAAAAGCACCCCATTGCATATGACGGCTTTGAGCCTTCCGGGGTTGCTCCTGTGCATTTCGGCTTGCTTAGGGCGAAGAATCTGCGCACAGTACTAGGTCTTGGGATAAAGTTCAAACTTTACCTCGCAGACTACTTTGCTTTTATAAACAACAAGCTCGGCGGGGACTTAGAGAAGATAAAAAACGCGGGCAATTATTTTGTGGAAGTATGGAAGGCAGCGGGCGTCGACACAAGCAAAGTTGAGATAATATGGGCCAACGAGCTTATGCAAGAATTCCGCTATTGGGACAGGTTTCTTAGGGTAGGCAAAGGAGAGCCGCTGGAACGTATAAAGCGCGCCATAACCATTGCTGGTAGGCACGAGGGGGAAAAGATATCGGCGGCGCAGCTGTTTTATCCAGTAATGCAAGTTACTGACATATTCCAGATGAACATAGACATATGTCAATTGGGCATTGACCAACGAAGGGCAAACATGCTTGCCAGAGAGGCAGCAAAAAGATATAAGTGGAATATGCCTATAGCTGTACACCATCCCCTCATGCTGGGTCTGCACGGCATACCAAAAGGCACATTGATGAAAGATGAAAGCTCTTTGATAGAATTCAAAATGTCGAAGTCGCAGCCTTCGACATGCATATACATGCACGATACCCTCGATCAACTGACGAAGAAGATAAATGGGGCATATTGCCCCGAGCGCTTATTGGAAGGAAATCCAATCATAAACTATCTTGACACGCTGCTTATAGACGACAAAAGCTCCCAGATAGCCATAGACAGGCCGCAAAAGTTCGGGGGACCCTTAGAATTTAATAATTATCAGGAACTGATTGGTGCCTACACAAAAGGCGCATTACACCCTACAGACCTCAAGGCATTTGTCATACGGGAATTCGAAAAACGCATAAAGCCCGTCAGGGAACATTTTGAGACCCACAAAGCAGCAAAGGAGCTTTACGAGCAGGTAAAAAGCTACGGGATAACTAGGTAATTTGCAGGTGGTTACTTGCTTGAGATAGAAATGAAGATAGTAGACGTAGACGTAAAGGAGCTCAAAAGGCAGCTCAGTACCCATGAAGCGAGGTTCGTGGAAAAGGTCCTCATGAAAAGGTGGGTCTTTGTCATCACGCAGAAAAAAGGCGAGGAAAGCTTCATAAGGGTAAGGACGGACGGCAAAAAATCCTTCCTTGCGTACAAATTCCGCAAAGGGGAGGGCCTTAGGAATACAAACGAGATAGAAACAAGCATAGGCGATTTCGACAAAACTGCGCTTATAATCTCAAAAACCGTCAAGGAGAGGCATTATCAGGAAAACAGGCGTGAGATCTATTCCTACAAAGGGCTCGAGATTGACATAAACTACTGGCCGAAGGTGCCTCCCTTCATTGAAATAGAAGGGAACAGTGTCAGGCAGATCTACAAATCCATAAATGATCTGAAAATAAAGGGAAAGCTCCTGGGAAACGTGAGCATGGTCCAGCTGTATAGGTATTATGGCAAGGATCTCCATTCATACGAAATTCTGAAACTCTGACTCCTCAAAACATTAAAATACCTTTAATGCCATATATTGATATAGTGGTGCGCGGATGGCTCACCGCTTAGTGCGGAGGAAGCTCTCCCCACACAGAACGTGCATGGCTTAAGGCCTTGGACTGGAGCAGAAACGATACCAATGCGATGCATAAAAGCGATGACACTACGAGCGCATCGGTTTGGATGAAACGTGTCAGTCTGGCATGTAGTGAGTGTGCAAGGCTATAACGCCGCTCAGTCGAATGCCATCTAAAACAGAAGGGAGGCTACGGCGCACCGCTATACCTTTAGCAGCAAAGAACCAGCATTGTGGGATTATCTGGCGCCAAGCCTCCTTAGCAGTTTTACTGTATCCCCACATTCCTTGTTGAACTTTGCAAGCATGATGAGGGTGTTACCCTTGTCTGTTTTCACGGTAAGGTCAGCCCCCAGCCTTGCCGCCACCAATATGCCCTTCGAGTCGAGGTTGAACGCGGCAAATGCAGCAGAAGTCCACCCTCCGCCAATGGTTCTCGCATTGATATTCGCACCCCTCCTTACCAGGTCCGCTGCCTTCTCAATGTCGGTCAGGCCCTGTGCGAACAGGTCGATAAGCTGGTCGTTGAGTTCTATGTGCTCCCCGCGCATCTCGAATTCCTCTGGTTGGCCTGGCGATGCACGTTCGTTAAAGATCATCGACATTCGATTACCGGCTTGCTTTAAAGGCAATGCTGCGGATTCCAGCGTTACTTGTTGCTCCTTCTTGCGGATACGAGTATCATGTTATGCTCATTCTCATAGCCAAGCGCGCTCTTGAATTCCTGCGGCCCCATGGTTATCGTGCTGTCCGAGAACGGATCATTTATGTAGAAAAGATCCTTGTCATATCCCCTGACAACCACCCAGTGCGGCGATGATTCAAGATACGGGTTGAGCATGTTCGCATTGACGGTTATTATCGGTATGAGGCCACCGTTAAGGTTCTTCTTTATCGTGTTCGTTGACGCAATGCCGAAGCTCTCCTTTATCTTCATGTCTTTTGCCTTGCCCTTTATCTCCTCAAAGGAGGAGTGCAGGGTGTCAACGTTTATGCCCTCGAACACGGCGAGCTTCTTCTCGTAGCCCTCGCCCTTCAAATTGCTCACTATGGAAGCCTTGGCGCCCCTCTTGGCGAGCGCATACGCGAGGCCGTATCTGGAGCCGTGCCATACGCTGCCGTTGACAGCGTCCTGCCAGATAGCGAATTCCTCTTCCTTCCTGGCCTTGAAATTCTTGTTGATGAACTTTAAAACCATCATCGCGCAGGCGGCAGAGCTCGTGAACTCCTCTGTCTGCGGATAGTGCGGTACATCATATATCTTCCCTTCGCTCCTGCTCCTGGCCTTCGGCCTGCTTTTCCTTATCGAAGTGCTGTGCCTCCTCAACGTTTTCCTTGAGCTTGTTTTTTTTGCCATGCAATCACTTTGTAAATCCGGATGCAGGGAGGGAGATTTGTTCAATTGTTTTGAACTCCCGTAGGCCTAAGCCAGCGGATCTTGAGTCCGTCGCGTTTGACCGTGCTCCGCCATCCCTGCATACCTAATTTTTCAAGTCAACATAAATAAACATTTGGGTTCCATCTGTAGAATAGGATAATGGCACCTGGTCATATATATGACTTTCTCTAAGGTTATAGAAAGCTTTTTAAAGGATTCTCTACAGATTCCGTATAGCCAGCGCCTTTTCAGTTCTTTGCCAGCACCAGCCTCATCTTCCCGGAATCTGTTTTTGCCCTGACCTTGAACCTGTGCTGCTGCCTTCTTGGTAGAGTGCTCCTCCTTGCGACCACTGCGTAGCACCTGCCGCATGCCGTCCTTGCCTCTACTGGCAGCTCTGCCGCTCCGAAAGCGCTCGAAGGCAGGACCACCTTCGTCTCGAAGTCGCTGAGCTTCCTGCAGCACCTGAAGCATCTCCTCTCAGGCCTCATTTGCCTGTTATGGTCTATCCTCTCCCTAGAGTATTCTCCCAACCCATACATTCCCATCAACCCACATCTACAGGCCGGATCCACCTGTGGCGCTGTTAAACCTACCTAATTGTATTCTGTTTAAGGAGATATTTATGCCTTTCCTGCAATTTTACGATGCTTTTCTGGTAAAAGCGGAAATGCGCCTTTTCCGACTGCGGGAAGGGCAGATACCAGCAAGAAAGCTATTAATAGGTTCCTTTTTGGTGCCATCCTCCCACGTACAGCGCCTACCCATGCAGGCTTTTCAGCGCATCCTTTACCGCAGAGACACCTGCATTGGTCTTTACCGCAGAGCTGTCAAAATGGGCTGTTGAGGCCGTGAACCCTTTCTCCCTAAGGAAATCAATTGCCTTATACGGGCTCACAGACTCGATGTTGAGGAACCTGGTCATCCTGGGTATGCTGTAATAAAGCGGCTCCTCTATCTCGTTGCACAGCCTCTCCACAAATTCGACGTTTTCGACCCTGTTCCCAACGAAATAGTGTCTGATCTCACTCAGGGTTTCCTTGTCATGCAGCTTCCCTGCCCAGAGCGGCCCTCCCAGCTCTGTTTTGGCACCGCATTCCCCGCAGTTCACCTCTCTAGGGATCAGGCCGTGCTCCATGTGCCTCTCCATGCAGCTGCTGCAATAGGCCGCATATCCCATGCTTTTCATCGATGCGAGTGCATGCTTTGACCCATGCGAAAGTTTGACATGGACGCGCATGTAATGCTTGTATACAATCGAAGCGAGCGGCCCTATCCCGAAATTGAACGAGGCAGCTACCCTTGCCACGTGGCCGACGAGCAGTCGCAGCCCTGCCTCACGGCAGAGCTCGTTGTGCATCGGGACAGCGCCGTACAGCCTTATGCACGCGTTCCTATGCGCGCCGCACAGGACAGCGGTGTCTGTCGCTGTAGCGAAGAGGAGCGAGCCGTCCTTCGCTACCTTGAAAAGGTCGTTGAGATACGGCCCTATTCCCCCAAAAGGATCAAGATCTATTATGTCAAACCTCTCTTCCGACGAGTTGGCGAACTCCTGTATGCTCGTGTTCATCGCCCTGCCTTTTACCTTGTTAATCACAAGGTTCTTTTTCAGCGTAGAGTACGCGCTCTTGTTGATCTCCAGAAACGTTGCGCTTTTCGCCGAAGCCTCCAACATATACCTTATGCCGCGTATGCCCGTGGCGGCTGTGCTGTCGATTACGTCCCCGCCTGCAGCATATTTAGATGCTATTGCGACGCCGATGTCGCGCGTGAGCTTAGCATCCTTGTTCACAAAGGCGTTCTTGCCCGAAACCCTCGCTTTGCCTTCAGCGTATATGCTATCCATCCTGCAGCCCCGAAAGCGCGTCGAGCAGCCCGTGCGCATACGATATGCAAGAGAATGCAGTATAGAAGTCCTTCTTGTCAAGGTAGCTCTGCGCGTCCTTCGCGTACATCCTCGAAAGCTCTGCGACCTTCACGGCCTTTGGATTGTCAACCGACAAAGCCTTAACGTTCCTTTCGAAGAGGGTTATGTCCTTGGCTATCCTTGCGGATATATTGCCGTCCATTATAGTCACTCTTTTATAATTTGCTTTTTGTATTTAACTATTAAACTCTTATGGTGATTAAATGGCGCAGTTTTGGAGCGATTACACGGATTTCGTGATAACGAGCATAGACAAGAGCCTCGAAGGCAAATACAAGATCACGCTCCGCGACCTTCTCTCAGATCCGGAGAAATACACTTCCATGCAAGGCATAGAGAATACAGTAAAGAACATGCAGGCGGACGTGACCTCTTTCATAGACAGCTCCATAGCGTCAATGCCTGAAGAGAAGACAGCGCTCGAGGATGCGCTCTCGAGGGCCGACTCTGTCACAAAGCAGCTGCTCGACAGCATCTCGCTGCGCTCCAAGCAGTACAAGGTCCCTGTCATAAAGCCCGTGTCCGTTGGGCGCGACACTGCGAAGGATGAGGTCATATCAGTTGGCACCGCCACGCAAGAGACGCTGGCGCTCGTCGAAAAGCTCGCTTCGCTCTCTGTATTCATAGCAGACATGAGCAGCACATACGAGAACGCGCTCATAGGGAGCTGGCTCTTCAGCGGGTCCAAGGATTACATCATGAACGTATTCATGCCAGACAACGATGTTGCCATGCTGGAATCCACGAAGGCAGAACTCAACGACATGCTCGAATCCACCCTAGCGGTGATACAGGGCGTATGACCGTTTTCCATGAAAGCCAAAAAACTCGTCATAGGGATAACAGGCACCCCTGCATCAGGGAAGACTGATTTTGCCAGGAAGCTCTCGGGGCGCATCAGCGGCTCGGAAGCGATAGAGGTCAACGACATAATGAGGCAGGCAAACGCAGTCTCCTCAATAGACAGGGACGGCACAGCTGTAGCAGACCTTGGGAAGCTAAGGAAGGCAGCGGAGAAGGTGGTAAGCAGCGCCCGATGCCCTGTTATAATACTGGTGGGCCACCTTGTCCAGGAGCTCGCGCTGCCGCTCGACATCGTGGTCATCATGAGGGTGCCATTGGGAAAACTGATGGAGAGGCTCTCAGCAAGGAAGTACGGCAAAAGGAAACTGTCGGAGAACATCGTGTCCGAGGCGCTGGATCAGTGCGGGGCCGCGTCCCTGGAAAGGTACGCAAACGTCTTCGAATTGCAAAGCGTCTCTGACAAGCGCGCCTTCCTCTCGGCTTTCTCTGGAAGGATTCCGAGCATAGAGGAGCTTTCAAGGTTTGAGGCAGGGAAGCAGAAGCCAAGGACGAAGGAGTTCCTTGATTTCATAAAGAGGAACAAGCGGCTCGGCCTGTGACTCATATCGTTGTCGCTCGCACATAGTCCCTATAAAGGAGCTTAGCGTCACTCTCGGAGAGCCTGTTGACCGCGAGCCTCGCGCTCTTCCGCTTTATGTACGACGGAAACTCTGTTTCCAATAGCATTTTTTGTATGAGCTGTTTTGGGTTCCTGTACGCGCATTCCTCG
Organism: Microcaldota archaeon; assembly: GCA_964390895.1. Taxonomy (GTDB): domain Archaea; phylum Micrarchaeota; class Micrarchaeia; order Micrarchaeales; family Micrarchaeaceae; genus A-MIC-10. Next base: position 6,745 of record CAYMJD010000014.1, read on the forward strand.
ATCGAAACAAGCCTGTCGTCCTTCAGGTACGTGAGGCTGTGCTTCGCAGAGAAGGCATCAGCGGCGCTCCTCACAAAGACGCTCGGGCCATCTCCTGCCCTCGAATTGATCTCATACCTGTTCGTGAAAAAGCAGAGCAGCGCGCTCTTCCCCGACAGCGCATTCAGCGTCACCAGGGGCGCAAACCCTCCTTTTTGAAGTGCGTCCGCGAACCTCCTGCGCAGCTTCCTCAGCTGCTGCCATATTATGTCCTGCGATATGTCCGGGACATCGAACGTTAGCGTGTAGGTGTCAGCCCCAAGCTCCCTAGCGATCCGCTGCAGCCTCCCCGCTGAGCGCGTGTCGTCGAAGCGCTTCCCGCAGAAGAACTTCATGGAAGGGCTTTTTATCAGCTGCCTTGATGAGAGCACGAGCCTCGCGAGGCACTCCTTTGATACGACAGCTGCCACGTTCCTGTTCGCGTCCGTTGGGTCTATCACTATGAAATCGCTGTTGAACCTTTTGAAGAGCTCCTTGTCTTCAATGCCTTTTTTGTTTTTCGGGTCTATGCCGAAGGGCAGCCAGAGGTCTGAGAACGCCGCGATAAGCTCACTGAAAGAGCCGTAATGATGTATCAAAAGCTCGCACAGGTACCCTGAAAAGCCTTCTACCGAAGCGCCAGCCCCATATATGTTGTGGAACTTCAGGAACGCCTTGAGGAGCCGCACCTGGTCCTTCTGCCTTTCGCTCAGGTGCTTCATCACGAATTCGTTGTGCAGCTGGGTCCTGTCCACAGCAGAGCCCATCTCGAAAGAGTCCCTTATCTTGAAGGCGGGGACGATGTCTGCCTTGGCTGCCATGCCCTTCGCCACAAGCTGCAGGTACGGATGCTCAGCGTATTTTATTATGGCGCGCTCCCCCTTTCCCTTCTGGACGATCCTCTTGGCTATCGCGAGCCCTTTGTCCTCCATGCTTTTCTCGGAGAGCGCCCTCGGGAACAGAAGGAATATGTCTATGTCAGAGCTTCCCTTTATCTGGGTGCCGCGCGCGACAGAGCCCGCGAGGATTATCTCGACATCCTTCGGCGCCGCTTTTTTAAGCCTGAGCATAAGCTCATTGGACGCTGCTATCGCAGCTTTTATCTCGCTTTCAGAGGGGCGTATGTCCCTCAAGACGCGCTCCATGGTGCTGTCGAGCTTCCTCTGCGCTGAATCTCCTATGGCTGCCATCACAGACATTTCTATAAAAAACTTTATAATAGCATCAGCTCAATGTATTGCATAACATAACACGGGCCGGTCGTCTAACGGTAGGATGCCGCCTTCGCATCTACAGAGAAAAAGGCGGTGGTTGCGGGTTCAAATCCCGCCCGGTCCATACCGTTAAAATAGGCATAGGCATCTGATTAAGCATACAAAAGGAGCTAAATTAATCAACAAAAGATAGTGCAATCTACGAAGTCCGACCAAACGATTTTAAAATTGCGTTCCCATCATAGCTTGATTTTATGGACTTCAAAGAGTACGTCGAGCAACACAGGCAAAGGATATATTCTACGATATGCGACTACGTGCCGGTTAAGGAGCCGAAGGAGCACTACAGCATAATGCGCGACTATATAGACAGGCAGGGAAGTTACAGGAGGCCTGGTCTGATACTGCTTACAGGGCAGATGTTCGGCGCCAGCGTCGAGCAGCTGACGCTTCCCGCATCAGCCATGCAGCTTTCCGAAGACTGGATACTGATGCAGGACGATATCGAGGACGATTCCGAATTGAGGAGGAAGAAGCCGGCGGCACAGAAGCTCTATGGATGGATCCACGCGTTTAACGCCACTAATGTGGGCCAGATCGCAATGTGGCGCATGCTCAAAGACTACATAATAAAGTCCGGCCCTGAGAACGGCAACAGGATCTACGAGAAGTTCTACGACATGATAAGCTACACTATAGAAGGGCAGTACATCGAGAACAGGTTCATACACGACACGAAGGATCTTTCAAAGGCAACGGAAGACTTTTATTTCAGGGTTATAGACAGCAAGACGTGCTATTACACTGTCTACGGGCCCCTCCAGGTCGGGGCCATGATCGCCAACCAACCGCAAGCCACGCTCGATATCCTGAAGAAGATAGGGACATACGGCGGAAAGGCGTTCCAGATAACAGATGACATACTCGACATGACCGCCGACGAGAAGCTGTTCGGGAAAAAGAACTTCGGGGATTTGTACGAAGGCAAGGTGACGCTGATGATAATCGATGCGTACAGGCAGGCTACCCAATCAGAAAAAGAAAAAATCGACGCGATATATAAGAAGAAAAGGGCCGACAAGACAAAGGAAGAGATCGACTTCCTTATCAGCCTGATAGAAAAATACAGGAGCATCGATTACGCAAGGGAGGTTGCCAGAAAGAACGGGGCGCTTGCCAAGGCGGCGATAGAGGAGAACAAGGACAAACTGCCTGACAATGGGTACACACCGATACTTGTCTCCTTCATAAAGGAGCTCTATTCAAGGGATAAGTGAGCTGCCGCAAGCAGCGGCCGGCCTTAAGCCTTTGCCTCTGCCCCTTCCAGCGATCTCCTGCAAACGCAGTCCACCTCCTTTTCGGGCATGCTCTTGATTGTCTCGTGTATCAATTCCTTGAGCCTTTCGGTGCTTCTCGCGAACGTGCTTGAGACCTCCTCGTAGCTGACGGGCTTTATGTCTGGGTCGCCCTCAAGGCCGGAATCATAATCAGTTATTATCCCTATGCCAAGATAGCAGATGCCCTTCTCGCGCGCTAGCATCACTTCCGGATACTGCGTCATGTTTACGACATCGGCGCTCTCCGCGAAGAGCCTCGATTCCGCTTTCGTCGAGAATCTCGGGCCGTTTATAACTACAACAGTGGCTTCGTCGTGCGCCCTTATGCCCAGCGAGAGCGAGGCAGCCAGCGCGAGCTCCCGCATGCGCCCGCAATAAGGCTCTGCCGCGCTTACGTGGACGACCTTCGGCCCGTTGAAGAAGGTGTCCTCCCTTCCGCATGTCGCGTTTATGAATTGGTCGAACAGCACGAAATCCCCAGGAACGAACCCCGTTTTCAGTGAGCCTACCGCGCTGGTCGCTATTACCGTGTCGATCCCTAGCGCGCGGAGCGCCTCTATGTTAGCCCTGTAAGGGACCTTGTGCGGGGGTATGGTATGGCTGCTGCCGTGCCTCGGTATGAAAGCAACGTCCTTCCCGTTTATGCTCCCGAGTGCTATCCTGTCGCTCGGGCTGCCATACTCTGTCTCCTTTTCGATGGACTCTGCCCCTTCAAGCAGCTTGTACAGCCCTGACCCACCAATAATTCCTATTTTACCCATGCCTAAACCATTCTATAAACCGAACAAATCTTTATAAATGTTGACAAAAATATACAATATACCTTTACTTCTAATTGTGGCTATTAGAATTATCGCGTTAATGGGTGTGAATTATGTATCCGAATGTGCAAGCATACGACAGAGGCATGATGTTAAGCCCCGACGGAAGGCTTTACCAGGTCGAGTACGCGAAAGAGTCGGTCAGGAAGGGAGCGACAGCGTTGGGAATGGTGACGAGCGACAGCGTTGTCTTCGTCGCGCATAAGAACGTTACAGAGGCGTTGGCGATACCCAGCTCTTCGCAGAAGGTCTTCCGCGTCGACTCTTACATAGGGGCGACTTTCTCCGGAATAGCGGCAGACGGCATACGCGTCATAAACCTCATGAGGGGCAAGACGCAGACCCACAGGATGGTATTCGACGAGACCCAATCTGTCGAGACAGTGGCAAGAGACGTTTCAGAAGAAATGCAGATGGCGACGCAATATGGAGGCATAAGGCCATATGCAGTCTCCCTGCTTGTAGGGGGCATAGACACGACCCCGAAGCTCTTCGAGATAGAGCCGACTGCATCGTTCCTGGGATACAAGGCTGTTGCCATCGGCAGCGGCAAGAAGCTGGCCGAGGACATACTTGTAAAGGAATACAGCGACAGCATCAAGACCGACGATGCGGTCTCGCTCGGGATCAAGATAATCACGAAGGCGAACGAGAAGAAGCCAACGAGCGACAACATAGAGATAGCAACAATAGACAAGAAGAACGGCTATGTCATATTCCAGACAGACCGCATCGGCAAGTACCTTTGAATTATGTTTTCGTTTTTTTGAGTGATGGGATGCCTTCAGGCAAGAGCGTAGTCATAAAATACAGCAAAAGTGGGGATCTTTTTGAGATCATCGTAGATCCCGAGATGGCCTATGAGTACGCCACAGGCAAAAGGGCTGACCCGCTGAGCGTACTGGAGGCAGAGGACGTCTTCAAGGACGCGCGGAAGGGGGAGCGCCAGAGCCCGGAAAAGCTCAGGAAGGTGTTCGGGACAGACGACCTAGGCAAGGTCGTGGACATAATACTGAAGAACAGCGAGATACCAATGACCGCTGAGCATAGGGCAAGGGTATTGGAGGAGAAGAGGAAGCAGATAATAAACATAATAGCGACGAACTCGATAGATCCGAGGACTAACGCGCCCAATCCCCCATTGAGGATCGAGAATGCGATGAGGGAAGCGCGGGTGACCATAGACCCCTTCAAGAACGCCCCTGAACAAGTGGAATCCGTAATAAGCAAGATAAGCTTCATACTCCCGATAAAGTTCACAACAGTGAAGATACAGGTGATAGTACCGGCAGATTCAGCGAACAGGTGCTACGGCACGCTGAAGAGATACGGCCTGAAGTCAGAAGAATGGCTATCAAACGGGAGCCTAAAGGCGACTGTCGAATTCCCCGCAGGCATGCAGAACGAGTTCTTCGACAGAATCAACAAGGCGACGCACGGCAGCGTCGAGACGAAGATTTTATGATCATGAAAACAGTGCAAGTATGAAATCAATGCTGATTCCGGGGGAGGAGATATGCGACCGTCCTGAGAGGATAGCAGGCTCGTACATAGAGCACGGCAAGACCTATTCCTCTACCATATCTCTCCTGAAGAACAGGCATATCATACCATTGGAGGGCGCATGGATCCCCATGATAGAAGACACGGTTGTGGGGATAGTGCTAGACAGCAGGAACCACGTCTATACTGTAGACCTGTCGCATTTCGGACGCGGCCTCATCATAGAAGGAAAATACGAGCGCCGGCCTCTCGAGAGCGGCAGTGTCATAGAGGCGAAGGTCAGGGACGTGGAGGACAGGAAAACAGTAATACTGGACTTCCCCAAGAACCTGGTCGGGGGGGTGGTCGTCAGCGTCAAGCCCGCGAAGATACCAAGGATAATAGGCAAGGAGGACACGATGATCAACCAAATATGCGACATGACTAAGACGCGAATGATAGTCGGGTTCAACGGCTTCGTGTGGGTCAAAGGAACGCACGTCAGGGAAGCGCTCCTTGCGATATCCATGATAGAGAGCGAGGCGCACAGAGAAGGGCTGACGGAGAAGGTCAGGCTTATGCTACAAAAAGAGATAGAAAAAGATGTGAAAACAAATATCGAGTGATAACATGGGATCATCGCTTAACAAACCAGAACTTTTCAAGGACGGGAAGAGATTGGATGGAAGAAGCCCAACAGAACTGAGGAAGCTCAGGATAGAGGCGGGCATACTGAAGAACGCGAACGGCTCTGCATACCTAGAGCTCGGGAACAACAGGGTAATGGCTGCGGTCTTCGGGCCCAAGGAAGCAACCCCGAAGCACATAGCCGACCCGACCAAGGCGATAATAAAATGCAGGTACGCCATGGCGCCCTTCTCAGGCCTCAGCGACCATGGCCGCACAGGCCCCAACCGCAGGTCTACCGAGATATCCAAGGTTGCCCGGGAGGTGTTCGAGAACGTCATAGTGCTCAATGACTACCCAGGGGGTGAGATAGACATTTTCATGGAGATACTGCAAAGCGACGGCAGCACCCGCGCAGCCGGCATAACCGCCGCATCAGTCGCGCTGGCCAATGCCGGCATCCACATGAAGGATCTTGTCTATGCGGCATCAGCAGGAAGGATAGGGGAGCAGCTTGTGGTAGACGTCAACATGATCGAGGACAATTACTCCGACGCTGACATGCCGATGGTCATAGCCCCGAGGAACAACGATGTGTTGCTCCTTCAGATGGACGGAGGTTTTTCGAAGGAGCAGTTCAAAGATGCGGTAGAAATGGTGCTCGAAGCCGGCAAGGCGATAAGGAAGGAGCAGGTATCCGCCCTGGAGAGGTATTACAGCAACGGCAAAGACAAAGAGTGATTTTATGGAGATACTGGACACGCTGAAAGGGAGCTACGTAAGGGGCCTACTCAACGAAGGCAAGCGCCTTGACTCGAGGGGCTTCATGGACTTTAGGGACATATCGATAAAGACAGGCACGATAGCCAATGCGGAAGGGTCTGCGCAGGTAGACTTGGGGAACACCAAGGTGCTCGCGGGCATAAAACTCATAGTCGACAAGCCCATGGAGGACACGCCCAACCAGGGCAACATAATGTGCAATGCAGAGCTGCTTCCGCTTGCGTACTCGGAATACGAGCTCGGCCCCCCAAGCCCAGAGGCTGTGGAGCTGGCAAGGGTGGTAGACAGGGGCATAAGGGCCGCCAACTGCATAAACCTCGAGAAGATGTTCATAGAAGAAGGAAAGGTCTGGACCACGTTCATAGACCTCTATGTGCTTAACTACGGGGGCAACATATTCGATGCGAGCTCGCTAGCCGCCATGGCCGCGCTCCTCGACACCAAGATGCCGAAATACGAGGATGGGAACGCGATACGCGAGGAAAGGACTAAAAACCTTGACATTGATAATGTAGTTACGTCCACAACATACGGAAAGATAGACGCGCACCTGCTGCTCGACATGAACATGAACGAGGAAGCGATCGCCTCGACGCGGCTCACCGTCACAACCGACGACAGTTTAATAAGGGCGATGCAGAAGGGATTGAACGGCAGCTTCAAGATAGAAGAGATAGAAAAGCTGATAGAAAACTCGTTCGAGCGGCACAAGGTTCTCAAGGGAATGCTCGAGGAGTCAAGGCGCTGAATGCGGTAATATTATGGCAAATCCAAGCATAAGATACGGAGCAAGCATAAGGAAGCAGTTCCAATCGATACAAAAGGAGAAGAACGCGCTTTACAAGTGCCCGGAGTGCGGCAGAGTAAAGGTCAAGCGTCAGCATACCGGCATATGGCGGTGCGTGCACTGCAGGTCCACCTTCGCAGGAGGTGCGTACACCTTCTCCACGCCAAGCGGCGAGGCTGCGAAGCGCCTCATAAAAAACACAAAGTGAACCAATGACAAAGATATCATTCTCACCGATAAACGAGATAGTGGTGCACGAGATAATAGCTGTGACGCAGGACGATCTCTTTAGAGAGCGTGTCACCCCCGCGGGCAACATGCCGCTCTGGTGGTGCGACGGCATACTCTTCAGCTTCTCTTCGCCCCCGATGACAAGGGACATAATGAAGGACTACCTGCTTGGAAAGGTCCACTGGATGGAGGTCCATTTCACTACGATGGACAACTACACCCCATTGATAGAGCTCAACGACGAGCAGTTCAAGGCGATCCTGAAGATAAGGGTCATAGACACGTCCAAATCTATGCTGCACAAGGATTTCATAAGATGGCTGAGGGCGCAGAGCGGAACCAGCGCATTGCAATAAGTGGTTATATGGCTTACACATGCTCCCATTGCGGGAAAAATGTCAAGGATCTCGAAGGTCCGATAAGATGCCCCTACTGCGGCTCAAGGATATTCCTGAAACGCAGGCCGAACATACCAAGGGAAGTCACGACCGATTGACCGGGACGCTTCTTTTCTTTTTTCTTTTCTGCAGTGCGATATTATGCCGGTCCTCCTGATTCTGAGATTCTGATAAAGACGAGGGGAACCGCCGCAATCCAAGAAGCATGTGGTTGGATAGCGCCATAATTGCGCAAAGAGCCAATCGCGGCTATCTCATTCCCGGAGGCGTCTCTTCGCTCACTATTATGCTCTCCTGTATGCTCTTCACTCTGGTGTATTTGACGCTGTTCTTGGCGAGCCTCGTAGCCATGCTGCCCTCTCCCTGGTTGAGGTCGTCAAGTTTCTTCAGCAGAAGGCTTGAGACAGAGCCGCTCTCGAAGTCGAGTATTACGTCTTCCACCAGTCCAACTATGCGTCCGCTGTTGCTTATTATCTGCTTGCCATAGAGGTCGGATAACATGATGTTCGTCATATATTCACCTATTGCGCTTTCATTATACGTTTCGAAGCAAATATTCTTATTATATGCTCTTTGAGCTCTTCCATGAAGATTTCCGGCTCCTTCTCAAATGCCGCAACCTCGCTCTCGCTGAAAAGCGCTTTGTTGGATTTCACAAGCTTCGAAAGATAGGCGTCGCCCAGATGGAAATGCCTTGCCTTGCATGAGCCGCACACGTATACAGGCACGACCCTCACGTCGGAATCAAGCCCCGACGTGTCCCTCTCGAGCTGGGGTGCGCCGCATTTGCTGCATCTTTTCTGCAGCCTGATTGCACTGTAGTCAGTGGGAAGCGCTTCGCTTCTGAGCCCTGACACGAAATCCTCTGCGCGCTTGTCTGCATTTGCCGCGCCGCGCAGAAGCCTCTGGTCAAGGAGCTCCCCATTTGAATTGAATGAGCTGTGCAGGACGCCACCTGCTGCCGCCTCAAAGGTCTCGCTGATAAGCGCCCCTTCTGCCTCGTGGTCCACTCTTACAATGCCATCCTCGCCCCTTGACACGTATGCTGTGCCGGCTATTCAACCACCGTACTTGACAGAATAGTCCTCTATGTCCTCCTCAAGAATTATGCTCCTGTTCTTGACAGAAGCGTTTTTCACCGCATGCTGCGCTATCTCGCGCGCCTTCTTTTCGAGGATCTCCACGAGCGCATCCGTAGCCTTGTCGTTGAGAACCACCCCAGAATTCTCCCTTACCAATCTCTTTATCTCTGATTTAAGCATGTCAAACATAAGAACCCCTTTTCAGCACTCAAGATCCTCATCACAGCAAAGCTCAGAGCGCTAGATCATCACTCTAAGCATTCTTGCTCGAATCTATAAAAAGCTTTCCGAGTCGCAATTTTATTGCGCGCCATTCAATGATATCTTTATATAAGTGATTAATTATAATTATAAATGCTTTTTACGGTGAAATAATGGTGGTAACAAACGTAGACGACAAGAGCTTCGATTCCGAGGTATTGAAGTCCGACAAGCCCGTAATAGTCGACATATGGGCGGAATGGTGCGGCCCCTGCAGAATGTATGGCCCGATAATAGAAGAGGTGTCGAAGGATTACGAAGGAAAGATAAAGTTCGTGAAGGTTGATGCTGATTCGAATCCAAACGTAACAGGGAAGTTCGGGGTTATGAGCATACCGACCACGCTTCTCATACTGAAAGGCAAGCTAAAGGCGTCGTCTGTCGGGGCGGTCCCAAAGGACGTGCTCAAGAAATGGATAGACGAGAACCTCTAGGCCAGTAGTTTGGAATTAAAGGCGTTTTTGCATGTATAGGAAAGAGCAGCAGGAATTCTCCTACGGCGACATATTGGAGATGTCAAACCATTTATACAGCGAGGGCATCGAGGCATTCAGGCATTTGCTGGAGACAGAGCCTGTCATAATGTGCAAGTCCGACCTTCGCGGCTGGAGCCTCGCGCACGAGGCAGTGACGTTCGGCCCGCCCGAGTTCAGGGAAGAGCTGCTGAAGCACAAGGAATTCCATGATATGGCAACAAAGAACGGGCTCACCGTCTACCAGGCATCGCAGAAGTATGCCAAGACGGCAAGCGCCCCGGTTGTCCAGTCCATGCCTCTGGCGCATAACCTCCAGAGGGAGTTCTAACCGTGGCATAAGCTGCCTGTTTCCGGAAATCAGTTGCGCCTTTCAGTGCGACAGGACCCAACAGGCACCGGCGGTGTAACCCATAATCGCATTTTCG
>CAYMJD010000015.1:0-16147 GCA_964390895.1 Microcaldota archaeon
GTTGAAATGTAAAGGTAGGGGAAAGCCTTAAATTGGAGGTCGAGCAACCGTATTGCTATGGTTAAACCTTTGGGCAGCATCGATAATGAAACGCGCGAAGCGCTGCTTTCGATGTATGATGTGCCTGACGCAGCGAACAAGATGGCAGTCATAGAAGGCTATGACAAGGACCATGCTGAAAGGACCACAAGGATCGTGTTGAGGGCTGCAAAAGCCATGGGCGTAAATGAGGCCTATCTCAAGGACCTTGAGGCCACTGCTCTTCTTCATGACATAGGAAGGGCAGGGCTCAGGCCAGAGCTTTTCGGAAAGATATTCAGCCTTGCGCAGGAGAATGGGCTTCCGGTAAGGATTATGGACATAAGGTCAAGGTACCCTGAAGTAAAAGACAGTGAGGCTGCAGCGCTCTTCACAAACCTCATAAGCCCTGTCCTAGAGGAGAATGGCATAGAGCTTAATGGCGAGATATCCGACCACATAAGCATGCGAATGGATTATGAAGGAAGGACAAAGGCCATACTCGCGAAGCTCAAGCCCCAACTGGACGGTCTTGGGATAGAGGTAAAGCCCTGGATGGAGAAGGTAATACTTTATTATTATTATCCGCACTACATGAAAGACGAGAGCGCTGACGTGCGCATGCTTGGCATGCTCCTTGTCGCGTGCGAGAACCTTGAGGCTTATAACAACCTCAAGAGGGGGCGCGACTATTATGGGCGCAAACAGGAATATCTGAGAGACGCGTTCCGCACCATCGAAGGCTTTAGGGACAAGGGGCTTATTACAGACGAGGTGCTTGCCGTCCTCAAGAAGCTTGCCGCAAGCAGCGAGCTTGATGGCATAATCAGGGAGTCAAGGGGCATGCAGCAGCACGAGCAGCTGCCAGAAGACGACCTGCTCTTCAAAAGCGAGCTTGCGTCGTCTCTGGAGTGACAGCGATTTCCATACAAAATCGACGATTGGCTGGAAGGTTATTTATATCTGGAACGATAGAATACAATTTGATATGCATGCCAACTATACAGAAGGAAGGCAGGGAAGGCCAGGATGATACGGCATTGCGGGCGCGCCTGGACTTGAAGAGGGCTGTTTTTACCCTTGCGACGGCAGCGACCATACTTGCCGCTGGATACGCTGTAAGCGACAAAATGCAGTCGTGGTGGCTAATCAGGCAGGATAGGCAGGAGCAGGGCGGATCCCAAAAGAATCTGGATAGGGGGAGGGCGCTCCTTGAAGAGGTAAACAGATATACCTTCGAGAAGGAGGTCATCAAGTCAAGCAGGCCGGTCGTTGTGGAAATATACTCGCGCAGCGCGAAAGACCAGGTCTCATTCGAATCCAAGGTTGAGGGGGCGGCGAAGGACCTTAACAGGATCGTCAAGTTTGTCAAGATCGACTGGGACTCCAATGCGGAATTCCTAAAGAATTACGACGAAGATATAACAATGCTCCCTTCGGTGCTCATAGTGGTCAACGGGGAGAGGCGGATGCTCATACGGGGCGGGCTGCCCTCCAAGGAGTTCCTTGAGTACTACATAGCAAGGCTGTATTACAGGCCAGAGCCGATAAAACCCAGATTCCCCCTGCAAGACCAGATAACCAGGAAGATATGAGTTTTGTTGACTCTCTTTCCCCTGCAGAGGCATCTGTTATAAATCTCTTCGCGTACGTTTATCTTCAGATTCCATGCGCGTAATCTCATTGGGAAGGATTGCCGATATCCAGAGTTACTCTGAGGCAATAAAAAAGGTTGCCAAAGAGCATGGCACCATCGCTTTCCCCACGGACACGGTAAACGGCATCGGCTGCTCGCCCTATGATGAAGCTGCACTCAAAAAGCTTTTCAGGATAAAGAAGAGGAGGGGCAGCAAAGCGTTTCCGGTTCTTGTTTCGTCTATTGGGGTTGCGGGAAGGCTCGCTTACATGAACGCTGAGGCGAAGCTCCTGGCAAAAAGCTTCTGGCCGGGAGGGCTGACCCTGGTCTTGCCGCTGAAAGACCGATCAATATGCAGGCAGCTGGTCAAGGACGGTAAGATGGGGATAAGATTGCCGGACAGCAAACTCGTGCTCGCGCTTGCACGGCTGTTCGGCGGCAGCATGGTCGGCACGAGCGCGAACATTAGCGGCAAGCCAGTCCTCAACATTGACGAGGCAGAGGATGCGCTCCCGGAGTTGGGCATAGTTATAAAATATGCATGCAGACAGTCTGGAAAGCCTTCAACGCTCTTCGACGTCTCTGAAATGAAAATCCTGAGGGAAGGCTCGGTGACGCAAAAGGACATAGAAAGGGCACTCGGGAGCGCTTTGCCTACTTCACGATCTTCTTAAGCAACGGGAACGTGTCGTAGAGCCGCTCCTGCTCCAGTTGCTGGTAGAGCATGTATATTATTCCAACTGTCAGCAAAATGCCCATCCCTGTGCCTACCGCTCCTGTGAGCGTGGCGAGCGCTGCCAGCAATCCCACGAATATGCTTCCGAGTATTGTCACTGTAGGTATGTATCTATCGAGCAACCCTTCCACTATCCTTGGATCCCTTCTGAAGCCGGGAATCTGCCAGCCCTGCTCCCCTATCTGCTCTGCAAGGTTCTTCGAGCTCTGGCCTGTCATCTCTATCCAGAACTTCCCGAACACGACGCACAATGCAATGAGTATGACAACATAGATTATCACGTGGATCCATTCTGGAACGAGAACCATGCCCCCCCACGGGAGCATGAGCTGGCTTGTGTGTGTTAACAGATAATTGAAATACGCGCCATAGCCCCCTATCCCCAAAGGCGCCTGGTACGGCAACGGGAATGTCGGCGATATGAGGTAGGCAAGCCCCCCGCTGAGCTGGAGCGAGCTCCCCCCTCCGACTACCCCTATGGGCTGGTAGTATGCGATGAACTTCGCTATCCCGGCGAACGCGCCCTGTATCCCATTAAGGAACCGGAACCAGACCGTAAAGCTGAGCTCCAGCGCAGATGCCAGTATTACAGGAAGGACGCTCACATAGAGGAAGGGTATGGGAAGCCTGCCCCCTATTCCGCGCAGTTGCTCGAATGATAAAGGCAGCTCCACCTTTGTCTCGTAGGCGTAGATGCTTATCAGGAATATTATTATCGCGAAGAAGAGCGGCGCGAACACGAGCACTGCGTTCGAGATTGCCGCCGCGCCTCCCGCGCTTATCGCTCCGATCGCCCCCGGTATTATTATCTCGATAGTGCCTGCAATTATTGCATAAGAGACCCCGCTCGCTATGAATAGGTTTATTCCGGAGGTAACTCCAAACTTGCTCATCACTTCGTCGAGGTATATTACGATCACAGCACCGACTGTCAGCTGCACCACAACCAACCCGAAGAAAGCCGGCGATGCTATCGGTACGAAGCCCGTGAGCGTGTACGCGACCGACTCCACGACAGCTATTATTATCGCCATGAGCTTCTGGAGCGCCTGGAACCTGGATTTCTGCTGCACGTCGTTGAAGTCGATCTTCAGCATGCCAGAACCAGCGATGAGCTGCAGCACTATGCTTGCCAGCACTATGGGCCCTATGCCAACTGTTATAACGCTGCCGATCTTTGCCGCGAATATTATGCTTATGAGCTGCAGCTGCGCCGAGACAGGGCTGGTGCTTACCCCGAACGCGTTGATGTTGTAGAGCACGAAGTAGACGGCTATTATGCCTGCTGTCCAATACATCTTTTCTCGCAAAGAGAGCGGCCTGGAGGGTCCCCTCACTGTGGGTATGTATTTTGATATGCCGTCCATGAATTCGAGGGCCATTTAATATCATCCGCTGAGCTTGCCTTCCTTTATAGACATGGCGTACCTGCCGCCTTTGCCCTCTTCGCGCAGATCGAGCGCGACGAAGCCCTTGGCCTCGAGGAAGCCCTTGGCGAAGGAGGCCGCCATCTCTGCGAAATCCTTTTTCGAAAGATATCTGTCGAACGCGAGCGTGGCCGAGAGCGGCTTTGCGCTGTTGAGCCTTAGAGTTCCAAGGTTTAATAAGCTTATCGTGGATTCGAGCTCTCTTAGGACAGAGCGCCTAGATGTTCCCTTGAGCGCCTTCGAGACCCTGCTTCCGAAGTAATAGGTTATCTGGTTGAGTTCGTTCGCGTAGCTCCTGTGCAGCAGCGAGTCCCAGAGCATCTGGCAGTATTCCGCGCTCATGGAGCGCTCCAGTGCTTTTCCCCCGAGCCGCTCCCTCACGTATGCCGAGAAGCGCTCGGTGGCCTTCTCGACGTCTATTGGATAAGCAGGCATGCCTTGCCCTGAAACGAAGCTGCACGCGCCAGAGGAGTTGCACATGCAGCTGCTCTCCCTAGCCATGAGCACCCTGCGCCCGGCAGAGCTCGCGTACCCTGAGATCATGCCTGACTCGAAGTTGTGGGCCATGAACCCTAACTCCGCCTTCCTTCCGATGAACATGGTTATGTTGAATACCTCCTCGAAGCTCTTGTTGAGCACGTATCTGTAACCTACGCTCTCGAGGAATTCGACGAGCCCCAGGTTCGGGTTTATCTTGTATATCAGGTCGCCTTTCGCTGCATAGAGCCTGTGCAGTATCTTCCCGACGCGCATTGCGTACTTGAACTGCAGTTCCCTCAATACAGGGGCAAGGCTGGCGAGCGTCTCGTTGAACAGCACAGAGGCCTCGTCCACTTTTTTGCTTTTCAGGCCGGTCGCCTGGTCCATGGCCGCGATTACCAGCGCTTCCTCGTAGCTGGATGCTACTTCATTGGCCGAAGTGCTGCTGCGTGGCACCCCTTCCCCATGCCTTGGGGACGTAGCGCGCCTGACCTGCCGTTTCATCGTCATTGTACGACCCGACAGCCTGTAATAGGCTGCTTAACTTATCCCCTCCATGGCCTGTATCGCCTTTATCGAAGGCAGTGCGCAGATGCTTGGGCCGTTGCTGCTACCCAGGGACTTGCACGTAAAAGCTATGTAGACATCTGCTGCCGCATATTCTGAATATGCGAACTGGCTGTTGAAGCTCTTTATAAGATTCAGCACGTCGTTGTGGGTCATGTATGTCAATGGAAGCGTGCCTGTTGTTGGCATCGTGTTCCCAAAAATGACAGCGTCTGCTCCAGCTACCAGCACATTGCCCCAGAGGGTAAATGGGGTGCCCTGGAACCTGTTTGTGCTGTTCATAAATTCGATAGCTGACTTGTATGTTGAATTCGGTGCGAGCTGCGCAAAGTAAGATAATGGTTGTATTTGGAAGCTTGCCGTTACTGGAGATTCATAATCCGCAGATATGAAGTTGATGTATTTGCTGTTGTAGCTGTTGCCGTAAGCAACGCCAGATTGCGTTGTGTAGTTGTATACAGACCAGTAAAGCGTTGGCAGATCTCCATCATTAAAGCTGCTATAGCCGTTATAAAGTGCTGAGAAGTTGCCGAACTGCGACAGCGCAAGTGCCATGGCCCACCTGTTCTCACCGCAATATATGCATGACAGTGCACCTATGTATATGACGCTTGGTTTTCCGTTCGCGACAAACGCATTGTAGGTGAATGCGGTGCCGTTTAGTCTATTGACAGGGCCCGCAAATACGTAGTTCTTAAGAGAATGGTTGAGGAACATCTGGCCCGCTATCTCAAAGTAGCTTTGGGGCGCATCATTGATGACGCTGAGCTGCGTTGGGCTCAGCGGTTCGTTAATGTTCGCTATAGTGCTTCCGAAGCTGTTCGTATTTTTGGCTGTGCCGTTGGATAGACGCAGCGATGCCACCTCAGATGAGAATATAGAAATCTGCGATGAGAGCCTGCCGGTGCTGTTAAGCAGCTGGTCTGCCGATGCTGTAAGCTTCGACTGCAGCGAGTTGAGGCTCACTGTCTGGTATGTTACTGCGATTATCAGTATTGCAACCAATCCAACAAGCACGTAATCCAAAGACCTTATGCTTTTCGACACTTTCAATTCGGATTCCAATAAGACACCCCTTCAATATCTTATTATGGTGCATAAAAGGAATATAAACCTATACTACAATTCTGATACGTGGGTGCATGCCAACAAAGCAGATAATGAAAGATAAGTCGGTGTACAAGCAAAGGGGCGAGCTAGCCGATGCCCACTGCCACCTCGACATATTCCAGGATGTCGAAGACATAAGGGCTGCGGTTTCCGGTGGCGTCCTGACGATAATAGGAGATGGGGTTGACACGAAGTCCAACATGAAAACCCTTGAGATAAGTGACAACAGGAATATCTTCGCGGCCTTGGGAATAGACCCGGAGCATGCGATGCCGATGGACGAGGAGGAGATAGGGTTCAACATAGGGCTGATAAGATCCAATGCCAGGAAGATCGTTGCGATAGGCGAGATAGGGTTGGATTACAAGCTTGCTATTACAGAAGAGCAGAAGGAAAAGCAGAGGAGAGTCTTCGAAAGGCTTCTCGACCTTGCGAAGGAGCTTGGCCTGCCTGTGTCCCTGCACACCAGGAAGGCGTTCGACGAGGTATTCGAAAAGGTAGTTAAGAGCGGCATAAAAAAAGCGCACTTCCACTTTTTCGATGGCAACTGGGAGCAGGCAAAAAGGATAGCGCAGCACGGCTTCTTCGTATCCATACCTCCCCTGAAGTCTTCGAAAAGGCAGAAGACGCTGATGCAGCTTCCAATGCAGTGCATAATGGCCGAGACAGATTCGCCGATAGTCGGGAAGACCCCCAGGGATGTCGAACTTTCCGTAAGGATGATAGCAGAGGTGAAGGGCATCGATTATGAAAAGGCCTGCGAGGCGATTGCGCACAATACGAAAGCCTTTTTTAATATTCAGAACAAGATGGACATAGGGAAGGCAGGCTTTATGAGGCACTAATGGGCCCGTAGCTCAGCTTGGACAGAGCAGCAGCCTTCTAAGAAACTTCTTGGAAAGAAGTTCCATCAAGAAGGAGGAAAGCTGACGGTCGCGGGTTCAAATCCCGCCGGGCCCGTTCATTCTTGTCGTCGGAATCTCGTGTTTTATACGAGCCTGCGCAAAAAGGGGCAACGCTTAATAGCTGTGTTCCTTAATCTGTAATTGTGGATAAGACAGACTTCGGTAAGCTGAACCTCGAGGAAACGTTCCGCACGCTTGGCTGCAATGCGGGCGGCCTGAGCAGCGCTGAGGCGGAAGAAAGGATTGCCAAGTATGGCTACAACGAGATCCCTGAAAAGAGGGGGAACAGGCTGCTCAAGCTGGCGCTTTATTTCTGGGGGCCGATGCCTTGGATGATAGAGGCAGCGGCAGTGCTTTCCTCGGTACTGCGGCACTGGGGCGACTTTGCCATAATAGTCGCCCTCCTTCTGGTCAACGCAGTGATAGGCTTCTGGCAGGAGAGCAAGGCCGGCAATGCGGTGGAGCTCCTTAGGAAAAGGCTTGCGATAAGCGCCCGCGTCCTCAGAGGCGGGAATTGGTCGATGATCCCTTCCAGGGAATTGGTCCCTGGAGATATCGTACGCGTGAGGCTTGGGGACATAGTCCCGGCCGACATAAAAATAATGAACGGAGATTACCTGCTGCTTGACGAGTCAGCATTGACAGGGGAGTCGCTCCCTGCAGAGAAGCACAGGCTTGACGTGACTTTTTCTGGGGCGATAGTCAAGCAGGGAGAGGTAGATGCGGTAGTGACTGCAACAGGGCAGAACACTTATTTCGGGGAAACCGCAAAGCTTGTGCAGCAGGCAAAGACAAGGAGCCACCTGCAAAAGGCCGTTGTCCACATAGGCAACTATCTCATAATGATGGCGCTCGCGCTTGTCGTGCTGGTGGTGCTTGTCTCGGTTGCAAGAGGTCAGGACCTCCTTTCGACTGTCCAGTTTGCACTGGTGCTGCTGGTCGCATCAATACCTGTGGCTCTGCCGGCGGTTCTCTCTGTTACTCTGGCGGTTGGCGCGGTCGCGCTTGCACAGAGGGAAGCGATAGTCACAAGACTCGAGGCGATAGAGGAAACTGCGGGCATGGACATCCTTTGCGTCGACAAGACAGGCACTATAACAAGGAACGAGATAAGCGTGGCAGAGGTGAAGGGCGTCGGCGGCTTCTCCGGCATGGAAGCGGTAGGACTTGCGGCAATCGCATCGAGAAGGGAGGACAACGACCCGATAGAGTCAGCGATATTCAAAAGCCTGGAGTCTGAGGGATCTATAGGGACCGTGCGTCGCTACAGAGTGACCGGCTACAAACCTTTCGACCCTGTGTCAAAGAGGACCGAGGCCACATGCATCGAGACAGGAACAGGGCAGATGGTCGTGGTGACCAAGGGTGCGCCGCAGGTAATATTTAGGTTGGCTTCCTCTGACCAGAGGGCCCTGGAAGGGGCTGAGAGGGCAGTGGAGGGCTTTGCCGCGAAAGGGTACAGGACAATAGCAGTGGCGGTAGTAGAGGGAAAAGGGAGCGCAAGGCTCGCGGGCTTGCTCGCGTTGTACGACCCTCCGAGGGACGACGCAAAAGGGACGATAAGCTCGGCGGAATCGATGGGCGTGGACGTGAAGATGGTCACTGGGGACCATGCGGCAATCGCATATGAGATGTGCAGGGAAGTAGGCATAGGGACCAACATAATGCGCGCCAGCTCGTTCGGCGATAGCCCCGAAAGCGTCTCTGAAATGGAAAGGGCGGACGCGTTCGCAGAGGTCTTCCCAGAGCACAAGTACAACATAGTCAAGGGACTGCAGGGCAGGGGGCACATAGTGGGGATGACGGGCGACGGAGTGAACGACGCGCCGGCGCTGAAGGAGGCTGATGCAGGCATAGCTGTATCGAACGCGACGGATGCAGCCAGGTCGGCCGCCGACATAGTGCTTACTGCACCAGGCATATCTGTGATAATAGACGCGATAAAGCAGAGCAGGGTCATATTCGAGCGCATGAACAGCTACGCCATGTACAGGATAGCTGAGACCATACGCGTGCTACTCTTCATCACAATCGCGATAGTGCTCTTCAACATATACCCGTTGAGCGTGCTCATGCTGGTGCTGCTTGCATTGCTCAATGACATACCGATAATGATGATCGCTTATGACAACGCAAGGATCCATGACAAGCCTGTTAGGTGGAACATGCGCGCGGTCCTAAATACTTCCACGCTATTGGGGGTGATGGGGCTGTTGTCAAGCTTCGGCATGCTTCTTTTGGGCATCTATTTCTTCAAGCTCAATTTCCAGACATTGCAGACGCTGATGTTCCTGAAGATGGCAGTGGCAGGGCATATGACAATTTATTTGACCAGGTCTGGGAGGAAGCATTTCTGGAGCAGACCGTTCCCGTCCCCGAAGCTCTTCATCACGACAGAGGCAACGCAGGCAATAGCCACGCTGTTTGTGGTAGGCGGATTCCTGCTTGCCCCGCTGCCATGGGCGCTTGCGCTGTTCGTCTGGGGTTACTCGCTTGTCTTCCTTGTGCTAAATGATTATATCAAGGTGTTTTTTGTCAGGATGTGGTCCAGGAAAGAGAGTGCAGCTGGAGTGGCAGTGACTGTGTAGCTTGCTAACTTTGTGTTTCAGGGGAGGGCAAGGATCAGATAGAACAAGATTATGGCCGCTATCGGGATCGCTATGTTGTCGTCTATCTTCTGCGAGGAGCTTTCCACAGCTGCAAGCACAACGGCGAATATTATACTGTAAAATCCGACGAAGACGAAGCCTATCACAGAAAGGCTTATGAGATAGGCCGCAAAGCCCTCCCAGCTCTTTGCCTTGTTGAACGGCAATTTGTGCCTCCCGTGTATGCCGAATATCGTCGCGACGGCGTCGCATATGAAGAGCGCGACCATGGAAAGGACCATGAAGTCGTATGTTGGTATATGCTGGCCCCAGGGGAGCGTCGCGCTGAGGGTTGCATTGGCATTGGAACCCAGGAGCCCTATTATGAGCAAGGTCCCTACAGCAATATAGATCGCCCCTGTCCCGAATGTCGCGCCTTTCCTCTCAAATGAGCGCAGTATGTCGGCATGGCGCCTATTGCTCCCTGTTATGAAGCTTCCTATTAGGTACCCCAACAAGGTGAGCGCGAATATTATGTAATACGCCGCAAAAGCGCTGAGGAGCAGCATTATCGCTATTATGATTATGCCTACGCATATCTGGAATATGTCGCGGTTCCTCTCCAAACGCTTGTCCATCTTGTCCTGCAGATGCATGTAGCCCCATCTGCCTATGATGCCCAGGAGGGAGCCGATGGCGAAGACCTGTATGAACGACACTATGCTGAAAAGCGCGTATGCCGAGTACGCCATCGCGGCTATCGTTATGGCGAATGATGCCAGGAAGTCGAGCTTGTGCTGTATGTACTCATAGACCATGTTTACAGCTATCACAGATACCGACAGCACGAGGAGGAATTCCGGAAACGGGAGGCCTGCAAGGACCCATATGACTACCGCGTATAGCACGGCTACCGCCATGCTTCCCGCATACCTGAACCTTGCCTCCTTTGCGTATTGCATTGACCTAAAGGCTTCGAGTATGGTCACGAGCAGGGCGGCTATCGGAAAAAGGTATGTCAGCAGCATTGAATCAGCGTCATGGCGCAACCCTGTTTATCATTCTCGGGAAGGGTATCGCGTCGCGTATGTGGTCTAGGTTGAGCAGCCATTTTATGACGCGCTCTATCCCCAAGCCGAAGCCTGCATGCGGTACCGAACCGTATTTCCTGAGGTCGAGGTACCACAGGTAATTTTCAGTATTGATGCCTGATTCCTTCATCCTTTCCAGCAGCTCATCGTAGCGCCACTCCCTTTCGCTGCCCCCTATTATCTCGCCGTGGCCATGCGGAGCCAGCATGTCGGCGCACAGGACAGTGCGGCTGTCCTTCGGGTTTACCGGCATGTAGAACGCCTTTATCTCCTTCGGCCAGTTGTAGACGAATATCGGCTTGTCCTCGCTTTCCGTGAGCAGCTTCTCTTCCTCAACCCCAAAATCGTCGCCCCACTTCTTCTGCGATCCCTTTTCGTTAAGGAGCTCTATCGCCTTGTCGTACGTGATCCTTTTGAACGGGGCTTTTATCTTAAGCAATTCCTTTGGATCCACGCCAAAGGTTTTCAATATGTCTGGGTTCTCTCTTCCGAGCCTGTTGGCTAGGTGGCTCACCAGCTTTTCCTGCAGCGCCATGTTCTTCCTGTTGTCGAAATACGCCATCTCCGGCTCCAGATGCCAGTATTCCGCGAGGTGCTTGACTGTCCTTGATTTCTCTGCCCTGTACGATGGCGCGAACGAGTAAACTTTTTCAAGGGAGTATATCATCGCCTCTGCGTAGAGCTGCGACGATTCTGTCAGATAGGCCTTCTGGTCGAAGTAGTCCACCTCGAAAAGGTTTGCTCCTGTCTCTCCCCCTGCCTTCGTTATCAGGGGAGGGGTTATCTCGAAAAAGCCCTGTCTGTCTAGGAAGTTCCTCGCATACCTGAACACGTATGACCTTGCCTTCATGGCGGCGATTAGCCTCTGGCTCCTCAGCCACAAATGCCTCACGTCAAGCAAAAACTCTGCGCTCTGGTATTCTGTTATGGGGAACTGCTCGCCCGAATGCACGACTTTCAGCTCCTTTGTCTCCAGCTCTACGCCGTTGGGGGCCCTCTCGTCCTTTTTTATGATTCCCCTTATTATTATGCTCGATTCAAGGTAAGCCTTGTCTATCTCGCCCCACTCCTTTTCAGAGACAGCGCTTTTGTCCACTACGCACTGTATCGTGTTTGTTCTGTCTCTTACAACAACGAATGCTTTGCCGCCGCTGCTCCTCTTCCTGTGTATCCACCCCTTGATCGTGACTTCTGCGCCTATGCTGCCTATGGCCTTTTGGACCGGCACGCCTTTTGTAGAGTTTTTCAAACCAACACCTTTGCTTTCCGCATTTATCCAATGTTCATATAACGTATATTAACCATGCTGCGGCAACGAAGCCTATGGCTACGAGCACAGGAACCATCACCCTTCCCAGCGAGGATATGGAATTCAGCACCGTAAGTATGCGCTCCCTCGAGTTGTATCCCCATATCATGAAGTTCTTCAGCTCTGCCGACGAGTGCGCCATCTTGGTTTCTCTCACGTTCGCGAGCGCCGCGGCCATGCATTCGTCTATAGGGCCCTTGAGGTCGCTGAACCTGGTGTGCCTCCCTAGGACGTTGCTGGCCGGCACCCCTATCGAGTTGACTGCGTGGGTGTCTGTCGTCAGCACTTCTGCATTGACCTTGTACATCTTTGATACGTAGCTGCATATGGAGTTCCTGAGGGAGGGTAGCATGTTATTGCAGTTGAACTGCAGCATCGCATAGGCGAAGCCGTTGAACCTGAATACGGCTGCATTGAGGTTGCCCCTTGCGAGATCCTTCGGCGCGCCCATTCGGTTGTAGAGCTCTGTCGAGGCGAAGCCCGCCCTTGTTCCCTTTGATCTATGCAGCGTCTTGAGCGCCTTTATGGCCCCAAGGTAGTCGTTCATGTGGCTCGTGTCCATCTTCACCCCTGCGAGGTCGTCCTTGCTGGCTGTCTCATACCTGGAATTGTGCGCGTCTATGAGCACTATGCGCTTCCCTGTGCTGCTCTCGAGGAGCTTCCTGAAAAGTATGGAAACCTCCGGGGCGACGTCCTCTGTTACCTCCGGAGCCCTGGAAAGCACCGCTATCGCGCTCTTTCCGAAGGAGAGCAGCGCAACCTTGGAATGGCCGTGCTCGGCATAGGAGAACCCCATTGGCTCGTTCCTCGCGTTCCTTTTGAGGAGGGAAGCGTCTAGGACATTCCTAAGCCTAGATATCTGGCCTGCCGAGATTGGATTGAAGTCCTCGTTTATTGCCGTGTGCATGACGAATGTCGTGGCCTTGTGCTTCGCGAGGCTGTACCTCTCTATGAGATAGGGGAAATTGCTGCCGCCTATGCTCCCGAAGAGCCCGTAGTGTATGTTAGGCATGAAGAGTATGCCGTCTGCCTTCGAGTTTGAGAATACCATGGTATCGACGCTAACATTTGTCGCATAGCCGTAGCGCTCGTTGAATGCCTTGTAGGTGCTTATCCCGAAGAGCCAGTCCTGCAGCATCGCCGAGAACGACCCTATCCCTGCGAACTTCAGGGTTTTCTTCAATGGCTTGTCGAAAAGGTACATTATCGAGTATATCACTACAGCGAAGACGAATATCCCTAGGTAGAGTTTCACAAGGAGCACGTTCGTGGGTATGCTCTCCGCGAATATGAACCTGCTCGTTGGTATGTAGAATAAGATATAGAGGGTGGGCTGTATCAGGGCCATGGGTATGCTCATGCTAGATCTCAGAAAGACCATCCTCCCAGCGAAGAACCACCACCCGAATATGCTCGCCGCGCCCACGACCACCATTATCACTGCTACCGTGCTCCCGAAAGCTACATAAAGGAAGCTGCTTATCAATAGATATGCGGAGAAAGCGAGCGCCGCAGCGAAGGCTATGAAGAGAAGGTGCTTCATCGCGACTTTTCTGGTGAATATCTTGACGAATATGGTCGTTACGAGCGTCGGCACTGTTATAGCTATTATGCCGACCATGAACCCGCTTATCGCCGCATAGGAGAGCCCGGCGGGCAGCGCTGCGTAGTGCGCCAGCGCTACAGAGGCAATCCCGAAAACGATTGACACAGCGACAAGGACCGCAAAAAGAAGCTTTGCTGTTGGAAGGCCCTTCTCGAACATCCTTCCGTACTTTAGCATTGAACCGCTTTCAGCCATCGAAACACTGGATTATTTGCCGAACCTCCTTTTCCTCTTGGAGAACGTCGTTATGGCCTTCGTGAGATCCTCCCTTGTGAAGCTGGGCCAGTATTTCTTGGAGAAATAAAGCTCTGAGTAGCTGCCCTGCCACGGGAGCAGGCCGGAGAGACGCATTTCGCCCGACGTCCTTATGATCAGATCGACGTCTGGCAGTATGGCCGTGAGGAGATTCCTTTTTATTGTTTCGTAATTGAGCCTGAGGCTGCTCCCCTTCTCTGCCAATATCTTCCTCACAGCGTGCATTATGTCTTCCCTACCCCCATAACCGACCAGTATGTTTATCGAGAAATCCTTGTATCCTTTGGTCCTAGCCTCCAGTCTATTCAGCGAGTCCCTGAGCTTCTTCGGGAGGAGGCCCATGTTGCCTACGACCCTGACCCTAGTGCCGTTCTTCTCAAGCAGCGCAAGTATCTGCGGGTCTTTCGATGCCCTTATGAAAAGCCTTGAGAGCGTGTTGAGCTCGGACGCGCTCCTGCCACTTATGTTGTCGGAGGAGAGGGCCCAGACAGAGATGGTCTTTACGCCCATCTCCTTCGCCCACAGGCTCACGTCTATGAACTTTCTTATGCCGTAATTGTAGCTCCTGAAGAGATTCAGCCTGTTCTCCTTTGACCATCTCCTGTTGCCATCGGGAATTATAGCAAGGTGCGCAGGCGCATTTTCAATCTTCTTGTCTTTCGGTATCCAATCACCATAAGAGGCCGCTTATGTATATTGACAGCTGTTATTATAAGTATTTGTCACAAAGAATAAAAATGTGCTACTATGGATAGGGAGGCGGAGCTCTATGTGCCGGGGACGCTTGACGGCATCATAGGCAACAAAGGCGCGGTCCTGAAGCTCAGGGGGTTCGCCAATTCCGTAAACAGGGGGGCGAAGCGCAGCCCCTTGATGGTCTTCGGCCCTCCGGGCACAGGAAAGAGCGCGTCGGTCCGCGCGCTCGCGGAGGAATTCGGCTGGAATCCTGTTGAGCTAAGCGCCAGCGACTACAGGGATGCGAGTTCTATAGAAAGGATACTGCTCCCGGCAGCTAGCTCCAAGAGCATATTCGGCAGGAGCAATGTCATAATACTGGACGAAATAGACGAGCTCGCGTCGAAGTTCGACGCAGGGGCGAGCAGGCCCATACTGCAGCTTATAAAGAGCTCTCGGGCCCCCATAATATTCATAGCGAACGACATGTGGGACAGGGGCATATCCTTCCTAAGAGGGATAACAGAGGCAATCGAATTCAAGAAGGTCGACCCAAAGGAGATAGCGGCGCTTCTGGTTGCCATATCGAAGGAAAGAGGCATAAAAGTGTCAAGGTCTGCGATAGATGCGATAGCGCAGAGGTGCAAGGGGGACGTAAGGAGCGCCCTAAACGACATGGCAGTGTTCATGGATTACGACAAAAACGAGGAGGAGCTCATGCATTCGATAGGCATGCGGGACGTCAAGAACGACGTTTTCTACACGTTGGACAAGATATTTTTCTCGAACACGCTCAGCGCGCCGCTGATAGCAATAGGCGACTGCGACGTGGACAACGACATGCTGGTGCGCTGGATAGAGGAGAACATAGCAAGAAGGTACAAGAGAAACGGCGAGATAAGCGAAGCGTTCAGGAACCTTTCCGATGCGACGATGTTCTTCACGAGGGCGTCGAGGTCGCAGCATTATGGGCTTTGGAGGTACATGAATGTTATGATGTCTTCCGGGGTCGCGCTCTCCAAATCAGAGTACCCTTCAAGGTTCGAAAGGTACGGCTTTCCGAAGATAATCAGCGAGCTCAGCAGGGCGAAGCCCCAGAAGGAGAAGGACAGGGCGCTTGCGGAAAGGCTTTCAAGGATTATACACGCGAACTCGAAGGACATGGTGAAAGATTATTTGCCCTTGCTGGGAAGGATGGCGAGCCTGGCGCTTAGGGACTCAAACGAAAAGGAGGTGTACGCCTTCTTTGAGAAAGGATACGGGCTTGAAAAAGAGGATGTCGACGGTTTGGTAAAGCTTGTAGTTGCATAGGGGCGGTCCTTTCGCCGATGGGTGCGGGGCGCACTAAAAAAGGCGCCCAACACGTGATTGCTGGCCTTTTACCATCTGTTCTCCTGCGCCGCTATGAAGACAGCGGACGCATTCACTTTCTTGAATCTGGCTTTTCTCGCATATCTCTTTGCCATATGTATGCTGTCGACAAGCTTCTCGGCCAGTATCACTTTAAGGGCCGTGTCGACGCTTTTGTTGTTCCTGTCCATGGCTTTCGCCTCGTATATGCAATCGAGGTCGGTGTCTTTAAGTGCGGCTATTGCCTTCTCGCGTGTCCTTGCGAGATTGTTGCTTTCGCTGATCTGCATGGTCTCGCTGGTTCCACTAACTTTTGTTTGTTTTCTCAACCCTACCACCCCTCTCAATTGGTATTATGTTTTAGGTGATATTTATATCTTTTTCCGACCGCGAG
>CAYMJD010000016.1:0-15099 GCA_964390895.1 Microcaldota archaeon
TTAAAGCCCCCAACCCTTTTTCTGCCTGCTGCCAACGCCATCCCGGGCGCAGCTTTCCCGGGCAGACGAAAGCTTATTTGTCTTTCTTAGCGATAATAGACAGGGGAGCATGATAAAGTCGATAGAGCTGAAGAACTGGAAGACCCACAAGGACACGATGATAGAGTTCAGGAAGGGGGTCAACGTACTCATAGGCATAATGGGCTCTGGGAAGAGCTCTGTTGTAGATGCGGTCTCATACGCCCTATTCGGTAACTTCCCAGATCTGGCTAGCAAGCGTGTTTCCTTGTCGAACATAATAATGAACCGGCCTTCCCACGAAAGGAGCGCGGAGGTGCGGCTCGTCTTCGAGGCAGAGGGCAGCGCCTACTGCGTCACAAGAAGGATAAGCCCCAAATCCCCCAGCGAGGCGGTGCTCGAGCATGATGGGAGATACCTGCAGACGCAGCCCGAGAGGGTCACCGAAACAATACAGGAATTGCTGAAGGTGGATTACGACACTTTTTCAAGGGCGATATACGCCCAGCAGAACCAGCTCAACTATTTCCTTGACTTGGCAAAGGGGGAGCGCAAGAGGAGCATAGACGAGATGCTCGGCCTGGACAACTTCGCCACGGCAGAGGAGAACATCACATCATTGATAAACAGCACGCGCGCTTTCATAGAGGCAGAGCAGCAGACCCTTTCAGGCATAGACATAGAAGGATTCACAGCGCAGCTAGAGGGCCTTGCAAAGGAGAAGCGCGATACAGGGCGCATGCAGGAAAAGCTAGCGCTCGAATCGAGAGAGCTCAAGGGGCGCATGGATGAAACGTCGAAGAGGCTCACGCTCGCAAGGAAGGATTCTGATGCCAAAAGAAGGATAGGCGAAGAGATCCTCAAGATGAGGTCAAAGGAGTCAACGCTTGCTGAAGAGATCAAGAAGATAGACAGCCTGCATATAGACGAGAAGGACACTGAAAAGGAGTTCCTGGAGGGTAAGGCTAAGGCAAGCGCCCTTGAAGGCGAAATAAACGGCCTGAGGGCAGGTGAGCGCAGGGCGCAGAAGGAGCTCTCTGATGCAGAGGCTGCGCTTAATGCGGTCAATGGAGAATTGCAGGAACTTGAAAGATTGCGCCTCGAGCTGAAGGGCAGTGACATAGGGGCGTTGGAGGAAAGCCTTGACCGCGAGACAAAGTCCCTTGAGAAAATGAAAGAAGAAAACCTCGCGAGGAAGGCTGAACTCAGCGAGGCAAGCAGGTGGTCGAAAGAGCTGGGGGAGCACCTGAGCAAGTGCCCGATATGCGAGCGGGAGCTGCCTACAGAGATGAGAAAAGAGCTCCTCAATGCAAAGAAAAGGCAGATCGCGCAGCTAGGGGGCCTCATCGCCGGATTATCCCTATCGATAGCGAAGCAGGATGGCGCATTGAAGGGCGCGAAGGCAGAGATAGAGGAACTCCGCCTGAAAAGGGAGAGGCTTGAAAGGTATTCAGGTTCAGAGAAAAGGAGCGCCGAGCTCAAGGGCATTGTGACAGCGAAGGCGAAGGCACGGGAAGCTTCCGCAGAGACGTACGACAAGAAGCATAGGGAATACAGCCAGTTCAAAGAAAAGCTGGAGAAGCTATCCATGGATATGGAGAAGCTCTCCAGAAAGAGGGCGTATCTGGCAGAGATAGGGAAACTCAGGGCGCTCGCCAAGGAGAAGGAAGCAGAGCATGCAGCGATAAGGGTCGACGACCAGCTGATATATGCATTGCAGGAAGAGCTGACAGGCCTCTCGGCGAAAGAGGCAGAGGCGGCATCAAGGATAGAATCCAACAAGCGCTATCTCTCCAGCGTGGAAACGCAGATCCAGGAAAAGCAGAAGACCATAAGCTCGTTCAGGCGCATCGAGGAGCAGATAGCGAGGAAAAGGTCGATGCTTTCGAGCCTCAACATATTCAAGGGCTCGCTGATCGAGACAGAGGCCGCACTGAGGGACAGGCTGGTCAGCTCAATCAACGCGATAATGCAGTCCATATGGCCCGAGCTTTATCCTTATGCAGACTACAGCACCATAAAGCTGGAGGCAAAGATGGACGACTATCTCCTAGAGACGAACACGCAGCTCGACGGGGCAGACTCGTGGGTCTCGATAGACTCGATAGCGAGCGGCGGCGAGAGGAGCATAGCCTGCCTTACCATGCGCATAGCGCTCGCAATGGTCATAGTGCCGAACCTGAAGTGGCTTATACTCGACGAACCCACGCACAGCATAGATTCCAACGGAATAGAGAAGCTCATCTCTGTCCTGAGCGACACGCTCCCAAAGGTAGTGGAACAAGTCTTCATAATAACGCATGACGAGTCGCTCAAGCAGATAGCTGATTCGGCCGTCTTCCAGCTTGAGAGGGACAAAACACTAAACGCCCCGACAACCGTGCAGAGCCTGTGATTCAGATCATGGGTATGCCGCTGTCGTCCTCATCATACTTCTTCGCTCCTCCTGTCCCCATCATTGAAGAGCTCCTGACGCCTGTGAATATCGCGATTACCTCGACCTTCTCCTTGAAGTCCGGGTCGACGCGCGCTCCCCAGAGCACGTTCGCGTTGGGCGCCGCCGCGTTCGTTATCTTAGACCCGATCTCGTTCGCTTCCCCAAGCGTCATGTCAGGGCCTCCTGTTATGTGCAGAAGCATCGCGCTGGCGTTCTCGTAATCAACGTCGAGCAGCTTGTTCCTAAGCGTGTTCGCCACAACTTCCTCTACCTTGTTGACTCCCTTGCCCTCACCAACGCTTATCATCGATAAGCCTCCATTGGTCATGATGGACCTCACGTCCGCGAAGTCCAGGTTTATCAGGCTTGGGGTTGTTATCGTCTCTGTTATGCCGGCTACAGCATGCGAGGCAATCTCATCCGCGACCCTGAATGCCTGCTCTATCGCGAGGTTCGGATAGAGGTTGACGAGCTTCTGGTTGTCTATCACTATGAGCGTGTCTGCGTTGTTCCCCAATTCCTCTATGCCCTTTCTCGCCACGTTGAGCCTTATCCTCTCCAAGGCGAACGGGAACGTCACCATGCACACGACTATTGCTCCCTGCTCCTTCGCCATGCGCGCTATTATCGGGGCCGCGCCTGTTCCCGTGCCGCCTCCCAAGCCCGCTGTTATGAACACCAGGTTCGCGTCGCGCATCGCCTCCATGATCTCGCTCCTTGAAAACTCGGCAGCTTTTGCGCCTATCTCTGCGAAGCCGCCCGCCCCCAATCCCCTGGTTATCGCTCCTCCTATCAAAACCCTTTTTATCGAGGGGTCGAGGCTGACAAGGTGCTTTTTGTCAGTATTCACTGCCACAAGCACCGCCCCCTTGACGTTCAGCTTGCTTATGCGGTTCACTGTATTGCAGCCTCCCCCTCCCACTCCGCAGACAAGCACCCTTGCCCTGAAGAGGTTGGAGTCTGTGTCAGTATCGAAAGATTCCCTGTTCAACGCATTGTCAACTATGTCCATGGCATCCCCCTTTCCCATAATCCAATATCGAAGCATAATCCTAAAATACCTTGCATACCGTGACTGCTTTTATTGACGTTATATCCTTGCAATCGGACAAATCTTTTTATAGGTTGCTGCATAAAAGATACTAGCTAATGCTAAACTAGCTAATGCTAAAAGGTGTTTATTCATGGCAAGGCTTAGGCCAGCTAGGACTTTCAGGAACATAGATTCGCAGGCGTGGTCAAGGTACTCGCTGAAGAAGCAGAAGAAGAACTACGTCAGGGCGATGCCAAGAAGAAGCATAATAATATTCAACATGGGCACAAGGAGCGACAAATATGACACAAGGTTCACATTGGATTCAAGGTACAGCATGCAGCTGAGGTCCAATGCGCTCGAGTCCGCAAGGCAGATGGCCAACAGGTATCTGGAGGCGAACCTCCCGGGCAACTACTCCTTCAAGGTTCTCGTTTATCCGCACAACGTCATAAGGGAGCACAAGATGGCAGTGGGCGCAGGGGCAGACCGTCTCTCGAAGGGGATGAGCCTCGCGTTCGGAAGGCCCATAGGCGTTGCCGCAAGGATAAAGGAGGGGCAACCGATATTCATGGTAGAGGCGGCGAGCCAGAACAGGCAGATAGTGAAGGAAGCTTATAGGCGCGCCGCATCGAAGCTTTCAGGGCTCTACAAGGTAAGAAGCATAAGCATAAACAGGAGCAAAGCGCAGGCGCAATGATCCTTGCATACTGCAAACGTGTTGCCCGTCTTGGGGGATAAGATGGACAATCGCGAATATTTCGACCAGCTGAAGGGGTACCTAGACAACGCCTATGCAACAGCCAGCGAAGCTAGATCCAGGGGCTACGATCCAGAAACATTCGTCGAGATAAAGCCCGCGCTCGACCTCCCTTCGAGGATAGAGGGTATAACAGGGATAGAGGGCCTGGCTGAGATAATACGCCAGAAGAACCTGAAGTCGAGGCAGGAGCTCGCGTTCGCGATGGCTGACGAGATATGCACCAGCGAGAGGTTCGCCTCCCCTGTAGAGAAAAGGCTCACAATTGCCGTCAGGGTCGGGCTTGCTGTCTTGACAGAGGGAGTCCTCGTAGCTCCGACAGAGGGCTTCGTGCGCGCAACACTGCATAAGAATCCTGACGGTTCAACATACGTGGCGCTCCTATTCGCAGGGCCGATAAGGGGCGCGGGAGGGACCAGCGCCGCCCTCTCTGTTACGATAGCTGATTACTGCAGGAAGCGCCTGGGCATAGATTCCTACAAGGCGCAGAAGCGCGAGATCGAGAGATACGTTGAAGAGATAAACCTCTACCATTCTAGGATAGCACGCCTGCAATACTACCCAAAGGAGGCGGACATAAGGGTTATAGTGGAAAACTGCCCGGTCTGCGTGGACGGCATACCCACAGAGGAGATGGAGGTGTCGATGCACAAGAACATAAAGCGCCTCGACGCCAATGGCAAGGAGGAGCTCATCTCTAACAGGGTCAGGGGCGGAGCTGCGCTCGTCCTCTGCGAGGGAATAGCGCAGAAGGCGAAGAGCGTGCTGAAGCACGCGAAGAATGCAGGCCTTGACTGGTCGTGGCTCAACAACCTCATAAGGGCCGACAAGATAGACAAGGGGCAGCTGCAGAAGAGCGGCGCTGTCGCGGTCTTCCTGGAAGAGCTGGTCGCTGGACGCCCTGTGCTTTCATACCCGAACTTCCCGGGCGCTTTCAGGCTCAGGTACGGAAGGTCGAGGTTCACAGGGATAGCGGCAAAGGGGCTCAGCCCAGCCTCGATGATAATACTCGACGAGTTCATAGCGACAGGGACGCAGCTCAAGGTGGAAAAGCCGGGCAAGGGCTGCATAGCCATGCCAGTCGACACGATAGAGGGGCCGTTCGTCAAGCTCGACGACGGCTCTGCATTGAGGATAAACAGCGCAGATGAGGCGCTTATCCTAAAAGACAGGATAAGGAAGATCATAGCGGTGGGGGACATACTCATAACTACAGGGGACTTCAAGAAGACCAATACAGTGATGCAGCCGACGAGCTATGTAGAGGAATACTGGAACGCGCAGCTCCTTTCAACGTCGTACAAGGGAGAGCTGCCGCAGATAAGCTCCTTCAAGGAGGCATACGCGCTCTCGAAGGAATACGGTGTCCCGATGCATCCAAGGTACACATACGACTACGGCGACCTCACAGCAGGGGAGCTGAAGGGCATAGCCAATGCAATCTCGAAGGCGAAGCTCCAAACCAAAAAGCTTTTCGAGGTCGAGGAGCTCGCGCTCTCAGAGTTTTCTATCCAAAAGGACGCGGCGGTACTTGCCGTCGAGCGCCTCTGCATACCGCATCTGGAGGCCAACGGTTCGATAACAATCAAGGGGAGCGACGCGCAGAGCCTGATCGCCTCGCTCGGCTTTTCTTCCAATGCAGAAATCGACCAGGGATGCACCACACTGGAAGATTATGCAGGCGAGCAGGCGCTCTCTTTGGACATGGTAAACGCGGCGGCGCCATTCAAGGTAATGCAGCGCTCAACTAGGATAGGCGGCCGCATGGGAAGGCCCGAGAAGGCCAGGGAGCGGCTCATGAAGCCCCCTCCCAGCGTCCTCTTTCCGATAGAGGAATACGGAGGCAAGGAGAGGAACATAACAAAGGCATACATGCAAGACAAGAGGAAGTTCGGCTCGTCAAGCATAAGCGTCGACACCGCGAGATATAGGTGCAGCGAGGGGGGGGAACCGTTGGCCTCTGCTTACTGCACAAAGCACAGCTGCAGGGCGTACATAGAGCGGGTGTGCGGGCGCTGCGGGAGGAAGTCCGGCTCAGACACGTGCGAGATATGCGGCGGCTACACAAAAAGCCACGAGACTAAGTCGGTGGACCTTATAAATATGGTAGAGCTGGCCGCCTCTTCGCTCGGAATAGAGCAGCAGCGCATACCGAAGCTCGTGAAAGGGGTGAAGGGGCTCGTGAACAAGAACAAGGAGACAGAGCCCATGGAGAAGGGCATACTGAGGAGCATGCACAGCATATCGATATTCAAGGACGGCACGGCGAGGTTTGATGCGACCGACGCCCCGATGACCCATTTCTATCCAAAAGAAGTTTCGGTCAGCATAGAGGCCCTGAAGAAGCTCGGCTATGAGACAGACTATCTAGGCAATCCGCTCGACGATGAAGGCCAGCTCGTGGAGCTGAAGCACCAGGACGTGCTGCTCAACACGCGCGGCGCCCAGTACCTCCTCAGGGTGTCGCAGTTTGTGGACGAGCTGCTCGAGAGGTACTACAAGCAAAAGCCGTTCTACAATGCGAGCACCATTGAAGAGCTACTCGGCCACTGCGTGGTGACGCTGTCGCCGCATACCTCATGCGGCGTCTTGTGCAGGATAATAGGCTTCACAGACGCGAACGTGGGCTTCGCGCATCCATACACCATAACAGCCAGGAGGAGGAACTGCGACGGCGACGAGGACACCACGATGCTGCTCCTCGATGCGCTGATAAACTTCTCGAAGCACTATCTCCCATCAACGATTGGGGGGACCATGGACGCCCCGATAATACTGACGGCGAACGTGCACCCCGAGGAGGTTGATGACGAGGTGTGGGACATGGAGGTGGCGGAAAGCTACAGCAAGGAGTTCTATGACAAGACCCTCGAGAGGGCCATGCCAGGGGAGCTTTCGATAGAGCGCGTCTCCTCAAGGCTCAACACAGAGGCAGCATTCGGCAACCTGATGTTCACGCACGGCAGTAGCTCCCTTGCCTTGGAGAAGGCGCCGAAGCGCAGCATGTACACGAAAATGAAATCCATGCAGGAGAAGATCATGCACCAGTTCAGCCTGATGGACAAGCTTTACTGCATAGACAAGGCGGACACCGCCCGCAGGCTCATCCTAAGCCATTTCATACCTGATCTTATGGGCAACCTGCATTCGTTCTCGAAGCAGACATTCAGGTGCATATCGTGCAACGCGAAGTACAGGCGTGTGCCTTTGATAGGCAAATGCAAGCGCTGCAGCGGGAAGCTTGTATTGACCATATCAAAGGGAGGCATAGAGAAATACCTCAACACCGCGATAGACCTGGCGGACCGCTACGATCTTGAGCCGTACATAAAGCAGCGGGTCATTTTGATAAAGGAAGAGATAGAGAACATCTTTGGCATGGGGACCAGCGGCAAGAACCCGACGAAACAGTTCAACCTCGCGAGCTTCATGTAAACCTTTAAAGCCTTTCGCAGCAATAGCATCCTGTGAGTAAATGGACCTCAACAAGGGAATAAGGAAGGGATTCAGGGCTTTCACAGCTCCCGAAAAGGAGTCTACTGTAAACTTCAGCATAAAGGACGCGCTGAAATTCTATTATCCGTTCGCTCTGTTCGGCTTCGTGATAGCGTTCGTTGCTGCGCTGGTAATGCAACTTGCCGGGCTCCCGATAACTTCCAGCCTGGGCTTAGGCGCCAACGGGTTTTATAACCTCTCGTGGTCGCATTTCGCCGCAATGGCGGGGTCGGCTGCGCTGGTGCTCTTCGTGCTCGTTCCGATAGGCTTCTTCATAGACGCAGCCATAGTGCAGCTCGTGGGGAAGTTCTTCCTCAGGGTATGGAATGGACTCTACAGTAAGACCCTTGTCGCATACGCGTTCGCCGCCCTGCCGACAGCTATGTTCTACTGGCTGACGCTGTTCTCTACGCCGGGCTTGGTCCTATTCACAGTATTCGGGGGCATATGGAGCTTCATAATGCTTGTGGTAGCGCTCGCGTCCCAGCAAAAGGTTAGCAGGCTGAGGAGCCTGGGCGTGCTGCTGGCGATGATGGCGATAGTGCTCGTTATAGTGTTCGTGATAACGTTCACGGCGCTGGCGTTCTCGCTGCCGGCATTGTTGGCTGCAAGGACGGGCGCAGTCTAATCCATAAGCAATGATGCGAATGAGGGCTGCAGACGCGGCGACGCTGATACGCACTGCACTGATAATTATAGTGGTCTACCTCATACTGATAAGATTCAACGCCCTTGTGACCATCTCAATATTCGTAATATCGATAGTGCTCGATGCAGTCGACGGCTTCCTTGCCGTGTGGCAGCTCAGCAAGGGCAAGGTGTCGTTCTCCGACTATCTGGGCGCCGCGCTGTTCAGGGACAGGAAGTCCATAGAAAAAGTGTCCCCATACAAGTCAAGGATATCCAGGCACGCGAAGTTCGGGCCGAGGATGGACGTCGCAGGCGACAGGTTCGCCGAGTATTCGATGTGGATCGTTTTCTCTTTCGTTGGGATAGTGCCATTGGCGCTGCTGATCGCCGTTGTCCTCAGGCACTCCTTCGCAGACGCGATAATGGCGGCAAGAGGCACATCCTCGAAGATGAAGTCGGGTTTTGCGAGGGTCATATACACGTCGAATGCGAGCAGGGCGGCGATAAACGTGGTCAAGATACTCACGTTCTCATATATGATACTCGTCTACGTTAGCGGTTTCCCTGTCATAGCGGGATATGTTCTTGTCGGGATACTGTTCGCGTTCGTGATGCTTCGGGGAGCGGCAGAGATCTACGAAGGCACAAGGGGTTAAGCAGGGCGGACCGGAAGCCGCAGTCTTATAATTCAGCATATATAAAACAGGCTCTCATTATTTAGCATTTCAAGTTGAGTATATACTCCCGATTTCGTGGTTTTGTGATACAGCACCTTGAAAAGCCGTTCCCAGACAGGGAGAGCCTCGCGGTCCTTGACCCGCACGTCAAGGAATGGTTCGCGAAAAACTTCGAGGGGCTGACGCCCCCGCAGCAGTTCGCGTTCAAGCTCATTGCAGAGAAGCAGAGCGTGCTCATAACAGCGCCGACAGGCTCCGGAAAGACGATGTCAGCCTTCCTCTCGATAATAAGCAGGCTCTTCGAGTATTCCCGGGAAGGCAACCTGGAAGACAGGATATACTGCCTGTACGTGTCCCCGTTAAGGTCACTTAACAACGACATACACAGGAACCTCACAAAGCCCCTGGATGAAATATATGGATCCATAGCCGGCGCAGAAGCAGCAGGGGGAAAGGGGCAGATAAAGCGGGTCACGATAGCGGTAAGGACCGGAGACACGACGCAGCAGGAGCGCAGGCAACAGCTTTCGCACCCGCCCCACATACTCGTCACTACGCCGGAAAGCCTCGCCATAATAATAAACTCGAAGAGGTTCGTCGAGCACCTGAAAGGCCTGGAATACATAATCATAGACGAGATACACGAGCTGGCGAGCAACAAGCGCGGCGTGCATCTGTCGTTGACGATAGAGAGGCTTGCTGAGATGGTCGGCAATGAGATAACGAGGATAGGCCTGGGCGCGACGCTCCATCCGATAGACGAGGCAGCCAAGTTCCTTGTCGGTGTAGACAACGGCACCCCACGGGAGTGCAAGGTCGTCGATGCGTCATGGAGCAAGAAGCTCGAGGTCTGCGCAGTGAGCCCTGTAAAGGACCTAATATACACGGAAAGCAACATTATAGAGGACGAGCTTTACAAGAAGATCAACGGCATAATAAAAGCCAACAGGACAACGCTCATATTCACCAATACGAGGAGCGGCACAGAGCGGGTGGTCTTCAATCTGAAGAAAAGGTTCAATTACGGGGAGGACATCGCGGCCCACCACAGCTCGTTGTCAAGGGACATACGCATGGAGGTGGAGGACCTTCTCAAAAAGGGCTCGCTGAAGTGCGCTGTCACTTCCACCAGCCTTGAATTGGGGGTGGACATAGGCTCGATAGACAACGTCGTGCAGCTCGGTTCCCCGAAGAGCGTGACAAGGGCGATCCAGCGTATAGGGAGGGCGGGCCATTCCTTCAAAAGCACCGCAAAGGGGGAACTCATAGCGCTAGACAGGGACGACCTCGTCGAATGCACCGTGATGCTTGACGCAGCGCTGAAAAGGCACCTTGACACATTCTCGATACCGAAGAACGCGCTCGACGTACTTGCACAGCAGATAGTTGGAATGTCGTTGACGTCCAAATGGGGCATAGACAAGGCGTTCGAGGTCGTAAGGAGGGCTTATCCCTACGCAACATTGGAGAGGAGGGACTTCATGTCAGTGATAAACTATCTCGCGGGGAACTATGTGGGCCTGGAAAGCAGGAAAGTTTATGGCAAGATATGGTTCGACGCCAACACCAGCACATTCGGCAAGCGCGGGAGGCTCGCCCAGGCGATATACATGCTGAATATAGGGACGATACCAGACGAGGTCGCCGTCAACGTCTTCACAGCCAACAAGAAATGGGTAGGCAACATAGAAGAAGAATTCCTCATAAGGCTGAAGCCCGGCGACATATTCACGCTCGCCGGCAAGCTCTACAAGTTCGAATATTCAAAAGGAATGAAGTGCTATGTCAGCGAGGCGAAGGCAGACAGTCCAACTATTCCTCCGTGGTTCTCCGAACAGTTGCCGTTGAGCTACGAGCTCGCCAACGGGATTGGTGCATTTAGGAGGGAGTTCTCGAAGGTAGTCGAAAAGGCATTGGAGAAGAGAAGCGCATTCAAGGCAATGCCGAAGGAAGTAAGCGAATTCCTGAATAAGTTTCCGATGGACGACCCAGCCAAAAGCGCGGTTTTCGGATACTTTGCCGAGCAGCTCCTATTCGCGAAAGAGCTCCCGAACGACAGGTTCATGCTCATAGAGGAAACGCAGGACATAGACTCGGGGAACTTCTACATAATATTCCACGCGCTTTTTGGAAGGAGAATCAATGACGCGCTCGCAAGGGTATTCGCGATAGAGATAGGAGAGCTCATTGACGAGGACATAGGGATAATGGTCAGCGACAACGGCTTCGTCCTCAACACAGGGGGCATATCGATAACGAAGAAGCAGATAGAGAACGCGGTCAAGGAGCTTTCGGAGACAGACGTTTCGATAACGATAAAGCACAACATAAGGAAGACAGAGATGATGAAAAGGAGGTTCAGGCATGTAGCCGGAAGGAGCTTCATGATATTAAAGAACTACAAGGGCTGGAAGATCAGCGTAGGGAAGCAGCAGATCAATTCGCATCTGCTCCTCAACGCGGTCGAGCGCATAGACCAGAACTTTCCTATATTGAAGGAAACCTACAGGGAGATCCTCAATGACGTAATGGACCTTCCGAGGGCGCAGGAGATACTCAACAAGCTGAGAAGAAAGGAGATAAAGCACAAGGTCATAAAGACAGATATACCATCGCCGTTCTCGCACAAGATGATAACGTTCGGGCATGCGGACGTAATAATGATGAAGAGCAAGCACATGTACCTCCAGAAGCTGCACAGCTCTGTAATGGAGATGATAGAGAAGAAATGATTTTATGATGCTTGACAACGGCATAGAGCTCATTGAAGGCCAGCCGATAGCATTCGTAAAGGAACTGTCGGCGTTAGTCGTAGCGGACCTCCATCTTGGTTACGAAGCAATAACAGCAAAGAGGGGGGCGCTGCTCCCGCAGGTAAACCTTAGGGGCATCACAGAAAGCCTGGCAGAAGCGATAGAAAAAAGGAAACCAAAGCAGATTATTGTAGATGGGGACATAAAGAACGAGTTTTCGAAGGTTGAAGAGGCCGAGTTCAACGAGCTTTACGACTTCATAAACTTCGCGAAGGACAAGAAGGTGAAGCTTGTCCTGATAAAAGGAAACCACGACAATTTTGTTGAGCGCTATAAGGAGCCCTTCAATCTCAGCATATACAGGCAGGAGGCGAGGATGAAGGATTGCCTTTTCTTCCACGGGGAGGAGCCCCCCAACGCGCTAAACGACGCGAATGTGCTTATAATGGGGCATGAGCATCCGTCGCTGACGGTCTACAATTCTGTCGGCAGGCAAGAAAGGCTGAAATGCTTCCTCTATGGAAAATACAAGAAAAGGAACCTGCTTGTCATGCCTGCAATGAACTACTTTACTTTCGGCACATCGGTAAATATTGAACCGAAGTGCAACCTTCTGTCTCCAATATTCAAGCATGTTGACATAGATAGGATGCACGCGCTCGCGATAGGATACGGCTCTACGCTGGATTTTGGCACCGTCGGTCAGCTAAGGAGGATAAGCAGAGCCAGATGAGCGGATTACACAAACTCTTATATACGTTTTGAATCAATGTTAAGTGATAAAGCTGTTTTTCCCGCTTTACTGCACAATGCAGGAGGGATCAGATGAATGAAGAGACGCTCAAGAAGGTCGGCACTTTCATAGACGAGAACAAGGGCAAACGCAAGTTTGTCCAGAGCGTAGAGCTGGCCATAAACTTTAGAGGAATAGACTTCACGAAGACGGAGAACAGGCTCAACTTCTCTGTGCCGCTACCCGCCGGACGCGGCAAGCAGAGCAGCCTGGCTGTCTTCACTGACGACCAGTCGATGGCCAGCAAGGCGGCCGGCATGGGGCTGAAGGTCATAAGCGGCCGCGAGCTGAATGAGATATCAAACGATTCCGCGAAGCAGACCGCCCTGCTCTCTTTTGAACTGATAGCGCAGCCTTCCATGATGCCGCAGATCGCGAAGGCGCTGGGGCAGTTCCTCGGGCCCAGGAACAAGATGCCGAGGCCGATAACAGAGGACATGGAAGCGATGGTAAAGAACGCGGCAAAGTCCATATACATAAGGAGCAGGGGAAAGAACCTCCCCACCGTGCACTGCATGGTGGGCACGGAGTCCATGCAGATAAATGAACTGGCGTCGAACATAGACGCGGTGCTCAACGAGCTCATAAAAAAAGTGGGCAAGCAGAGCCTGCGCTCAGTGTACCTGAAGCTGACCATGAGCCAGCCCATGAAGATAATGTAAGTGAGATCATGATTACAAGAACTGAAAAAGAGAGGTTCGTCAAGGAATCCACAAAAGCCCTGAAGAGCTACAAGACAGTTGGCGTAATAAGGCTTAATGGGATTCCCGACAGGCTTTTGCAGCGCTCGAGGAACAGCATGAGCGGTACCGTCAAGCTGATTATAGGGAGGAAGACGCTGCTCAAGAGGGTTCTGGAGAGCGACGCCAATGCAGCAAGGCTCATCGGGCTGCTCGACGGGACATCAGCAATAGTGCTGAGCAACGCAGAGCCTTTCGAGCTCTACAGGGAATTTTCTTCCAACACTTTGAAGCTGAGGGCGAAGCCCAACCAGCTCGCCCCCAAGGAGATAACGATACACAGCGGCGAGACTACGCTGCAGCCGGGGCAGGCCGTCACAGAGCTGAAGCAGGCAGGCATAGACGTCCAGATCCAAAAGGGCAAGGTCGTCATATCCAAGGACAAGGTAATAAAAACAGGAGAGCTGATAACGACAAGGCTGTCGAAGGCGCTCGGCACACTGGGCATAACGCCATTCTCTGCAACTATAGAGCCGTTCGCGATCCTTTCAGGAAAGCTCCTTCTCACAAAAGAGGTGCTTTCGCTTACTCCGGAAAAGCTTTCTGCGAAGATAGCGAAGGCCTTCAACGAGGCGCTGCAGCTGAGCCTCGCTGCGAACATTGTGAACAACTTTACAATAAGGCGCATGCTGGAGAAGGGCTACATGTATGCAATGCATCTTGGCGTCGAATACAGCATATACGATTCGGGGATCATAGAGAAGCTGATAGAGAAGGCGGCCCTCCAAGGCAAGGGCCTCAATGCCAATGACGTTAAAACATAGGTGAAAATGATGGAATATGTCTATGCCGCACTGCTGCTCGACGCAGCTGGCAAGGAGATAACTGAACAGAGCATAACAGAGGTAGTCAAGGCTGCAGGAGTAACGCCAGATGAAGCCCAGGCGAAAGCGATCGTTTCCTCCCTAAAGGGAGTGAACATAAAGGAGGTATTGAAGAACGCGCAGACAGCGCAGGTCGCGGCCCCGGCACAGCCAGCAGCGCAGCAGGGCGCAGCAAAGAAGGAAGAGAAGAAGGAAGACAAGAAAACCGAGGAGGAAGCCGTAAGCGGCCTTGCAGGGCTGTTCGGCTGATCAGATGCATGGCGAACGCAGCTGCCCATGCTCCCGCTCCCTCGTAGTGGTAGCGGAGCAGTTCCAACAGTTTACACGTGTGGCGCACAGCCTGCAATATATATTTAAATGTTGAATGCAACTCTCGTTAAACAATAAAGTAAGTGTTTTTATGGATGTATTCGTTGACAAACCAAAATGCACAGGCTGCCAGCACTGCTTTGACGTCTGCCCTGTTGCAGTTTTCACCATGAAGGGCAGGAACGACAAGGAGGGCGCGAACTCCGACACAGCTCCTGAAAACGACAAGTGGAAAGGGGTTACAGAGCAGGCAGTGAAGGCCAAATGGGAGAACGTCCAGGACGGCCACAAGCATTTCGCCAATGACAACGACGGTTCGAGCGGAGGGCTCTCTGTTGCCGTAAACGGTTCGGCGTGCATCCTCTGCCAGGCGTGCCTCATAGAATGCGAAGGCGAGTGCATACACATAACAGACGACACAGGCACGAAGTACGTCTCGATATACAAGTAACTGCATTCTGCTATCCTTTGTAAATAACGCGCGATAGCTCTGCCCAAATGACCTTGCTCAAGCGGCAGCTCCTAACGTCCCCTTATCGGGCAGATCCGATACTACCTGAGCAGAAGGTCGTAAAGGCCTCCGTTGGTAAATTAAATCTGTGGCAAACATACCCGAACGAATACTGCGGC
>CAYMJD010000017.1:0-14587 GCA_964390895.1 Microcaldota archaeon
AAGGGGAGAGAGTACATGAGCGTCAGGATGGCAAAGCAGCTTGAGGACATGGAACTCGACAAGGGAGCCCGCGAAGCCAACAGAATAGCGGAAGGCTTTGCAGAGGAGAGCAGCCAGAAGGACAACTTCCTGTTCATAAACTACATGGAGGGCCATGAAGGCTATCCGATAGAGAACGAGCAGATAAAACAGGACAAATGGCTATATATGTCGGGGATAAAGCCACTCCACCACATGAAGGAGATAAGGGAGGCATATTCGAAGAGGGTTATATACGCAGACAGGATGGTCGGCGACCTCGTTGCCAAGCTGAGGAGACAGGGACTTCTTGACGACGCTTATCTTATAATAACCAGCGATCACGGCCAGGCGTTCATGGAGCGCGGACAGATGTACCATACAGTCTTCCCATACAAGGAGATAACAGACGTGCCGCTTATAACGGCAAGGTTCGAGAACGGCCGGCAGCTTAGCGACAGGAAAATCGTTGAGGAAAGGGTAAGCATACAGTCGCTTCATAATGCGGTGCTGGCCTGCGCAAATGGCAGGGAGCTTGAGGTGAAGCCCAGCAGGGTCGCGTACTCAGACCATACGGGGCACATCGACCTCTACGACCTGCAGCTCCTTCGCGATCTGAGGAGGCATTCGGAGTATGCAAAAAGCATATACGAGACAAAGCAGAGGTTCAACCAGTTTGCCTCTGCGGTTTACTATGGAAGGTACAAGCTGGTGCATTTCCACGGGAGCAAGAGGGACGAGCT
Source organism: Microcaldota archaeon (assembly GCA_964390895.1). Classification (GTDB taxonomy): domain Archaea; phylum Micrarchaeota; class Micrarchaeia; order Micrarchaeales; family Micrarchaeaceae; genus A-MIC-10. The sequence continues at coordinate 762 of CAYMJD010000017.1, forward strand.
CTATGATACAGAAAGGGACAGCGCCGAAAATGAAAACATTATAAAGCAGCACATCCCAATGTACAATAAGATGCTGGCGATGGCGTGAACGAGAACCAGAGGCGCTTCATCAGGAAGCAGAGGATCTTCGAGATAAGCATAGGGATAATACTGGTCGCGCTCGGGGTATCGCAGCTTCTCAGAAGCTATGCGATAAACAACACCATAAAGCAGCTTGCCGGCCTTGCGGGACAGAACCAGATAAGGATACAGCACTATTCATTGAACATCTTCCTGCTCAACTTCTCTGTTTGGTTCAACTTCGCGATAAACGTGTTCATGATAATCGTAGGCGTTCTACTCATATCGGACCGCTTTCTCCCGAAAACAGTGGCGAAGGCGTGGACAGCATAGGAAGCGGCGCGCTACTTGAGCAATGCCTGCATGGACTGCGAATGCTGTACCCTCTGCTTTCCGGTCATGAACTGGCGCGCCTTTTCGAAGCCCGCGTATGTTATGATCTGTGTGCCGCTTATCGTCACGAGGGCAGGCACAGGATTCACGGTCAATATGCTCGCCGCTATCCCGCTTGCGATCACCAGGCTTGTCACCCTTGATGTGAGCAGCTCTACCAGCTTGCGCCTGGTGGTCAGCGGCACTCTATCCTCTGAATCGAGCTCGAATACAGGTACGCCGTTCTTGAACGCGCGTATCATGCGGTCTTCCTCGCTTGCAAGTATGCAGATTACTCCGTTGGCGCGGGCGGTGGTGCCGAGGGCAAAGGCATGCCGCTTCCCATGGCCGAGGAAATTCCTCGAGTGTATGAGCGTTGCGCCGAAGTGCATTAGCTCCCCTCCCCTGTTTATTATCATGGCTCCATCGAGGCTCGCGAGCTTGTGTATCACTATGCGGTCCTTGCTGTTGAATACCGAAAGGCGGCTGCCATCCCGCTTGAATATCTCGAGGTTCGCCGGTGCATAGTACTTCCTTTTGGGAGATCTGGCTTCTATCGCGAAGAGGCAGCCCTCCGGTTGCTTGTAGCTGAGCTCTATGCACGCTTGCACAGTTGGATTCTCCATCAGCAGGTTCTCCAGATAATCACTTAGGCTCACGCCTCTGTAGTTAGTTGCCTCCTTGACGCTGCTTGCTGTAACCCTGAATTTAATCGCTGCGCTTGGTTTCTGTAATTCCTGTATGTTGGTCGTATCCCTAATATCTGCACAGCTTTTTTTATGTTATCGGTTAGTTCCGCTAATCAGCGATGTGCCAAAACAGCTGTCTAATCTCGATGCGGGGCGCCGCATGGGTGCGCAGCCTCGCCCGCGGCATACGCTTTTCGCCATATGCCGAGAAAGCCTTTTATTAGTGTTTGGAGAGTTTCTAGTGATGGAATGGGAGAGCGCATCCTTGTGTTGGCAGTAGACATAGACAACGACCTTTACAGGAAGACAAGGATATTCGGCCCTGTAGTAGGGAAGGAGGAAAACCTCAAGGCTGCTGCTGCACTTGCCCTCGCAGACCCGCAGGAGACTGATGCGAACGCGATGTTCGAGGCCGTAAGGAAATACGATGAGCTCAAGAAGATGGGGTTCAGGGTGCAGGTGGCTACGCTTACCGGGGCAGAGCACGAGGGATATACCGCCGATGCCGAGCTATCAAGGCAGATCGACATAATACTCGACAAGTACAAGATCGATGCGTGCGTCCTCGTCACTGACGGGGCGAGCGACACGAGGATATTGCCTTTGCTGAAGACAAGGGTCAAGGTCAACAGCGTGGACATAGTGCGCATGAGGCAGGCCGAGCAGTTCGAGAATGCCTACTTCGCCATACTTGAAAAACTGAAGGAGCCGCATTACGCGAGGATAGTCTTCGGGGTTCCGGCTGCTGTGCTGCTGCTCTTTGCGATCAGCTATTACCTGAACTTCGGGTGGCAGCTGCCTTTGGGGCTTATAGGGCTTTACCTTGTGACAAAGGGGCTCGGCGTCGAGGACAGGCTTGTTTCGTCATTCAGGGGATTGGGGTTCAGCATTGAGCGCCTCAGCTTCATATTCTACATAGGGGCCATACTCTTCTTCGTGATAGCCCTTGCGGTGAGCGCCGGCAGCTATTCGGCTGCACTGCATACAACGACAGACCAGCTCTCAATCGCTTCATATACCATAGAGGGCTTCCTTTTCATATTCCCGATCAGCCTCGTGCTCTACGTGATCGGAAGGGTAATAGACTTGGAGAACAGGCGCCTCAGGTACAGGGCTGTGAAGCAGGGGGCTTACATAGGCTATGGCATAATAGGGATCCTGTTGCTTTATCTCATGGCTGCGTGGTTCATAGGCCAGATATATTTCTGGGAGCTGCTGCTACTTTCCGTTGCTGCGATAATGCTCGGCTACGGCGTCTCAGTATTCAGCTTCTACCTTAGGAAGAGCGCCGTGAGGAAGACTCGCATGAAGGGCAAGCAGGTGGTCAACGACATAGGGGCCTACATAGGCAGGGTCATAAAGGTCCATGCGATAAAGGGCACCATAACCATAAAGACGGATTACGGCACGCTTGTCACGTATGACGTCGACCGCATAAGCAACATATCCGACAGGATAGTCATAAAGTAGGCTGTTGCGGGGAAAGCTTTATTTATCAGCCCATGGAATAAGGCTTATGCGCAACAACAGGAACATAGTGCTGCACGAGCTCATCGGCCTTGACGTCGAGGTGATAGGAAGCAAAGACGGATCACAGGTAGGAATCCGCGGGAAAGTGGTCGACGAAACAAAGAATACGCTTGTCATAAGCGCAAGGGGGGCGCAGCTCCGAATCTCAAAGAAAATATCAAGGTTTAAATTCATTGCTGATAAAACTATATTTATTGTTGATGGCAAGGAAATAGCTTTTAGGCCTTATGAAAGGCTTGAAAAGGGGCTGAAGTATTACAAGAAACGAGTTTACTAAGGCCTTATTTTGACGTTAAAGTGATTCTTTTGGAATGCCAAGACCCAAAGTGCCCCATACACGGGACTCTGAAAACCCATGGCTATGAATTCCGTGGAGTCGTGGTCAGCGACAAAGCCAGGAAGACGGTCATTGTAGAAAGGGAGTACACGACGTTCTTACACAAATACGAGAGGTCGCTTAGGAAGACCTCCAGGATAGCCGCATACAACGCAGACTGCATTGCGGCAAAGCTCGGCGACACTGTCTCGATAGCAAGCACGCGCAGGCTGAGCAAGACGAAATCCTTCGTCGTAACTAAGGTAATCAAAAAGGCGTAGACATGAAAGGAGTGGCCACAAACGTATCGAGGACCCTTGTTCCGGGATCCATGCTCGTATGCGCAGACAACAGCGGCGCATATACGTTGAGGATAATAAACAAGGTCGGCAAGGCGGGCAGCAAGGGAAGGCTCTCGAAATCCGGCATTGGGGACATAGTGGCGGCGAGCGTCAGGAGCGGCAACCCCCAATATGTCAAGAAGATAGTGCGCGTCGTCATAATAAGGCAGAGGCAGCCCATAAGGAGGGCGGACGGGATGAGGGTGCGCTTTGAGGACAATGCGGGCATACTGATAAACGACGCGGACCTTCCGATAGGAAGGACCGTGAAAGGCCCCATGGCGCGAGAAGTGATAATGATGTACGCGAAGATAGCCAACGTGGCATCGAGGGTGATATGATGGAAAGCGGAAAGCCCAGGAAGCAGAGGTTCTTCAGGTACAATGCGCCGCTGCACATCGCACAGCATTTTGTCAACATGCACATAGACAAGCAGCTTGTGAAGAGGCTGGGCATAAAGAAGCGCTCTGTCCAGGTGTCCAGGGGCGACACTGTTAAGGTAATGAGCGGAGGCAGCAAAGGCAAGGCGGGCAAGGTCACGCGCGTCGACATGAAGAGGGGCTTCCTTTTCATAGATTCGCTGAAGAAGAAGAACGCAAGAGGCAAGGAGTATTACGTACCGATATACTGCAGCAACGCGTACATAACAGAGCTCAACCTCGGGGACAAGAAGAGAGCGGCGAAGCTGAAGGTTGCGCCCGTCAAGGTTCCGAAGGCAGAGGACAAGAGCATTGTGGCGGAAGGGCAGGAAGCGGCAGTGGCCACTGAAGCCAGGGCGTGAGGTGTTTTATATGGCAAGAAAAGGTAACAAGAGGCACATGAAAAGCCTGAATGCTCCAAGATATTTTGGAATACACAAAAAAGCCAGCAAGTACGTCATAAAGCCGGATGCAGGCAGGCACACCCTTGAGAGAAGCATACCCGTCGCCCTCTTCATGAAGAGGCTCGGGATCGCAAAGACCTCAGGAGAGGCGAAGAAGCTTGTCATCGGCAGGGAGATAACTGTGAACGGCAAACCAATATCAGGCATAGGGTACCCGATAGGGCTCAACGACATAGTAGCAGTGAAGGCAACAGGGGAGAGCTATTCTGTAGGCATAAGCGGAGGGGCGAAGGTTTTGCTTGAGAGGATGGAAAAGGGCGCAGATGAACGCGTGTGCAAGATAGTCGGCAAGTACAGGACAAAGGGCGGCAAGCTCATGCTCAGGCTGCACGACGGCACAACAATAGAAGGCTCTTTGGAAGGCGCTGTGGACGACTCTGTGAAAATAGACATGGACAACAAGGTAAAGAGGCTCCTGAAGCTGGACAAGGACTCGAAATGCCTTGTCATAGACGGCATGCACGTGGGCGCCAGGGGCACGATCGCTGAGATAAAGAAGGGGAGCATGCATTCCGACAAGAGCGTTGTGGTGGAAGGACAAGACGGCTCCTTCGAGACCCGCGTAAGGAACATCATGGTTACTGAGTGATGCTTATGGAGCAAAAGGCAAACCCGATGAAGGAAGTGAGGATGGAAAAGCTGGTGATAAACATAGGCACGGGCAATGACACGCAGAAGCAGGCCAATGCGGCCAAGCTCCTCGGGATCATAACAGGAAGGAAGCCTGTTGACGAGATCTCAAAGAAGAGGATACCCGCCTTCAAGATATCGAAGGGCACGAAGATAGGCTCCTTCGTGACTGTCAGGAAGGGCCAGATGGCCTTGGCCAAAAGGCTGCTGCACGCTGTCGACGACCGTATCAAGGAAACGTCGGTAAGTGAGAACAGCGCCAGCTTCGGGATACGCGAATATATAGACATAGGGGGAGTCAAATACGATCCCGGCATAGGGATGCTGGGCATGAACGTGAACATGTCCTTCAAAAGGAAGGGGATGCGCGTGAGGCTCAGGAAGAGGAAATCGTCGCACGTCCCCGACAGGCACAGGGCAGTCTCCAAAGAAGAGATCAAGGGATTCCTTATGAAAGAGCTCAAGGTTGAATTTGTCTGATGTGAAGTCCATGGAAGTAAGAATCGAGGAAAAGTTCAAGGGAAGAGGAATAAGGAAGTGCAGGATCTGCGGCACGAGCAGGGGGCTCATAAGGTCGCACGACCTTTACATATGCAGGAGGTGCCTGAGGGAAGTCGCCCCGAAACTCGGATTCAAGAAGTATGGTTGATAATATGGTAGACAGGCTCGCTGACGCTATAAACACGATAAAAACGCATGAGCTGCTCGGAAGGAGCAGGTGCAGGGTTAATTCCACCAAGCTCATACGCGCGGTCCTTGATGCGATGAAGCGCGAGAACTACATTAAAAGCTACGAGGAATTCTCTGACAGGCATGCCAGGAAACTGAATGTCGCGCTGTCCAACAACATAAACGACATAGGAGTCATAAAGCCGAGGTTCAGCGTGGGAAAGGACGACATACAAAAATACGAGTCCAGGTATGTGCCGAGCAGGGATTTTGGGATACTCATAATATCGACGCCTGAAGGAGTAATGACGAGCAAGGAGATAAAGGGCAAGAGCCTCGGGGGCAAGCTGCTGGCATATGTCTATTAGGAATTGGTAATCGAATGATCATAGATATTGCGGAGGGAGTAAAGGCAGAAGTCAAGGGCAACCAGATTGCCGTTACGGGGAGTCTTGGGACCAACCGGAGGCGCTTCAACGACTCCCTTCTCTCGGTGACCGCAAAGGCCAATGGCATAGAGATAGAGCCGACAGTAAACAAGAAGCTCTCAAAGAAAGCAGGGATGGCTGCCAACTCGCTCGCGAAGGAGCTGCGCAACGACATGCTTGGGGTCACGAAGCACTTCGAGATGCGCATGACCGCATTGTTCGCGCATTTCCCGATGACAGTTGAGGTAAAGAACGACGAGCTTATGATAAAGAACATGACAGGGGAGCGCGCCCCGAGGAAGGCAGCCATACAGGGCTCAACGAAAATAGAGGTCAAGGGCCAGAACCTGAGGATCTACGGCACAAAGCTCGACGACGTTTCGCAGACTGCCGCGAACATAAGGAGGGCCTCCAAGACAAGGAAGAAGGACGAGAGAGTCTTCCAGGACGGGGTTTACTACAGCATCGAGTGATAACATGGCATTGAAAAAGAAGGATCATCCAAAATTCAACGTCCCGAACTTCGGGGCAAAGAGCAGGAAGCGCGTGAAGGAGCGCTGGAGGAAGCAGAGGGGCATAGACAACAAGAAGCGCATAAAGAAGCCCTTCATGGGCGCTGAGCCGACCATAGGCTACAGGAACCCGGAGGCGCTCAGGGGCGTTAGGAAGAGCGGGAACCGCTCTGTACGAATAAGGGACATGGGAGAGCTTGGCAGCCTCATAAGGGGCAGGGAGGACAGACACATGGGAATTGACGTGGTATTCGCGCATTCGGTATCGAAGAAGACAAGGAGAGAAATGTTGAAGAAGGCAGAGGAGCATGGTATAAGAGTCGCAAATGCGGGGTTATCCAAATGAGCATCAAACTTACCAAGAGGATAGCGGCAGACATCCTTGGGAGAGGGGAGAACAGCATAAGGATAAGCGCTGGTTCGCTTGAGGAGGCGAAGAAGGCGATAACGCGCGAGGACGTAAGGTCATTGATAAAGACCGGCTCTGTCTATGCGCTGAAGGAAAGGGGGCTGCTGAGCATCCGCGGGAAGATACTGGAAAAGAAGAAGAAACAGGGGAGGCGACGGGGCCCTGGCACGAAGAAGGGCACCAGGAAAGCGAGGAGCGGGAACCCCTACAAGAAGAGAATCGGGGGACAAAGAAGGGTACTCAAAAAGCTTAAGGAGGAGAAACTGATAGACAACGAGATGTTCAAGCGCTTCTATGCGCTGGTCAAGGGAGGTAACTTCACAGGCAAGGCAACGCTCATCAATCACATAAAGGAGAGCGGAATCCAGATCGGCGACGAGAAGTTCGCGGAGCTCAAGAAGCTCTGAGTGGTGTTTATGCACATGATAAGAAGGAGAAGGAGGCTCGGACTGACGGACTACAACAACCGCAAGACCCTTCTGAAGGGGGGTCTCCCCAGGGTCGTGGTCAGGAAGTCGAACAGGGGCATACGAATGCAGATCTGCGAATACGCGGAAAACGGTGACGTTGTAAAGGCCTCGGCCAGCTCAAACGAGCTGAAGCGCCTGGGATGGCTCCCGAAGAGGAACACGCCGACCGCATACCTTACAGGCATGGCCCTCGCCGGCAAGGCAGAGAAGCTAAAGATAGGTGAATGCATATTGGATATAGGGCTGCACAAGCCTGCAGAGGCATCTGTACTATTCGCAGCGGCAAAGGGAGCGATCGACAACGGGCTGGATATAAGGGGCAACATAGACTTCGACAGTAACAGGATATCCGGGGCGCACATAAAGGGCTATTCAGAGCTTCTCGCAAAAGACAAGAAAGAAACAAGCATTTTCTCCTCGTATGCTAAGGGCGGCATAAGCGTGCCGAATATCACAGGGCTTTTTAATGATGTCAAATCAAAGCTTATTGGCAACAACAAAAAATGATCTTTATGCGAAGAAGAGAATTTAAGAGGGATTTCAGGGAGAACGTTTTCAACATAAACGGATGGGAGCCCATAACAGACATAGGGAAGAAGGTCAAGGCCCACGAGATAACTTCGATAGAACAGATATTCCACATGGGAAGGAGGATAGAGGAGAAGGAGATAGTCGAGGTTCTGCTGCCTGATATGAAGAGCGAGGTCATAGAGATAATGAACGTGCAGCGAATGACCAAGAATAACCGCAAAGCAAAATACAGGGTTACCGCGGTGGTAGGGGACTCCAATGGCCATGTAGGCGTGGGCGCGGGCAAGGACATAGAGGTAAGGGCAGCCATAGAGAACGCGATAATAGACGCCAAGAGGAACATAATCCCGGTAATATTCGGATGCGGCTCATGGCAGTGCCAGTGCGGTACAAGCCACAGTCTTCCGATATCTGTTACAGGCAAATGCAGCAGTGTGCACGTGATGCTCAAGCCAGCGCCGAAGGGGCTCGGCATAGTGGCCAGCGGCCCGATAAAGAGGGTGCTGGAGCTGGGAGGCGTAAAAGACATATGGAGCTTCTCAAAGGGAAGGACGAGGTCAAGGTACAATACAGTCATGGCTGTTTATAGGGCGTTGGCGAGCATAAACAACATGAAGAACGTCTCTGCGATGAACATCAAGGTTTCTGCCTGAATGGTTCCTTACGTTAGTGCCTCTTTTCAGGTCCCTGAGGCAAACGCCATGCCCTCAATGTCCATCCTTGCAAGCTTCTTTGTGTTGTTGAAGTTGAGTGCCTCCATTACTCGCTCTGATTTTGCATGCTTGTACATTATTTCCCTGACAGGCACTGCAGGGAGCTCTCCTATTTTGATTTCTATATCAAGCGCCCAAGGGCATTTCTCGATCATTGCCAGCTGAACTTTCTCTGTTCCGAACTTTCCCAATGTATGCGCTACCGCCCATCCGATGTCATTCACCAGCTTGAGGAGCCACTGGTGATTAAGGATTATCTCAAGCTGGATTCTTTCGCGGACTTCTGGAAAATTTTCATTGCCTTCCGCGAAGATATCTGCAACAGGGCGGCCGCCGTGGCCCCGCAGCTCCATTATCTCCTTGTGATCAAGGAGGTTCTTTTGCAGTGATTCCGACAACTGCAGCCCTATCCTGTGCCATATCGTGTTCCCTTTCCCATCCCTGGTTTTAAACCATTCTGGGTTGTCTTTTTTGATGCTTTCAAAACCTTGGGTGTCCCCTATGAGTATACGCACCTCTAAAGCCCTTAGCATCACAGTTCCGGCAATCAAGCTGTGATTGCCATTATCTTTGGTTCTCGTCATGAAATCTCCTCTTTTACCTTGGTCGCATACTGCACTGTGCATTAAGGTTTTTATATGCTTTGCATTGTCTTGAATAGCGGAATACCCCTGCCAGCCCCGGACAGACTTTCTGGGGATTACCTGTGATTCAGAGCTTCCCTATATCCTTCTGGATGTTTATATCGAGCGCCTTTTTGCCGGGCCGCCAGTTCGCAGGTATCGCACAGATATGGCCTTCCTTTGCGGGGGTGTCATGCATGTATTTCAGCCCCATGAAAGCGTTTAGGATATGCTCTGCGTCCTTGCCAAGACCATCGCTGTGTATGTTTATGTACTGGACCCTTCCTTCAGGGTCTATTATGACTGTGCCTCTGCGCGCTGCACCAGTTTCCGCGTTGAGGAAGCCGTATGCCATCGCCGTCTCCTTCTTAAAGTCTTCTATCAATGGTATCTTGCTCTCTTTGACCCTTGGGGAAGTCTGCGCCCATTGCTTGTGGGAAAATATGCTGTCGGTGCTTATTGCATAGACGCGTGCGTTGTTCTTCTTGAACTGGTCGTTGAGGCCGGTAAATGCCTCGACGTCTGTCGCACAGACGAAGGTGAAGTCCCCGGGATAAAACGTAAGCACTACCCATTTGCCTTTGTCGCTGCTGAGCTTGTACTCCTTTATCCTGTCCTCTTCCGGAAAATAGCATTGAGCCTTTATTTCTGGCGCTTTCTCGTTTATTTCCAACATTTTATCACCTAAAGCGTAAAACATTACATTATGCGATATATGGCAGAGCCTGAAAATAAGATCCTGCCCCACCTGCCTCGTAACAACACAATATTCTGATTGACAATAATTAAATGTTTTTTGGATTAAATAGTGCAGGTGGGTAAAGAAATTGCCTTGTCTCATTTCTTGGCTTCGAACAGACCCCTCTGTCTGCTGCCTGCTGCTTTGGGGACAGACTTTTCTGTTTCTTTGCCTGGAAGGCTTATTCTCCCGTAAACCCCGTCATATCCCGGTTGTATGGGCAGCTTGCCCTTCCTGTTCAGCAATATGAGATGCACAAGCGCAGGGTCTTCGGGAAGCGCAGATCTGAGGTCGCTCTCTTCTATATCTATCATCACTCGAAATTCATTGCTGAATCTGCTTATAAGCATGTCATAAATCGCCCAGACTTTTTTAGATGACAGAAGCGAAGTCCCAAGATGGAAGGCGATCAGCTCGTGGAGTGGTACCAGAGTATAATAGGGCTTTGCGTCTTTGGGTTTATAACCCTCAGGCTCCTTCGAGATCTCTTCTACACGGTAATCAACCCCAATTATTAGTTTCTTGCCGCATTTTGGGCATATGCCTTTGAGTTTTTTAGTTTCTTGGGGGGAGCACGAGAAGTTGCAGTCTCTGTGCCCATCCCAGTGGTATTTGCCGTAAGATGGCGGAGTTTCTATAGTTCCCCACAGCCCTTTGCCGGTCTGTACCGCATTGATTATATTGTGATAAGAGAGTTCTGGGATCTCAAAGATTGTGGCCTCCCTTCCAAGGCGCCAGGGCCAGAAACTGTGTGCATCGCTTGATGATATAACATTCACATTTTCCTTGAATCTCCAGAGCATTCCGGGGTCTGCAGAAAGACCTGATTCAATCGCGTGTATTTTGTTTACCTGGTCACCAAAGCATGCCTGCAGGGAATCAAAGCCTGATCTGCTCCCGTATAATCCGAAATAGGGGGTCATGCAATGAGAAGCGACTATCTCGATCATGCCATCAATAGCGGTTAGATCCTTTACAAAATCCCTGCACGATATCCCGAAGATCGGCCTTCCGTCATAATCGAGCCTGCCCTTGCTGCCCAGATATTTGATTATTTTATCGGCGACCTCTGTGTTCGGCGCATAAACCAACAGATGGACCGCCCTGCCTTTTCCTCCCTGGGAAAACATGAGACTTATCTCTGTCTGCCATATGAAGGGGAAGCCTGTCTTACTCCACAATATGCCATTATCATCCTCTTTCAGCGCTTTCTTGATCTCCTTGTTCCATAGTGGGTGCTGGAAGTCTGCCGTGCCGAGGAGCCCAAGCCCCTTAATCCTCGCGTATTTCTCGAGGCTCTCAAGCGTTATATCCTTGCTGGTCGCCCTTGCGTACCTGCTGTGTATCTGCAAGTCAGCAATTATTTCCATTAGATCATCTTGCTTACTCCGTTCTTCGGGCAGATGTCTTTGACTGCGCATTTGCTGCACAGTGGCACTGCTCTGCATACTGCCTTGCCGTGCACCTTGAAGAGGTATGTTATCTTGCCCCAATATTTCCTGCTTATGCTTGCCATCAAATCTCTTTCTATCCTATCGGGGTTGGCGCTTTGGCTGAGGCCCATCCTAAAGGATAGTTTTATGACCCATGTATCTACAGGTATGCCTTCAACGATTCCGTAGGCGTTTATGAGGATTGTATTGGCGGTCTTTCTCCCTATCCCGGGAAGTTCGACGAGCCCCACCATCTTGTTCGGAACCTTGCCATTGTATCGCGATGAAATGATCTTACAGGCGGTTATGATGTTGGATGCCTTATTGCCGGCGAAGCTCGCGCTCCCCACGTATTTCAGGAGTTCGGCCTTGGATGCCTTCGCATAGTCCTCAGCTGTCTTGAATCTGGAGAAAAGCTTAGGTGTTAGCGAATTTACGACTTCGTCCCTTGTCTGCGCGGACAGTATCGCTGCCACAAGCAGATCAATCGGGCTGCCGAAGTCGAGGTAGTATTTTGCGTTGGGATACTCTTTGCTGAGCCTGGCAACGAGTGCACTAGATAACTCCCGATTAAGGAGCCTTGCCTTTTTCTCCCCCATGATTAATAATTAAATGGGAGAATTTATGAATATTCTTATGGATTAGGTTATTCCTGGTGTCAATTGTGTCAGATTCTAGAAAGGCGCTCGTTGACAAGGTCTTGGACAGGCTCAAACGAAGATACAAAAAGGAGATGCGCACTTCGCTCCACCACTCAAGCCCGTGGGAGCTCTTGGCGGCTACGATGCTCTCGGCACAATCACAGGACGCACAGGTCAACAAGGCCACGGCAAAACTCTTCAAAAGATACAAGACAGTGAAGGATTTCGGCAATGCAAAACCCACCAAACTTTATCTTTATATAAGGCATCTTGGCTTGTATAGGAACAAGGGCAAGAATATCATAAAGACAGCAAAAGCTATCCATGAAAACTTTAATGACAAGGTACCAAAAACAATGGAAGAACTCCTTACGCTCCCGGGTGTTGGGAGGAAAACAGCGAACGTGGTCCTCTCCAACGCCTACAACATACATTATGGCATCGCAATAGATACGCATTGCATAACTGTATCGAACAGGCTAGGCCTTGCGAAGACGAAAGACCCTGCAAAGATAGAGAGGATGCTTGTAAAGGTTGTGGATAAGAGGGATTGGAAGGACCTGACGCACCTTTTCATTGTGTTGGGCAGAGATGTCTGCACAGCCAGAAGGAAGTACTGCGAAAGCTGCGTATTGAATGACATATGTCCTTCAAGTACGGTGAAAAAATGATTGGATGCCTTTTCAGCGGTGGGAAGGATTCGACTTTGGCGCTGCATAGGGTTTTTGAGAGCGGCAAGCGAGTAGAACTCCTGATAACGATGATTTCTGACAACGACTACAGCTTCATGTTCCACAAACCCAATATCACCCTTTCGAGTTTGCAGGCTGAAGCTTTAGGGATAAGGCAGATTGTGGCTAAGACAGCAGGGGAAAAGGAGAGGGAGCTTGACGACCTTGAGACCGTAATAAAAGGTAGCAGAATTGATGCGCTTGTGACAGGCGCTACAGCGAGCACCTATCAACGGAGCAGGATAGAGGGCATATGCGCGCGCTTGGGGATATCGCATATAGCTCCCCTATGGCACATAGATCCCATTGAAGAGCTGAACGAGATAGCTGACCACTTCGACGCGGTAATAACCCATGTTTCTGCGCAAGGGTTCGATGAAACATACTTAGGTAAACGCATTGACAAGCAAATGATATCTAGGCTTGTGAAGCTCCACAAGAGGAACAAAATAAACCTTACGTTTGAGGGAGGAGAGGCTGAGTCTTTTGTGTTAGACGCACCCCTCTTCAGGAAAAGGATAGTTATAGGAAAGGCCCGCCGAGAATGGAAGCGCGATTCCGGCACCTATGTGATAGAGGAGGCCCGCCTTGAAGAGAAAAAGGAATAATGGTTGTTAAGCTTTTCCCTGCAATGTATATTGATAATATGGGGCTTCTGTCTGAAAGGGCAAGGTTTGCGGGCAACCCGCTCCTGGAAGAGGATGCCGTGGCGGAAAAGCTCATGAAAAGCGGCAAACGAGTGGTGAAGCTAAACATAGGGGACCCTGCACACTACTTCCCAACTCCAAGATATACCATAGATGCGTTTGTAAAGGCGTTGCGCGAAGGCAGGACCGGCTATTCTGAACCTGCCGGGATAAATTCCCTCAAGAAAGCCGTAGTGGAGAGGTATGGGGAGCGTTATGGTTTGCAGTTGGACGATGGCAGCATAATAGCAACGGCAGGGGTCTCGGAGGCGCTCCAGTTCATCAACAGCGCACTGATAAACAGGGGGGATGCTGCCATATTGTTCAAGCCTTATTACAGCTTATATCTGCCGCAGCTGCGGCTTGCCGGCGGCTTTCCGATATTTGAGGATTACGACGAAGAGGACAACTGGAACATTG
>CAYMJD010000018.1:0-12471 GCA_964390895.1 Microcaldota archaeon
ATGAATTTCTTTTCCTCCCTAATACCAAAGTTTCCGCACCTTGAACACTCTTGCGATGTGTATTTAGGTTCCACATAGGTTAGGGGTATTCCGCATAATCTTGCTTTGTATTCAATGAATGATTGCAGTTGGTAGAATGACCAACTGTGAAGCGAATAATTGAGATCTCTAGATGGTAGCTGAACGCATCCATCGTGTCAGAAAGGTCCAGCTTCGCGCAAAAGCCGTCAAGCTCGCCCAGCTTCTCCTTGAATGTTGAAATGAGAAGCCGCTTTGCCTGGCGCTCGCCTGTTTTGCCGTCATGCTTGCACTTCCTCTCTTCTAGGGCTGTCCGCTCCACATATTAACCGTTGCGCGGCAGCTTGTATACATAGATATAGGGTTGACTTTTATGGTCGGGGATGTGCATGACGCAGCAGCACAATGATTTTAGACTTTGCGATTGTGTATTATTGGTTGTGTATTATTACTTGACATGTTGGTGAAAAGATGGAACTGCTGCTTAAAGTCGCGATCGCTGTCGTGATAGTCGTACTCATAATAGGGGTATTCTTCCTTATAGAAAACCTTTTCAAAGCCGCGGCGCCTGGCTTTACTGTCGCCCAAGCGGAGGCTCTGGTGCTGAGCGACCTGAAGCAGCATTCCCCAAATGCAGAGATAAGCGTCCTAAACGTTTCTGACTCCAGAGAGCACAGCGGAAGCTGGAGCATACTTGTAAGGGAGATAAACAATCCGCACAGCGCCTGCCCGTCAGTGATAACCGAAAGCTTCGACTACCCTGCAACAGGGCTTCTCAACACCACTACAACTTATTCCAACTATTCGGAGGGCACGTGCAGGGTATACGTCGGGTTCAACAGCAGGAGCGGCCTCGTCAACAACATCATTGGTCTGTCCGCGATGGCTATCGCGATGCCTTACAACAGCTCGTTCGCGCCGCTCGTCAGCTATATAGACAGCTACGGATACGGCAGCATCTACGCCAGCGCCGGCTTCTCCAAATCGCTCAACGTCTCGAACAGCACATACTCCAACGTCTGGCAGATTAATTACACATCATCGAACGCAAACTACAGCTACCGCATAATACTCAACAGCACCGGATACATTATCTCCAATTACACAATGCCGAAATAGAAATATCTCCTGATGCCGACTTTCCGCATTTTGCTTAATGCGCCGAAAATTTACGACGTCAAATCCGCTTTTTTCCCTCAAATCCCCATTACTACCTCTATTCACAACAATACAGAAGGTTTTTAAAACTTAAGTAGTGAATAAAGAGTAGGCGATTGAAATGGACGACCTTTTCAATAATGTATTCGGAGCAGGAAAAAGTGGACCAACAGAGACATCTTCACTCGACGGTAGCGAGTTTTCATCGGAGCAGATAAGGATTGTGACTGCGGGTTTCGGAGGCGCGGGAAACAATGCCGTGAACAGACTCTTGAAGTTCGGGGTCAAGGGCACGGATCTTGTTGCTTTCAACACTGACGCTCAACACTTCAAGGTGCTCGACGAGAGGATCAAAAAAGTACTGATAGGGAGGAGCCTGACAAGGGGGCTCGGAGCAGGGGGCGATCCGTCTGTCGGAGAAAAGGCGGCGGAGGTTGACAGACAGCTCCTTGAGAACGTTTTCAACGGGGCACAGCTCGTATTCCTGTGCGCAGGAATGGGAGGGGGCACTGGAACCGGCGCGATAAAGGTGGCCGCCAAGATTGCCAAGGAGCAGGGGGCGATAGTCATATCTATGGTAACATATCCGTTCGACCTCGAGCGGGTCAGAAAGGTGAAGGCAGAGGAGGGAATCCGCGAACTGACGAAATACAGCGACAGCGTCATAATCGTGGACAACAACAGATTGGTCAAGCTCGTGCCGAACCTTCCGGTAACAGAGGCGTTCGCGCTTGCCGACGAGATTCTAGCGAAGGCGATAGGCGGACTTGTCTGGACGATAACGCAGCCAAGCCTCATCAATATAGACTTTGCTGACGTACGATCGATAATGGCGAACCGCGGGGTAGGATTCATAGCAGTTGGAACAGGGAAAGGTGCGGACAAGGTGACGATAGCGTCAGAGCAGGTATTGAAGAACAGGCTGCTCGATGTCGACTTCGAGGGAGCGGATGGCGCACTGATACACATATCAGGGGGCAACTCTCTGACAATAGGAGACGCGATAAAGGCTGGCGAGATCATAACCGACCGTATGTCCGAACAGGCCAACATCAAATGGGGAGCAAGGCTCATGCCAGGCTATGACGACATGATAGAGATCGTGGCCATAGTCTGCGGGGTCAAGGGAGTGAGCATTGCGGGCAAGTTCGAAGAGAAGAAGGTGCCGCAGTTCTCCGATCTGGAGATGATAGGCTGATCTCCGGATTGGGGGATAGCAATGCCTGAGACCAACTTTGACGAGTTTTCCGCCAACATAGGCGTCGTCGGAGTCGGCGGCATGGGCTCCAACCAGATAAACAGGCTTTTCAAGGCAGGCATAAAAAGCGCCGACACGATCGCGATCAACACAGACGCGAAGCACCTCAACATCATAGGCGCGCACAAGAAGCTGCTCATAGGGAAACATGTGACGAAGGGGCTAGGATCAGGAGGCTACGTGGAGATAGCGGCGAAGGCCGCAGAAGCGAGCGCCTATGAGATAAAGGAGGCAATCGGCAAGTACGACCTGTTGTTCATGTGCGCGGGCATGGGAGGGGGCACAGGAGGCGGGGCTGGACCGGTCATAGCAGAGATGGCGAAGGAGCAGGGGGCGCTCGTGGTTGCGTTTGTCACATATCCCTTCTCTTTGGAGAGGAGCAGGAGAGAAAAGGCGAACTGGTCGCTTAAGGAACTTTCAAAGCACGCAGACACGGTCGTCATAATAGAGAACGACCGCCTGCTCAATTTCTACAGGAACCTTCCGATGGACAAGGCGTTCGAGGTGGTGGACAACATAACTGTAAACGCAGTCAAGGGCATAACAGACACGATAAAGCTGCCCAGCCTCATAAACCTCGATTATGCTGATATAAGGAGCGTGATGGGCGACTCTGGCGCTGCTGTCATAAGCGTAGGTTATGGAAGCGGCACTGATTTCGTCGACTCGGCGATAAAGTCCACGCTGGCCCATCCATTGATGGGGTTCGACATGGAGGGCGCCAAGAACGCGATGGTCCACGTGACAGGGAGCCCAGCATTGACCATAAACGAGGCGACGAAGATCGGCGAGGGGGTTACTGCAGCATTGGCATCCGATGCCAACGTGATATTCGGCGCGCGGATATCCCCTGAACTGAACGATCAGGCTTACGTCATGTCGATAGTAACTGGAGTGAAGCCGAAGCTGGGCGAGATAGAGATAAGCATGACCAAGAGCAGGGAGGAGATGGCTGACTTCAACATAGAGACTCTTTGATTGACATCGGGAGCCATTGCTTTATATATTTTGCCGTGTTATTAGATAGTGTCTTTTCAACAGAAAGGTCAAAGGTTTTGTTATGGAGGAGGGAGTGGGACATTCTTCTATGAAAGAGCTAAAGGTAGGGAGATATGTGCTAATCGAAGGGATAGCCTGCAAGGTCGTTGACATAGAAACGAGCGCGCCGGGCAAGCACGGCTCTGCCAAGATGCGCGTCACCGCGATGGGCATATTCGACGGGCAGAAGAAGACGCTCCTCAAGCCGAGCGATTCTGATGTGGAGGTCCCCCTAATAGCGAAGAAGAAGGCGCAAATTGTCTCTGTAGAAGGGCGCAACGCCCAGATAATGGATTTGGAGACGTACGAGGTCTTCTTCCTTCCGATACCCGAGGACATGGAAGGGAGGCTGAAGTCCGGCACAGAGGTCGAGGTCCTGGAAGCCACAGGAAGGAGGGCGCTCTCAAGGATAGTGTAGGTGCAGCTATGGAAATAAGCATAAGTTCAACCAATGATGAAAAGCTTTTCAACAGGAAGACGATACTTTTCAGTGTTTCCTATGAAGGAAGCACCGCATCCAAGGACAGCGTGAAGGTGGAGCTCTGCAAGAGGCTGAACCTAAAGCCTGACTGCACAGTGATATCTAGCATGGAGCAGGGCTTCGGGAGCAGGCAGAGCGCGGGCAGCGCGCACGCGTACTCTGACGAGCAGTCCATGAGGAAGTTCGAGCCTGCATACGTTATGAAGAGGGCGTTCCACACAAAAGATGAGAAGGAAGCGCCTGCCGAAGCAGTGGGCGCGAAGAAGCAGGAGGCAGCGGGCAAGGCGAAAAAGAGGTAGGAGGCAGCGGGCTGCCCTGAGGTTCATAGTAGTGGTTTGATGGCTGAGAAAAAGGGAGGCAAGAAAAAGACTAAAGCATATAGGCAGCTTAAATCGTGCCCGAAATGCGGGGTCGGAATGGGCGAACATGCCGACAGGTACGCTTGCGGCGGCTGCGGCTACACAGAGTTCAAGATGCAGAACAAGCAGCATGAGAAGCGCTAAAAGCCAGAGAAGGGGCAAAAGCGCCCCTGAACGGCTTTGCATACGTGTAACCTTCTATGCAATAGTCGTTGCGCTCGTACTCTCCATAATCTTTATAGGCTACCTCTATGGATCAGGGGCAATAAGCTACTACGCAGCTACAGCTGATTCGACCATTGCGCTGTCGCTCCTCTTCAGCTTCATAGTCTTTGCATATATGCTCGCGAAGGGTAAGCGCCTCTCTGCGATAATAGAAGAGCTCGGCCTCTCGAGGAAGGCGATGGCGTTAAGGTATGTTGGCTTCGGCATAGTGCTCTTCCTGCTATTCTTTGCTATAGAGTCCGGCATGGGGTGGTTCTCGCAAGTAACAGGCATAGAGATAGTCACGAACGTAGCTGAGACGCTCTCGAACCTGCCGCTCTACTTCTATATATTCGTGTTCCTTGTCGGTCCCATAAACGAGGAGATCCTCTTCAGGGGGTTCCTGGCGCCGCGCATAGGCATAATAGGCAGCTCCGTAGTCTTCGGGATCGTCCATTACATAAGCTACTTCTCTGTGGCAGAGCTGCTCGCCGCGTTCGCCTTCGGGCTCGCCGCTGCATACGTGTTCAAGAGGACCGGATCGCTTTATCCATCGATAATAGGGCACGCGCTCTTCGATTTTGTTACAGTGGCATTCCTGTTCCTTTTGTGATTGCATGGAGATCAGCGTCGTTCTCGTTGAACCGATATACCAGATAAACATAGGGTATGCAGCGCGCATCTGCAAGAATTTCGGGGCAAGGGAGCTCGTGCTCGTCAATCCCAGATGCAAGCCCAACGGCAAGAACGCGCTGAAATACTCAAAACACGGGGCAGACGTGCTCGCGAACGCCCGCATCTGCAAGAGCATGGAAGAGGCTGTCGGAAGCAGCCTCGCCATTGGCAGCACCTCCATATGGAGAAAAGCATCAGCCTCCTTGTATAACATATACAGCCTTAACGACATGGCAAGTATCCTCAAGGAAAACAGCATAGGGAAAATCAGCCTCGTGTTTGGAAGAGAATCAACAGGGCTTACGAGAGAAGAGCTGATGCACTGCCAGGCTAGCGTTTTCATACCCGTGAGAAGCAGCTACACAACCCTCAACATATCGCATGCGCTCGCGATAATGCTTTACGAACTGGCGCAGGCGCAGCCGAGCAAGAGGATGCGCAGCCTTTATGCGACTGAGACAGAACTGGAGCGCGTACTCACTGTATTCAAACTTATGCTAGAAAGCAAACGCAACATAAGGAGCAAAAAGACGGTCTATGCGGCGTTCGAGCAGATACTGAAGAGGGCGAAACCCACAAAGAGGGAGCTCAGCGCCCTTGCAGTGGGGCTTTCGGAAAGGGAGCGATGATCACTTCTTCGGCTTCCTTCTTCCCTTTATTATCTTTACCTTTGCAGGGGTCAGCATTATCTTGTCCTCGTCGATCCTTGCTATGTCCCCGTCGATCTTGCCTATGTATTCCTTCAAAGACTCGATCAATGTTTTCTGGGTGTTGGGGCGCTTGTTGAGCTCTGATATGTTGAGGAGTATGATGTTCTTCTTGTGCAGCTCTTCCTGCACTATGCGCACGTCAGATTCCTGCTGCAGAGCAAACGGCTTGACATAAAAATCCGCGGGTTCGTGCATCACGTCTACATTCTCCATCTCTTCGGAGTTCATGTATTCTTCTATGTTTATCTCTCCAGAGCCTCCAAAAGCCTTGCCGAGTTTATTGAAAATTCCCATTTTTTCACCTTTTTGCCAGGTCACCTTTACAGATAAGATAATGCACGATAGCTTTTATAATACTTTCTATCCTCCGAGGGGATGCGGCAGTGCGGCGCTTATACGCGCAGAGAATCCGCAGCCGCATAACTATAAAAAAGTATCTTCTGATTAGGTATCAATGATAAAGATAAAGCGGGTCTATGAAAAGCCCGAGATTACCGACGGGGAGCGCATACTGGTGGACAGGCTCTGGCCCAGGGGGATAAGGAGGAGCACGATGAACATAGATTATTGGGTCAAGAACGTGGGGCCGTCCAACGAGCTCAGGAAGTGGTTCGCCCACGACCCGAAGAAATGGGTCTCCTTCAAGGCGAAGTACAGGGAAGAGCTGAAGGAGAGCAGGGCATTGGAGAAGCTGCTCGACCAGGTAAGGGCGGCAGACACTGTCACGTTCCTTTACGGTTCAAAGGACAGGGAGCACAACAACGCGCTAGTGCTTCTGGATGTCGTTAACGAGAGGCTCAAAGAAGCAAAAGGGAAGAAGCCGGCGAGAAGGCAGCGCTTGACCGAGCGCAGCATAAACTACGTCTGAGCCTGCTGTTTCCGGTGTGGGATTGAAGAAAAACGCGATAGTGGACACGAGCGCAATCCTTTTCGGGCTGGAGTACCGGAAAGACGTCTTCGAATCACTGGCAACAGAGCTTCCGGAATACGCTCCGATAGTGTCGAGGGGCATAATGCGCGAGCTGGCGCGCTTCTCTTCCATAAAGGGCAAACGGGGCGCGATGGCAAGGACGGCGCTGCTCGCATTAAAGGCTAAAAAGGTTCGCGTCTATAACATTAACGTAAACGCCGACAAGTGGATAGTGAGGCATGCGTCGTCGTTCAGCGGAACAGTGGTCATAAGCAACGACAGCGAGCTCATAAGGATCTTATGCAGGAGGAGGGTTCCCTGCTTCCGCATATCTAAGTCTGGCATGCTGAAAAGGAGTTTCAAGTGATATGGAGTGATGTGATGTACAATGTGTATACAATAAAGGACAATTTCGCGCTTCCCCCTGAAAACTTCGACAAGAACGTGGAAGAAGTCGCAGAGACGGTTCTGCAGACGAAGTACGAGGGAAAGGTCGACAAGGACATAGGGATAATCGTGGCTGTTTTCAACGTGAAGAACGTGAGCGACGGCATGATATACCCGGGAGATCCGTCGACGCACCACGACGCTGAGTTCGAGGTGCTTGCATTCCTGCCGCATGTCGATGAGGTCGTATGCGGGGAAGTGACAGAGCTTGTGGAGTTCGGCGCGTTCATGCGCATAGGCCCCATGGATGGGTTGATACACGTATCGCAGATAGCCAACGAGTTCCTGTCATACGACAGGAAGACGCAGACCTTCGTATCAAGACAGAAGAAGCTCTTCCTCAAGAAGGGCGACATAGTCTACGCAAAGATCTCAACAGTGAGCATGAAGAACAGCGTCAAGGATTCCAAGATCGCGCTTACGATGAAGCAGGACGGCTTCGGCAAGCCTGAATGGGCCAGGAGCGCGGCAGCGGCCGCAGGCAAGCACCGCAAGAAGGGGAGGGGCCAACCCGATAGGAGGAGATAGTGGTTGAATGGCAGAGGAAAAGGCGTGCAAGCAGTGCGGCTTCATAATAAGCCACGGGGACACGTGCCCCGTGTGCGGCTCGAAGGAGCTCACAAACAAGTGGAACAGCTACATAATAATAATCAACGCAGAGAAGTCGGCGATAGCGCAGAAACTGGGCATGACGCTCAACAGCAC
This sequence comes from Microcaldota archaeon, assembly GCA_964390895.1. GTDB lineage: Archaea > Micrarchaeota > Micrarchaeia > Micrarchaeales > Micrarchaeaceae > A-MIC-10. The sequence continues at coordinate 7,964 of CAYMJD010000018.1, forward strand.
CTTCGCGATAGACGCCAAGTGACAAAAGGTTTTGGAACCTTTCACTCCACCTTATGGTCTTCCTGCTTCTTTTCTTCGGGCCTTTTGTAGTCTTCCTCGATTTTTATATCCCCTATGCCCTTGAGATAGTTGAATATCGATGCTATCGCGCTCGCCTTCCCTATGAAATAATCCGCGTTCTTGCTGACCTTCGAGTCGTATGCCATTGTCAGGTTGCTCCCGTCAATCTTGAGCGAGCTCGGATTGACATTGTACGTACCTGCGAGCGCCTTTGCCTTGTCTTCCTCTTTTGTCAGATGGCCAACAACCTTTACCTCGTAGGTTATGTCACGGCCTGCATAGGGGTTGTTTGCGTCCACAACAACTCTTCCTGAATTGACGCTTCGCACCGTAGCCTGCATGTTGTCCAGGTCTATGACCATGCCTGGATATGGATTGACGTCCCTTGCTTTGAAATCAGAGAGGCGCATGACCCTGACGAGCTCCTCGTCCCTCTGCCCGAAGGCTTCCTCTGGCTTGAGCGTGAACTTCTTGGTTTCGTTGACGGACATCTTCCTGAGCTCGCTGTCGAGGCCCTTTACGACTCCGTTGGATCCCAGCACGACTAGAACCTTGCCATATTTCGTCTTCTCGTTGTCGTTGTATATGCCGCTGCCCTTCGCGGCCTTCTCGTCTGTAGTCACTATCAGTATGCTGTTCGCCGCGTCCCATGCGCTGTACTCTATCTCTAGGAAATCCCCCTCCTTGAATGGCATAAAATCACTTGAGAAGCTGTTTAAGCAATAGTTATTAATAAAGCCTTTTATTTAAATATATCTCTATTGGTTAGAGGGCAATTGCAATGAACGAAAAGACGAAAAAGGTGCTTTTGGGGGCCGGCGCGATATTCGTGGCAGTAATATTCCTTACGGGATTCATAATAAACGGGGGAAGCGTGAACAGCGTCCCATCGGGCGGCAAACAGCCAAGCAGAAAGAACGTCAGTGTTGCGTTTGCGTCCGGGGCGGTCAATGTTATTGTCACCGGGTACGGGAGCGCCGTCATCATAAACGTGGTAAACCAAACAGACGCCAGCTACCTGAACAGCATGCTCTCTTCTATGCAGAACAACGGCTCTGTCGAGACGTACAGCGTGGCGGGAAACAGCTTCAGGATCTACCTCTCTTCCATCAATGCATACCAATTCGTCTCGAACTTGGAGGGCAGCCTGGGCTCCAACTCCTTTTCAGCGAGTTCGACAGAGTACCTAAGGCTCCCGAAGACGGGGGTGCTTTACTTCAACGGGCAGCCGCTGCAGGTCCAGTTTAGTGGCTCCACTTATCCGTTGCCAACAACAAGCACGGCAGCGCCGAACTCGACAATAAGGGCATTCGTCAACGCGCTCATAGCATACCAGAACGGCACTTACGTTGTCTATAACAACAACATAAGCGTAACAACCTGAAGCCTGAAGAAAAATCCAAAACGGTAATCTGATGGGAGACATCGCAGAAGAGGAGATAGCTGGCATAGCAAGGAAATACGCGCTCAAGAACGCGTCAGAGTACGGCGCAGCCAGGCACGGACCGGTGCTCAGCAAGCTCCTTTCAGAGCTCCCGGAAGCGAAGGCTGACCTGAAGCGTGCGAGCAGCATAGTCGACAGAGTAACGAAAGAGGTGAACTCGCTCCCCAAGGATTCTGTTGAGGCAGAGCTGCTCGCCTATACATTCGAGGAGAAGAGGCAGAGGGTGGGGCTTCCGGAGCTGGATTGGGCCGATGGCGCAAAGGTCAACACAAGGTTCGCCCCGAACCCCAGCGGCTTCATGCACATAGGGCATGCGAAACCCGCGATACTCTGCGATGAATACTCGAAGATGTACAATGGAAGCTTTTACATAAGATTCGAGGATACTGATCCGAAGACGAAGAAGCCGGTAATCGAGGCCTATGATTCGATAGTGGATGACGTAGGATGGCTGAAATGCAGGGTCGCTGATGTCATAAAGCAGAGCGGGCGCATGGAGCTGTATTACAGGCATGCGGAGGAGCTCGTCAGGGGCGGCAAGGCCTACGTCTGCACTTGTAACAAAGAGACCATGCAGGACAACAGGAAAAGCGAGAAAGAATGCCAATGCAGAAATGCGCCATCATTGGAAAAATGGAAGCGCATGTTTGATGGCTACAAGGGGGAGGAGGCGACGCTAAGGCTGAAGACAGACATGCACCATCCCAACTCTTCGATAAGGGACTGGGTGATGTTTAGGATTATTGATGAGGAACATCCGATAACAGGGAAAAAATACAGGGTATGGCCGCTCTACAATTTTGCCTCTGTCATAGACGACCACGCGCTTGAGATAAACCTAGTCATAAGGGGCAAGGAGCACGAGCTCAACCAGACGAAGCAGTCGTATCTTTACGCCGCATTCGGGTGGAAGATGCCGCACATACTTGAGATAGGGGCGCTAAGGGTAAAGGGAGGGCTGGAGCACAAGTCAGACATAAGGCTTGCTATAAATGAGGGCAGGATAACGGGCTGGGACGACCCCCGGGCACCGACTGTCAAGGGCTTCAGGAAGAGAGGCATAAGCCCCGAGGCGATAAGAGCGTATATCATAGCGTCAGGCACAGGGAAAAGCGATTCCTATCTCGACATGAGGAAGCTGGAGGCATTCGACAGGAAGTTCAAGGCGTCGGTGGCTTGACAGCTGGTTGGAAGCCAGTTCGGCCCCGCTGCGCGCCGAATATGTATTCCAAGTTCAGGTTGTCCGGCATTGCCGAGGAGAGCTGCGCAGCGAGCCTTTTTGCAGTACTGTACTGCCTGTCCTTGAGCAGCGCGATCGCTACATAATAAAAGATTCCGATAGGGAAGCGCCCAGAACCTATCATCGCTGAGCAGGACTCAAGCGTTTTCCTGCAATCTCCGATGGCGGAATTGAACATTATGTTTGCGTATGCAAGGACATAGCTGTCGTTGTACAGAGGAAGCCTCTCGAGGCGGCTTTTCGCCGACCTTATATCTCCCAGCTTCAGATCGCACAGCAGCATTATGTAGTCCGTTGGCATTAAATTGTGCTCCCCTGACGCCGACATCGACTTCGCCTGCGCGAGCGCCTTGCTGAAGAGCAGCCTCGCCTTAGAATAGAGGGCTATCGATTTCTCCCTATGCACCGCATTTTCCTCCATGAAGCCGTCAAGCCCGTAGTCTATGAGCGAGTTCTCGTGGTTCGAGTACTTTATATGTGTGAGCCCGTCCACATACGTGTAAGGTGGGCTGTTCCCCTCCTTTGCCATCTCTTGGTAGATGAGCAGTGCGCCGTCGTAGTTGCGGTTGCGGAGCTCGCCATTGAATGCGTCGAGCCTCTGGTCCACAGGGCTTCTGGCAGCTATGATGTTCTCGCAGTTGCTGCATATGCCGATTGTACCTGCGCATTGGGTGCCAACGCCGCAGTATTGGCAGCGCATCGAACCGCCTGTCTCGATAAGGGAGGACAGCGAACGCCTGTAGCGGGAAATGTCCATCCAAACACATGCATATTTTGAAAAGAGAGCTTTTATAGTTTTCTCAATACAGAGAAAAGGTGGAGGCTGTCGAACGGTTCCAGATCTATCCTTTCCTCTACCTCGAAAATGCCCGACAATGCCGCGAGCTCGCTCTGGAAGACCTTCTTGGGGCTCTTCGATATGTCTATGCTCTGCGACTTTATCGCGAAGTAGGCATATCCCCCTTTTTCCAGCATTGATGAGTTCTTCATCAGTATCTCTGACTGGTTCCTTGCCGACACGTCTTGGTACATTATGTCGACCTTTCCCACTACGTCCTCGTATTCCTCTATGTTGTTCGCGTTGGCAAGTATGGGCAGCATGTTGCTGTGCTTCTCGCAGGCTTTCAGGAGCTCGCGCATGTTCCTCTCGGAGAACTCCACGCAGAAGACCTTTCCCTTGCAGGCGATGTCGCTCACGTGGCTGGAGGTGGTGCCTGTGGCCGCACCCAGATAAAGGACGTTGGAGTCCTCTTTTATGCGGAAGCCCTTCAGGCCGTTGAGGATGGCTGCCGCGAGCTTGCTTCTATAAGGGTTCCAGAGCCTGTATTCCTTGCTGTTTACGCTGACAAGCTCTTCATTGTAGATTTTTGAGCCATTCGCGCTGTTCAGGGTCGCAAGCTTGCCGTTTACTTTATAGACTCCTTCAAAAAGCTGCCTTACCTCTTCCATGTTCATAACTTCACCCCGAAGGAAACCCACGATTTCAATCGTGGGGGGAATTCGAGCAAAAGCCTGTAAATCTTGCCAGCGTATATACTCTTGGTCAAGGCAATGAAACGCGCTATCCTTTTGCAGACACATGCAATGGCAACCAAAAGGGACATTCCGGGAAAGGCACTCTTGGTCGCAACATCCGAGTTTAACCATCTCTGAGATGAGAGGGACTTCTGTCCGAAGTTTATGGATTTCCACAAGAAAGTATGCCCTATGCTCAAAACCGCGCATTCTTTCGCGTCTACTCCGGTTGTCTCCAAATCCATGACA
>CAYMJD010000018.1:12571-13650 GCA_964390895.1 Microcaldota archaeon
GCTCAAAACCGCGCATTCTTTCGCGTCTACTCCGGTTGTCTCCAAATCCATGACAGCTATGTTCTTGAGAAATTCCATCGCAACACTAGGCAGAGCGCAGGCAGAAGTCAGGGCTGCTTATTCTGGGTAGAGGCCTTCTCGAGGTGCCTTGACGGGACTATAAGCGTGCGCCTGGCATTTATCGCCTTTACCTCTACGATGTAGGCAGAGCCCCTCTTCCCCGTCACCGTGCCTATGGTTCCCTTATACCTCGGGTGCGGTATGTCCCTGAAGTTCCCTTTCGGGACTATCGCAACCTTGTCCCCTATGCTGAACTGCTTTATTATGGAGCGTATGCTCAGCTCCGAAGGCTTGTGGTGCCTTGCTAGATGCCTCGTGCGGCCGCTGAAAAGCCCTGTGGATCTTTTGCTCATTCGAATCACGATAATGCATATTATAAAGATACAATCTATTTATGGGCGCAATCTATTTATGCTTTGGCAGATATGCAATAGCGGTGTATAGATGGTAAATCCGAGAGCCACAACGCATTTCAGCCCACCAAAATACGTCAAGGTAAACCTGAAGCCTACTTACGAAGTTGTTAACATTGTAGCGAGCGCAGAGCTCAACATAGAGCTCGATCTGTACGGGTTGGCAAAGCTCTCTAGGGACGTGGACTACGAGCCGGAGCAGTTCCCCGGAGCAATCTTCAAGGTGCACGATCCCAAGGCGGCATTGCTGCTCTTCAATTCGGGCAAGATAATCTGCACAGGCGCAAAGACAGTCTCTGAAGTGGAAAGGGCGGTGGACCACGCGGTGCAGCTCGTCAAGAAGTACCTCAACACCTACAAGGGCTCGAAGAAGCAGATGTACTCCGAATAGGGCCAATGGCGACAGCTGTTATATGCATCAGATGGCCGGACGCTGATGCCCCCAAAAAGCCTATATATTGGGGTAACCATGCTTGATAACAAGGTATAAATAGATTTCTTTTCTAATACACAACACATGATTTTACAAAATTGGCATATTACCATTACGCTAGTTCTGTAACAACCCTATTCTCATCCACCCGGGGCGTATGTCTAACATACGCC
>CAYMJD010000019.1:0-12791 GCA_964390895.1 Microcaldota archaeon
CAGCCATGCATCAAACATCGTTATATCTTGCTAAACGTTTGAAGACTCACGATTTGGAGGTTTGAAAGCAGATTGTTTGCAGGCAGTGTGCGGTGCGGTTGCGCCTAATCCCTCTGCAGAAATACATTAAAAATTATGACATATCGCATACAAAATAGACACATTTAAATATATTGCAGTCAATATAATCTATATGTACAAAGAGCATGTTTTAGAATGGCTCAAAAAGGACGGCAGACTAGTTTTTACCACTCATGAAGTTTCCAAATTACTTAATCTTAGGGGATCTGCAGCGTCAAATCTGCTTTTGTCTATGGCCGAAAATGGCCATATAAGTCAGATAGCAAGGGGCAGGTACTATTTTAATGGGGCGCCAGTGAAGGACATTTTTGCGATAGCGTCAAAGATTGCCTACCCTTCTTATATCGCTACAGAGTCAGCATTTGAACGTTTAGGTGCATCGAATGCAATACCAAGAATAATCAGAGTCATCACCACAAAGGCACGCAGACCTGTAAAGACTAAGGGTGCAGATATAACATTCATCAAATTTAAAGCACAACGCTTTTTCGGTTACAACGAATCAAGGTGGATTTCAATCTCATCACCAGAAAAGGCATTTGTCGATTCGCTGTATTTAGGCGAGTTTCCATTCTTCACGGACCTGCTGGGCTACCATAAGAAGCTTTACAGCTACGGGCATAGGCTTGATTATGAAAAGCTTGTCAGTTATGCATTAAGGATGGACTGCAAGGCCCTCGTTAACAGAATGGGCTTTTTCCTTGACCGCATAGGCAAGGAAGAAACAGCCGGAAAACTTTTCGCCCACATCTACAGAAAAGGAATGGTGCCGATAGACAGGTCTGGCGATAAGTTCAATGACAGGGAATGGATGATCGCATGATTGAAAGCGAGCTAAAAAATGAGGTCTCAAATGCCTTAGACGATGTGCTGGAATACATATTCAGCGATGACACCCTGTCCAACCTCGTGCTCTTCAAAGGTGGCACCGCCCTCGCGAAAGTGTACGGCATAAACAGGTTTTCAAAAGACATTGATCTCTCATACATAGGGCGTGGTTATGGTAATATAACCTACCAGTTAAAGGAGTTTATCGAGGGTGCCGGATTAAACATAACAAATCTGTCATCCAACGCGGTTGAATTCAAGGTTGGGACGCTAAAGTCCAGCATCGATGTTTCATATCTAAGGGATGTAATAAAAGAGAACGTTGGCACTGTAAGTGTTGCCTCATGGAGGGGAAACAAATATTTTGTGCGAGCCATGGCGCTCGACGAGATACTGGCGGAAAAGATAAGAGCAATTGCTGAGCGGAGGGAAGGAAAGGACTTGTGGGACGCCTACAAGATTTTGGAAAAAGGGACAACGTGCAGTTTGCATCAGGTTAACTATAAATGCGAACACGCAGACCCGCCATTCAGCTTCGATAAGGCAAAGTTCGCAGAAATCATAGCCTCATGGACAGAACACAGATGCATCGGCCAGCTACGCGATTACGTTGATAAAACAGATATGGTACCTATGGGGGAGCTCAAAGCAAAGCTTAGCGGCTTTTCGTCATCCCTACATTAATTTCAACCACGCTAGAGGGTTAATGCCCTGTGCATCCTATTCCGCATCCTGTTATGGAAAATGCTTGTCGGTACCCAGCTGCTGTTATTATTAGAATCGTTGGCGCCGCTGTTGGGTGGCCACGAGCTGACAGGCCCGGCGGGCTTATTGTTATTGATGCTTCCCTGTGCCTCCCTGTAAAGCTATTTCAGGTAATTGACCTTGAAGATCTTCGTATCTGGATTTGCATATACTGTGGTCAGGCTTATGCTGTTGTCCCCGTACGCGCAGACGTTCTGGTTGCAAAGCACCAGCAGCTTGAAGAAGTTGCTCTGCGGAAGCTTAGGCCCTAAAATCGCGCCGCTCCCTATCCCAAAGATCCCGTTCCTTGACGTGTAAGTGACGAAAAGCGTGAAGCTACTGCCGTTCGCCGACAGGTTCGCAAACGAGAAGGTTCCGTTGTCGTTGTTGTAGAAGAGAACCCTCCTTACCGGGACATAGGGCCCGTTGTTGTAGGACATGAACGCGGCTATCCTGTTGCTGGAATTGCTTGAGTCAACTATCATGTATGCCCTGAACCCTGTCCCGTTGAAGCTGAATATGGTCTGCGTGCCGTTGCGCACAGGGGCCATCGGCGCCATTATGTCGAGCCCGAAATCCGAGGTGTTCCGTACATAGCCCTCTGCAGCTATGCCGCCGAACTCGGAGAACCAGAAGTTCCTTACGAGCAGATAGTCCGGATGCACGCTATAGAGGTAGCGGCTGTCGGTGCTTGTGTTGAAAAGAAACATGGAAAAGTTCGCTATGTTGTCCGGGTTCTGGCCGGAGACGCTGTCCATGAGGCTCTGCCTGTCCCCGAAGCCTTCCACTACAGAGCCGTCAGGCCATAAGGCAAGTATCTTTGCATTCTGGGGGCTGTTGCCCCTCAGCCACAATGTTGCATTGAGGAAGGCGGGATTTATCGCATCAGCCTGGACCTCTGTCGATGCCTGCGCATACGCCACAATGATTATTGCCGCGAATATGACAGCCATCAGAGCCGCATATGGATATACCGCCTTGATGCGCCCTACCCTGTAGCCCAGCAGCAGCTTCCCTATGCTGTACGCTGCATATGCGGCGAATACCGCCAACGGCACAGAGAGCAGCGAATTGTACCTTATGGCATTGGCCTGTAGGTACGCCGTGACTATGAGATACGCCAGCATGACAGCAAAGCCCTCATAGAGGCGCGCGTTCCTAACCCCTTCAAAAGCCCTCTTCCTTGACAGCAATATGAAGCACACTATACCTATCGGGGCCAAGAAGACCTCTATGCTGAAGCTTACCCACAGGAAGCCCAGCGTAGGCTGCTGCAGCTCCTGTATGGTCTGGGTGAGCGCATTGCCCGCTATGACGAGCCCCTGCCCTGTTGCCACGTACTCCAAGTACGAATAGAAGCCCGCCATCACTATTGCGGCAGCCGCTATCGACAGCGCGGCGAGGAAGAGCGCCCTCTTCGCAGCGCTGCCGAAAAGCTTTATCCTGGACCTGCTTATGAAATAGAAGAGTATTGCCCCGAGTAGCATCGGGCTATAGAATATGAAGAAGTGCCAGCTCGAAAGCGCGAGCTGCCCCCTTATCAATGTCGAGTATATGAGCGCGTTCTCTATTGCATATGTTATGAGAAGGGCGAGCGAGAGGAATATGGTGTCCCCGAGGAGCCTCTCCTTGTTGGCTATGAACCCATACACAATGAGGAACATGACAGCCAGTATGTACACTATGATCACGAAGGGCGAGCCGTTCCATACGGCTGTGCCTATGCCCAGCACCACTGCCCCCAATACCATGTAAGCGTATTTCCTCTTGGAATCTTCAGAGAGCGCCCTGAGCACGAGCAGCAGCCCTATGATAAGGAATATGGTTATGAAGCCATCTCCCCTATAGACCAATGCAGTGGTCCTTGCCGCATCCCCTCCCGAGAAGGCAACCATGAACATCGCGATGAGCCCAAATGTCCTGCTCCTCGCAAGGTACCTCGCGAGGAAGTATGCGCCTATGACGTCAAGCACCCCGAAGAGCAATGGGATGAGTCTTTCTATAGTGTACGCGCTTATCCCTATATACCTAAGGAACGAGTAGGGTATAAGCGTCACATAATAGAGCCCCGCGGGCTCTGTCACAGGGAAGTGGTTCGGAGAAAAGCCAGAGAGCTGGGAATACATGGGCACTACAAGGTTGTTGGCAATTGCCTGGTTTATCACAGAGAAATGGAGGAAGCCGTCTGGTTCGAAGAAGCCTGCATAGGAGAGCATGGGCAGCCTTATGTATATTGCCGCCACGATTATCACAAGCGCTATCGCGAAGAGGTATCTCTTAGGCAGCTCTGGCAAGGCGCGCTTCTCAAGGGAGCGCTTCATGTCACTTATGCCCCTCTTCTCTTCCCTGAGCCTGTCGAGCCTCTCCCTGAGCTTTGAGAGCTCCCCCTCCCTGGGCCTGCTCTCTTCTGCGCTTATCTCTGATTTTAATCCCTCCCTGGAAACAGCTTCATCGCCCATGCCTTTTCCTCATATAGAAACATTGCTAAACATTTCAACTGCACATTTAAATAGCTTCTATGCCGTATTGCCATTGGCAAGGGCACGTACGGCAGCCCTGAAAGACAGCAAGAGGCTGTCTTTGGACTGCATTTGTCTGCATTTGAGAGAGGACTACTGACGCGCCCAAATCAGCTTCCGAGGAAGGCATGCGTTAATAAGAGAAAGAGGATACTGCAATCAACGAACTATAAACGCCTTTTTATAAAAGGGACTTTATGTATCTCCTATGTATTTAAATACTTTTCATTTTACATTAACTCAACAATGTTTGAAATTTAGGTGAGAAAGTGAAACGTCTAAACGCGAAGAAGATAGCCGCAGTTGTTTCAGGTGCGGCACTCTTGGGATTCGGACTTGCGTTCGCTAGTCCAATAACATACGGCAACGTACCAATAATAAACAACGCAGGGCAGCCGGTTGTTGAAGTGGTAGTAGGGCACGGGGCACAGCCTATGGATGCTGTTTCAGCAGGAAACATTGCTGCTGCAATAGGAAACCTCGCATGGACCCAGACAATGAAGGTGTTCCCTGCAAACGTCACAGAGGCGCAGCAGGTGCTTAGCGTGGCTGTATCACCAAGCCAGTACACACTGGCAAACAAGCAGGTGACACTGAATGTCACAAGCACATCCCTGATAGCCGGAACCTATTCGTTCTCTGCATTGATAGGATCTATACTGAACAGGGGAGTGAACCTCGGGTCTCCGATAAACACCAAGGCATTGAGCACAAACTATGGATATCAAGACATACTCTCAACAGTAGTGTCTCCTATGGCAAGCGCATACACAGCAGCGGGAAGCGTGCCTGCATCCTCAGTAACGGCAACATACAACGGGGGAGGCGTCTCGTTCACGTCGTTCACGACAGGGGGCTATGACAACATACTCCAAGTGACAAGCGCGAATTTGCCAAGCCTGCTCAACAACTATGGGGGCTTTGGGGAAAACGAGTACGTATGGCTGACAGGTTTCCCTGTATATGACCAGGCATCTGGAGTACAGAGCCTTGCACTGCTCAGCGCAGGCGGAGCTTATCAGGTAACATTCAACAAGCCAATAGCCATAAAGACATCGACAGGAGGCATAAACAATGCGAACTTCTGGATGCTCGGACAGAGCTGGTCAATCGTCAACGCGATAGCGCCAACCGGAACAGTATCGACAAGCAACGTGCTTCAAGGGGGTACATTGCAGCTCGCATCCTCACTGACGAACCTTACAACAGTATACGTAGGGGGCAACCTGACATCAGGTCCATTCAGGCTGCAGCTGTCAGGCATTGGAAACATAGGGCAATCGGGTACTGGTTCTGCAGCTATTAATATATACTACCAGAACTCCACACGGCCACTGAACACGAGCGTGCTAGCTGCATACACATTGACCAAGTTCAACGTGTCAGGGCATTTGGTGTACGTAGGGGTCAACCAGACCTTCTCTGGGGGCTCATTCGCATACCAGCAGTTCGCTAAACTGAGACTGTATGCAAATACATTCAACGTAACAAACGGACAGGTGTACAACAAAACATACAACCCGGGATGGTACGCAAACATATTGTGGACAAACGGGACAGGCTCAGGAAACCCGAACATGCTGCAAAGCATAATCCTGTACAACAGCTCCCCAACCACATTGCTGCAAGGACAGAGCTTCAACTTCGTCCAAAGCCCGGCAGCGTACAAGCTGACCTTCATAGGAAGGACATTGAGTTCTGTGAACTTTGACCAAGTGACAGCGACAGTCAGCGCACCTGGTTCAGTTACATACCAGAACGCAGTGCAGGGAAGCGCGCCAATTGGCCTGAGGTCGATAAGCAACATAACAGAGCCTGCGCAGTATCTTACAGTAACATCAGGCATACCGAACGCATTCAGCTTCGGCGGCCAGACAGGCAGTGCAGTAGTGTACGACCTTGCGCCGTACAAGCTGGTCGAGACAGCGAACTCAGTGTCATCAGGCAACACACTCTCAGGCAACGTAGTCATAACATTGACAGGGAACAGCTATGCGACGAACTTAATCAACGCCAACATCCCGCTGACAGTAATAGTGTCGGGAGCGCAAACCTCAACAGGCGCAATAATACAGTCATTGGCAACAGCGGTATTCCAGAGCTCAAGCGCACTGACGAACGTGACAGCAACAGCAGGCATATACAACGTAACAGCGGTAAAGCTCTCGAGGGCAATACCGGGCTTGACAGTGAAGGTATCGACAACAGACACATACACATCAAGCAACACATTCGCCACGCTGACCCCGATCGCCCCGCAGATACTGTATTCGCAGACCGGGAAGACATACCTTCTGAACACGTCTGGAGCATCAGTGATATACAACCAGCAGAACGGGCAGCCGACATCAACATTCGGGTTGTCGTTCTCAGTGCCTAACGCCGGAACAGGCATCCAGAAGTTCGGAACATACTCGATAAGCGAATATGCGGTACCGCAGCAGACGAGCGAGACAGACTCGCTGGCGTTCGGAATATACAACTCCACAGCAGGCACAGTCGCAAACCCGATGTTCCAGCTGAACCAGTCGTCCACAGGAACAAGGAACAACATGACGTACACGTCAACGCAGAGCGTGGCGCTGCAGGCGCCGAAAGGGTTCATAACTGAAAGGGGAAGCTCTGTAGGAAACATAAACCCACAGTCAGTGACCCTGAACCTGGCAGAAGCGGTAGACGCGCTGCAGTTCGCACTGGGTCCGTCCAACACGTTGGCAGTGTCGCATGCATCCAAGCAGTACACGTTTGGTCTGGGACAGCAGGTAGTGATACCTGGGTTGACGAGCAACGTGACAGTGGGAGCTATAACAGCGACAGTCAAAGCCCAGAGCAACTCGACAATGTTCCCGATAGCTGGCATAGCGAATGTGACAGCAGGGCCGGTGGCAGTGCAAACGCCTGTATTGCTCAAGAGCCTATCAACAACGGCTCCGTTGGTGGTACTTGACAGCGCTGCAAACCCGAGCGACTCATTGGTGCTCGTGGGAAGCGGTTACGTCAACACCCTGAGCAAGCAGCTGCAGAACGCACTGAACATGACGAATGACCGGTTGAACGTCAATGGAGGGCAGATAGTTGCATCAGGCAATCAGGTACTGGTTGCAGGATGGACAGCTGACCAGACATTGAACGCGAGCAACAGGTTCATCAACGCGTTGTACACGAGCGCAGCAGGCAGCTAACAGTAGTCATTTCTTCTTTTTCTTTTTTTCTGTTTTTTAATTTTTAATTTTTCTTCTTATTCTTTTTGTTTTGTCATATGCAACGACAGTATCGTCGTTAAGTATATAAAGCTTCGGTTGCATTATCTGTTAGGTGCGGCGATGCGAAAGTACCTTTATATCCCGATAGCGATAGTCTCTCTCCTAATGCTCGGCAGCGCCAATGCTGTTCAGATAAATTCCACAATGGCTGCCTTCCTCGGCAACTACATACCGGGAAACACGGTAAACAGCTCTGCATACACCGCATTCCAGTACAATTCATCAAGCTTCATAATGATGCAAACAGGCGGCAATTACATAATAATAAATGCCACGGCGCCGTATTCAATAATAACCAACTACTCTGAAGCTTATCCTATACTGAGGTTTTTCCTGACTAGCAGGGCAACCATAGACATGGCGCCGCTCAATTCCCTCAATTACAGCATAAGCAAGCTTGTCCAGCGCAGTGCAGCTCCGATAAGCCAGTGCCTTACCTACACAGGGCTCAACAGATCAAACTACCTCTCAACAAATTCCTACCAAGGCTGCTACAGCGTCGGCACCTGTTACCTATACCTCGCGAACGTGACAAAGTCGCCCCTTCTGGAAAAAGGCATAGTCAACTTCTCGCAGAACTACAACATATACAACTCGAGCTACAACAGCTTCAAGGCAGCGATGTCAGAAATAAACAGCGCGAACTATTACTCATACATAGGCAACATAACATCGTATGCGAGCAGCATAGCCGCAGTGCCGTATGCGCTGCAGCACAACCAGCTCTTCCCTGTCCCTGGCAACTTCTCATATCCGCTGTTCGCCAACTGCCCCTTTTTCCCTACCCCTGAAACCATACAGTCTGCCCCATGGTACTGCCAGATGCTGTCCTATTGCAGCAGCCTGAATTTCAACTTATCGCTCGTATCCAGCATAAGGGGCACCGTGTCGTCGATAGAGAGCACTGCATTGACATCGCAGAAGATCTCTGCGATAACCACGAACTCGACAAAGCTCGCCAATTCATACGTGGAGCCGGTAATAATAAAGCAGAATACCGGCCTATTCAACTCGTTCATCAACTCCACAAGCGGCCCCTACAACACCACCATAGCATCAGCGGTGTCGATAAACACCAAAATACTCAACGAAAGCCTTGCCAACCTCACGGCAAAGCTCAATTCGACATTCAAAGCGGCTGTTTCCAAGGGAATAAACCAGAACGTCACAACTGCAAATGCACTGATACATTCGATGATAGCGAACCTGGGCGCACTTACGCGCAAGGTCTCATTGGCCTACTATACAGTGTACAACAGCTCGCTCTCCAACGAGGGCGCGCTGCTGAAGGCGCAGCTCGACAATCCCGGCAGCGCAGAGGCGGCTTCGCTCGCGGTGAAGCAGAAAGGCATAGACGCAATTTTTTCAGGGCAGATAACCTATGCCGAGCTGGATAATATAAAATCCAACGTTACCTCGATAAAGCAAGCGCTAGCGTCGATAGGGACTCCCTTCTCGATTGGCGCCTTCGTCAAATCCCTCGATTCGTGGTTCGTGAATCCCGCCGTGGCGTCTACGGGGGGCACCATACCCTCGAAGATCGCTTCGGCGCCGTTCTATGCGGCGCTGCTCTCGCTGATAATAGGGCTGGCACTGCTCGCCATAGCATATATGCTTACCTACCACAGGCTAAGCAGGAAGAAGAGGCTGCACAATGCGCGCCACGTCAAAAGGGCGTGGGCGAAGCTTTTCGCGCTGCTCTTCGTGGTGGTGCTGATATACGCATATGCAACGTACGTGTTCGCAAGCCAGGCGAACAGCTCCTTGCCGACGAGCGGCTTTGTCGGCATCGTCCGTTCAAGCGGCAGCGTAACGATACTGGTGAACCAGAGCGTCTATTCCACGAGCGCGGTGACGCAGTGCATCGCATCGCTTAGGTCTTCCCTGTCGGCCATGAACAGGAGCTCTGCAGTGGTAACTGAAAGCGGCTACCTCTGCAACGTCGCCAACAGCAGCGCTCTGATAAACGAGCAGTGCATCAACCAGCTGCTCGGCTCAGGAAGCCCTGTCATATTCATAGACGGGATGAAGGGCAACGCGCTTGCCTACAAGGGGCTCTTCGGTAACATAATGTATGCCAGCGGCACGGCCGTGCAGGGGAGCAGCTGCCCGCTAAGCAGCATCTTCAAATGAGTGTTGTCTATGCAGACGCCCAAGGCGAAGCCCGCGAACAAGGGCAATGCCAAGACCATCAAGGCAAAGGCCGCGGCAGGCGCGCGAAAGTCCCGTAAGCAGCTTTTGGTCGTCATTGCCGCCATTGTCATAGCTGCCGTAATCTTCACGTCACTGTTCTACGGGCTCTACGACACGGGAAAGGCGAGCTTCTCGACGTTCAAGCACAACTTCAATACGGCGAAGAACGTCGGCATATTCCTCAACTATTCAAACATCAACGCGTCTACCGAACTGGTGGCGTGCTCCAGCGCCCTGATACAGGAGCTGAGCGGCCCGACAGGCGCGCACAGGGATTCAACGACTATAGGGCTCTTCGTGCTCTACAACGATTCCTGTATATACAGGGCGAGCGGGCTGGGCACAGCGGCGCAGAACTACAGCACAGGGACGAGGCAGCAGTGCCTGAACTACAGCAACGCCATGCCAAGCATATTCATAGGATACGGCGCAACCAACGAGACGACAATAACAGCCAATCGCCTCTATTTCATAGGCACCCAGAAATACATATCCCAATGCGGGATAGCCTACCAGATAACCTGATTGCAATTGCTTGTGCTTGTGTCACTTGTACTTGAGCAGCGCCGCAACTCCCCCAAAGCCAAGAAGCAGCTCCTTGCCGTATTGGCTCTCCCCTGATATGAACGCCATCTCCACGTTTGCCCTGTCAGCCATGTCTATCAGTTCGTCGATCGCGTCCTTCTGCTCTACCAGCTCGAGCTTGCCTCCGCAATCGTGCTTCTCTATTGATGAATTGCCCGCCTCTATCCTTTCGACCTCCTTTCCGCACAATGTGCACCTATAGTGCACGCTCCTCAGCTCCGCGTCCTCGCTTATTATCAGCTTGGAGACGCTGTTCTTGAGGAGGGCCTTCTTTACCTCTTCGTAGCCGGATACGGCGAGCCCGTTGTGCGCCACCTCTCCAAGGAACCTCTCCATTACCTTCCTCTCCTGTATCGCGGCAAGCTCCGCAAGCGTGTCGCGGGCCCTATCGAGCAGCTCTGTTATGCCCATGTGCTCGTCAGTGTACCCGGTGTCGAAGACGCCGAGCACCTTTATCTGGTAGTTAAGCTCCTTCGCCTTCACGAAGTTGTCCTTTGTGGGTCCAGGTCCCCCCACAACGAGCCCCTTAAGCTTGAAATCGTATTTCATGAAGACGTCGTTCACGGCTTCAGACGCCCTTTTGTAGTACTCGTTTATGCTCTCTTCCCTCCCCCGCTCGTACCTGTTGGCGCTCTGGCCCCCCTTTCTCACTTTCGCGTGCGCGAACGACCTAAGCTTCTTCTCGACGTTGACGTGCGAACCTTTCAGCGTCGCTATTGTCGCTTCCCTCCCGTCCATGACGATCAGGCAATAAGTGTCTTTCGCCTCCAGCATAGCCTCTATCGGCTCCAGAAGGAACGAGGAATCGCACCTATAGATGTTTGACTTTATCTGCTCAGGCGGCTCTATCGAGAAAAGCTCTATGTCTGTCTTCGCCTGCACGCTGGATATGTTGCCGCAAAAGACAGCTATCCCGTTCTTCGGGAGCTCCCTGAAGAGCTTCAGATACTGTACAAGCTTGTCTATCGCGCTCTGGACGTTCAGCCTTGTCATCTTGGACTTTATGTTTCCCGATTGGTTGTGCTCGTTCCTCAGCTTGTTTATCTCCTCGAAGATTGGGAAGTCTGGAGGCACGTAGATCGATATCAGCTCTGTGCCAGAGCCGCGTATCGATGACAACCTCTTGAGCTCCTTCCTCACTTCATACTCCTGTTTCATCTTATCATCATAAAGCAGCGCGCCTACCTGCCTATCCTGTCTTTCCCCATGTATGGAACCAGCGCATCCGGTACCGTTATAGACCCGTCGTCATTGAGGTAGTTTTCTATTATAGATATAAGTACGCGTGGTGAGGGCACCCCGGTGCCATTCAGGGTGTGGACATGCTTTCGTTCCCCCTTTTCGTCATATTTTATATTCAGTCTTATGCTTTGCCAATCTGTGCAGTTGGAGCACGAAGCGATCTCCCTATAGCTCTGCTGGCTTGGCAGATACGTTTCAAGGTCGAAAGACTTCGCGTCTTTTGCAGAAAGCTCTCCTGAGCATATCTCAATGACCCTATATGGGACGTCAAGCTTCTGCCATATATCCTCTATGTTCTTCAAAAGCTCTTTCAGATGCATGGCAGAGTCTTCGGCTCTTGAAAATATGACCTGCTCTGTTTGCATGAACTGATGAACCCTAAATATGCCTTTTGTGTCCTTGCCATGTGCTCCGGCCTCCCTTCTAAAGGCTGGACTTATCCCGATGTACCTTATGGGCAGCTTGTTTCCTGCGAATGTCTCGTCAGCATGCATGGCCACCAGTGGGTGTTCTGTCGTCGATATCAGAAAAAGTTCATCCTCTGTCCTTTCATACAATTCTTTTCTGAAAACTTCTTTCGGATCAGCAGCTGCATACAACGCCTCTTCAAATGCGTCAAGCGGCACCACCCCTTTGTAATAATTTTTTCTTATCATAAACGGCGGTGATATTGGTATAAAATCCTTTTTCACGAACATGTCAAGGGTGAACCTCAAAAGCGAGTGTTCAAGCAGCACCAAGTCCCTTTTCAGGTAAAAGAACCGCGCACCAGAAACCTTCGCAGCTCTTTCCAGATCGATAAAGTCGTAATCTAAAAGGAGTTCCTCATGGGTTTTGGCAAGATTTGCTCTTCGTATTGTGCCTTGTTTCTTTATCTCAGGGCTCTGATTTTCGCCAATACCGTAAGGTACATCCTTCTCAATTACATTCGGAAGATAAGAAAGCAACTCCTCTACTTTTTCCTCATAACTCAGAAGCTCGCCACCTATCCCTTCTATCCTATCCTTTGTGTTCTTTAAAGCGGCAATCTCCCCCTCTGTTTCAAGCCCTTTTTTCTTCATTTCAGAGATATCCAAACTTGCCTTGTTCCTTTTTGCCTGGAGCTCCTGCAGCTCTGTCTTGAGCTTTCTTACCTCTTTGTCGAGGCCGAGCAGCTCCCCTATCGGATAGTCACTCTTCCTCTTGTCGAGCGATTCCCTTATCGCGTCTATGTTGTCCCTGACGTACTTTGTGGTTATCAATTAGCTACCCCGTGCGTTACTTATCCATAGCATATAAGTATTATAAAACATTTGTCTAGGCAAGGGTTTTAAGCTTTCTTCTCGTTACGATATTA
>CAYMJD010000020.1:0-11713 GCA_964390895.1 Microcaldota archaeon
TAAGATATATCGGCTGGTTTATGTTTACAGAGGGGAGCAGCTGCCCGGTGTTCGGAAAGGCCACGTCATGCCCCACCACTGCATAAGGCAACGCAGTGCCGTTGTATTGCTGCCCCTCATACAGGTCCAGCTTCCCCAGCACGCCGGCAAGGCTGTAATTCGCTATCCCATAAACTGTCACTGTCGTCTGCGTTCCCGATTCTGTTATGTTGGCGCTGAACGACACGATTGGCACTACAGAGGTTACGTTTGGCAGCGATTCTATGACCGCGACGTCGGCCGCAGTGAGCAGGTGCGAGGGGCTCGCCACCATGTAGAATGTTGTCGGCCCTATGGACTCGAGCTCGTGCGATATGCTTGCCGAGACCCCTGATACAAGGGAGACA
The DNA here is from genome assembly GCA_964390895.1 of Microcaldota archaeon. Classification (GTDB taxonomy): domain Archaea; phylum Micrarchaeota; class Micrarchaeia; order Micrarchaeales; family Micrarchaeaceae; genus A-MIC-10. Next base: position 387 of record CAYMJD010000020.1, read on the forward strand.
AGGCCCACTATCGCGGCTACACCTATCACGACGCAGAGCACAGTGAGCGCTGTCCTCAGCTTCCTTTCCGAAAGCCCCTTGACGCTGAGCCTGAACAGGTCATGGGGCCTCATTTATGCACCCTGGCCCTCCTCCTCTTCCTGAAGTAGATGTAGGCGGCCACGGCCACCGCGGCTATGGCTATTATCACCACAAGATCCACAGGGAACTGGCTTCGCGCGCTGGCCGTCCTCCTTACTGTAACTCCTGTGCCGCCTCCCTGTAGGGATGAGTTGAAGCTCTGGGTGTCTATCTCGACGTTATAGGTAAAGTTTGTCGAAAGCCTCTGGTTGAGGTTGTTAAGATAGGATATCTGTACAGGTATAGTATATGCGCCGGGATTGGCGCTCTGCGACACAAGCATCGTCACTGTGAAGGCTGTCGGGCTCGCCACAGGAACAGAGCCTATGAACGTAGTGTTCTGCCCGATTACCGTTATCCCGTTTGGCGGATACGCTGTCACGCTTGCAGACTGCGCAGTCTGCGACCCGAGGTTGTCCAGCGTCGACGTTATGGTGAATATCTCTCCTTTGGCCGGCGATGCCGGCAACACAGTGGAGCTTACCCGGTTCAGGTCTACGTATCCGGGAGTGAGGAATGTCACAGTCCTTGATATCGTCTGCTGCTGGCTGTTCAACGTGTAGCTCACTGTCGCGGCCATGCTCCCGTATGTCGTTGTGGAAGACGGCTGGTAGAGCGTCACATTAAAGGACGCATTTGAATTGGCAGCTATCTTTGCTATGTTGACATAGCTGTTCCTCCCGAGCAGCTGCAGCGGAGATGCCGGGACAATCCCAACAGACACATTATAGATCGGGGAGCTGCCCTGGTTCTCTACGACTACTGTCTCGTTCACCGCCTTTCCCGCTATAAGGGTCTGGTTCTCGGAATATATCGAAACGCCTTGCGGCTGCGATGATGTATACATGCCCAGCTCGCCAGTCGTGGATGTGTTGTATCCGTATGGGCTTATGTAGCTGCTGTCCAGGTTCAGCGTTACAGGGCTGCCCGCGCTTCCGGATTCAGAGTAAAGCAGCAGATTGATTTTCTTGGTAGAGTTCGCCTCCAATGAATAAACCATCCCGGGCTGTTGTATTACGGCCACCTGCGAGGGGGCTGTGACGCGCGTCTGGAGGTTTGTTATGCCCCCCGTGCCCCTGTTCGAGACCTCTATCGTTACGTTGTTGAGCCCGGGAAGGAGCCCGTAGCTTTCAGGGGTATACGTCAAGTTAGGGGATCCGTGCATCGGTATGATCGCGGTGAGGGGCGCTATGTTCGGCGTCGACGTGTAGTTGGTGAAGTTGTAATAGAGGTAAAGCGACCCTGTGAATTCGTTGTCAGGGCCGGCAGCGACGTTGCTACCTATGTTAAGATAGAAGACAAGGTTGAATATGGAGGGAACGCTTATCTGGGGCAGATACACTATCGGATACAAGGTCCCGTTGAGGCCTGTCATGCCCCCGTAAAGGACCAGCTCAGCCTTGACGTTCGTTGGATAGCACGACGACGGGATTTGCCCGAAGCCGTAGCTCTCCAGGGTTATCGTAAGAGGCGCGTCCTTCTGTCCCGGCCCAGCAGATATCGTATGCGTCGAATTGAAGTTCCTTGTGGAATTGCCCCAGAAGACGTTCGTCACCTTGAACGCGATGTTGCTTGAGCTGCACGAGACAGACGATGCGCCCGCAGTGCCTGCAAGCATTATCACCCCAAAAAGCATTGCCGTCAATGCGTATGCGATTCTCATTTTTTCACTATTTGCCTTTCTAAAAGCCCGTCCTTTATGTGTATGCTCCTGTCAGAATGGGCGGTCAGAGCAGGATCATGGGTCGCCATCAGTATCGTTATGCCAAACTCCTTGCTCATCCTTGAGAGCAGCTTCAATACGTTCTCCGACGTCTTCGAATCGAGGTTGCCTGTCGGCTCATCGGCGAGCAGTATAGATGGCTTGTTCACCAGCGCCCTCACTATCGCCACACGCTGCTGCTCCCCGCCGCTCAGCTCATTGGGCTTCTTGTGCATCTTTTCACCGAGCCCCACCTCTTGCAAAAGCCTCTTCGCGAAATCCGTGTTTTCAGGGTTGTTCCTGTCGTCGACGATAAGCGGCAATGTAACGTTCTCGAGCGCGTTCATATATGGAACGAGGTTGTAGGATTGGAAAACGAACCCGATCTTCCCGTTCCTGAACCTCGAAAGCTGGTTGTCGTTCAGCTTTGCCACGTCAGTCCCCTCTATCAATACCCTTCCGCTCGTCGGGGTGTCGAGCGTCCCGATAAGGTCGAGCAATGTTGTCTTGCCGCTGCCCGATGCGCCGAGTATCGTAACGAATTCCCCTTTTCCCACGGAGACGGAGATATCGTGTATGGCCGTGTATTCGAGCTCTCTGGATCTGTACACCTTTTTAACATGCTCTACCTTCACTACCTGCTTTCCCGGTTCCCTTGATGGATTTTTCGGTTCCAATCGATCGCCACTGGCATAAACAAAAGTTGATGACAAACACCACATACCCGTGCATTTTAGAATTATGGATTCCCGTTGCCCCACTAATAATGGGCCAATAACCTATTAATGCTTTCTTGGGGTTTCGGTTTCTGCGTTTTTTGGTTTCGCAGCGCCCAGCGCCTTGCTAGAGGCAGATAGACCCTCTTCCAAACCTTGTCTATAAGGCTAAAATATCCCTTGCGATCTTCCAAGTTTTATGAAACAGTCTTCCTCATCGAAAACAACAACCACATCGGCATTGGTCCTTTCAGGCACATCCCATTTGTCTAAGCATCCATCTGCCTTTTGGGCACGGGTCCGTCAAAATCTTTGCGTTGCATGGCTGCTCTTCTTGCGAAGTCCCTGTTCCCTCCGAACCAAAATATTTTGGATACATACCTATGCAGGAGATTTACAGCATCGATGGTCTTTTTGTCAGGGCGGAACCCCAGTTATTATGGTATTATTGTCCTTTTCAAGGCATATAGCGACAAATTTATCCACATTTTTGAGTATTCCCGAGATTCTGTGGTATCTCTCCATCCTCTTGACCCTCGCCACTGGTTTCTTATACAATCCCACTTTAAAAATAGGAACTGGCCAATATCAGATACCTCTTCCCACACGCATTGCAGATTAAATGTTCCCCCTAATAAAGGGTCATCGACTTCATGACGAGCCCTAAGTTCCAGTTCTCCATTGCAAAACAGACAAGCCAGTATTCGCAGGATGTCTCGCCCAAAGGTCTGCCGGGTTCTGCTGCCTCTATTGTCCATACTCCCTCTTTTCAACAGCAAATTAATAAACTCCCAGTATGCTGCAAATTTGGCTTTCAATCAAAGCTTAGCTCCATGGGTCCTGCATAGCTTGCTTCCGGCGCCTGTATGTAGAATGTGGCGATAAAGCTGTTCTCGTTGTCTATCTTGAAGGGCAGCTTCGGGTCAGAGCTCACGAACCTGAAGGGCTTGCTTACTGTTACGCTCCTTACAGAGTCGCCGAAGCTGAGGACCTTGTACATCTGCACAACGTTCCTGAACAGCTGTCCCTTCCCGGATTCGAATATCATAGAAGACTTCTCGACCTCGACTGTCCTGCCCTTGGCAGAGAGCAGCACTTTATTTATCTCAATCCTAACTTTCGGCTTCTCCTCTCCAACGAATCTCACGAGCATCGGCCCAGTGTAGCTCTGTTCCGGCGCCCTTATGCTAAGCTCAAACTGGACCTTCTCGTTCGCCTTCAGCGAAATAGGGGTTTTCGGATTTATATCAATCAGCTCGAAGGGCTTGTCGACTGTTATGCTGCTTATTACTGCAGGCTCCTCGTTCGCCTTAAGGAAGTCCTTGACGAGCTCTGTCACCTCAGATGCGTTCGTGAAGGGAATCATTACCTTGAATGTCCTGTCTTTTGCCTCCATGCCATTAAGGCTGTGGAACTTGCCCTTCCATGCTATGTTTATGTTGGTTATCTTTGCGGATACCGCCGCCTTCTTTGCGAAGATGCCGCCGAATGCCGAACTCATGCCCATCTGAACACGCATAAAATATCCATCCAAAGCTTTATAATGCAAGGCAGCCGCATTTTGTAATCAAGTAACGCAACTTTCAGCCAACAGTTAAAAGCTGTCGTTTTCTTAAAAAGATTGGTGGTAAGATGACAAAGGAGGGAGCAAAGGCCCCGGAATTCAGGCTTAAGGGTTCAGACGGCAGGGAGCACTCGCTGAAGGACGCGCCAGGCAAGTACCTTGTACTTTATTTCTATCCGAGGGATCTGACTCCCGGCTGCACGATAGAGGCGAACGAGTTCAACAAGCATCTCTCTGAATTGAAGAAGCTCAACGCGATTGTCTATGGGGTTAGCAACGACGACCTTGACAAGCACGAGAAGTTCAAGGCCAAGTGCGATTTGAGGTTCCCGCTTTTGTCTGACACGAAGAGCAGGACGATAAAGGCCTATGGCTCATGGGGCAGCAGGGGAATATTCGGCGATGGGACAATAAGGAACACCTATCTCATAAAGAACGGGAAGATCGTTAAGATATTCGAGAAGGTGAATCCGGTCACGCACGTCAATGTTGTAATGAAGACGCTGAAGGATCTGCAAGGAATCTGAATTGCATTAATGGGTATCTTTTTCAACAATGTAGTTCCCTATGATGAGCTTGTCCGCTCCCGTGTTCTCCAACGTCCAGACCGCGTCTTCTGGATTTAGTACTATCGGCCAGCCGTGCTTGTTGAGGCTCGTGTTGAGCACAGCCCCGATTCCGCTCTTCCTCTCTACGCTTTTGATGAGCTTCCTGTAACCGGGGTTCTCGCTGCCGACCGTCTGCGGCCTTGTCGTATGGTCTATGTGCGACGCAGCGACAAGGTCGCCGTAATGCCCCTCTTTGACGTAATTGGCGCTTGTCATGAAGCGGTCAGCCCTCTTGTAGTTGTCAAGCAGCCTGCCTGCGCTTTCCTCAAGCATGCTGCTCGCGAACGGCTGGTAATACGGCCTCCTCTTTATTATGAGGTTTATCCTGTCACGGTTTTCCTGCACATTCGGCATGGCTATAACACTCCTGTTGCCAAGCGCCCTTGGCCCGAACTCCATCTTGCCCTGGAACCACAGCAAAATCTGGTTCTTTTCAGCCACAAGCTCTGCCCCGTATCCCGAAGGGTCGCTTATCCCATGGTAAGCGAGCTTCTTGTTGCGCCTCTTCGCTTTCTTCAAAGCTTGCTCTACCGCATCGTCCGCGTATGACGGCCCAAGGTACGCGGAGCGCATCATTCTTTTGCCGTATCTGCGGTTGAGCATGAAGTCGACATACGTTGCTGCCCCTGCAGATAATCCCCCGTCTCCCATGTGCGGGAACACGAAGTAGTTTTTCACCTCTGGCAACGCCTCCACTGCCATGTTTGCAATTACGTTCGAGAAGAAGCCGCCAGCAACAGCGACATTGTGTATGTTCGTCTCCCTCACCCACTGCTTTACCAGTTTTATGAGTTGCTCCTCGGCGTGCTTCTGCACAGCATAGGCGAATGTTTCCCTTTCATACTTAGAGAGAAAATGGTCCTTCATGTACTCCCCTAAAAGGAGTTCGTATCTTGTACCATGTTTGGAAACGAAATCCCTCTGCTCTGGGTCATAATGGCATATGTCCTTCAGCTCGTCTATGCGTTGCGGGTAGGAATACGCCGCAAGGCTCATCAGCTTGCCCTCATCCTCGCTGAACCTCAGATCGCAGGCGACAGTTGCTGCGCCGTAGAAAATACCCAGGCTTGTGCTTGCCCTGAAGCTGGCGAGCCTTTTTATTGTTCCATTGTCTCCTATGGAAACACTTCCGCTTAGCCCGTCCCCTGCACCGTCAAGCGTTATTACCAGCGCTTCCTTGAACCCGGACGGGTAGTAAGCCGAAGCCGCATGTGCCATGTGGTGCTCCACAAGGTAAATCGGCTTGTCGGCAAGCTTTTCATCGATTTTTGAAAGCCTTTTTCTTGTTATTCCTTTGCTTATAGTGCCGCCAATGGCCCCCCACAAAAACCTCGGGTTCTGGTTCTGCGTAATCTTGTATGTGAAGTTTGTGCAGTGCATACCGAGCCTCGACTGCTTCGGCAGCTGCTTCCTCCACATCTCCCTTCTTTTCATGTCGTGCTTCGGGAACACCCTCGAGACTAGGGCGTTGCCCCCTACCCAGGCAAGCGCGACCGCGCCTATCTCGTTTTCAGAACCAGCAATATACCTTATCGAATTTGAGGGGAAGCCCACATCATTCTTCCTTTTGGTGAATCGCTCCTCGTTGACCGCGCCCACAATCTCGCAGCCGTTTGACAGTGCCGCGCCGCAGTCATGCGAATCATTCAATCCAAGAACTGCCATATCCACCAGCCACAATTCAAGAATATGCAACGTAAACTATATAAATGCGAAAGAGGCGTAGTCGACGACGCTGCCAAAATCGCCGGTTTCATAACCAGAGTTCGAGTAATCTAATAAAAGGCCCCTTTTTGCTTTATTTGCCTTTGCAAACATCGCAGCTACAGTTATGGGACCATAGCCGCATGCGCTGTCATCAATCTCACTGACAAGTCTATTGAAGTTTTCGTATGCAAGGGTCTCGAGCTCCCTGAACAGCCGCCTGTCCTTTCCCTCACCTACTTTAGCCGATTCGTAATGGTTGAAATCAGATGATGCAACAACAACACAGTCCCTTTTCAGCTCTTTCGCGGAATCCACTACCGCTTTTGATAGGTTTTTGCAGCTTTCGAGGCTCTGCGATCCCATGCATATAAACACGAACCTTTTCTCTACATTAAGATATTGGATGAAGGGCAGCTGCACCTCTATGGAGTGCTCTCCAGAATGAGCGCTTTCATCTATAATCGCTATTCCGGAATTCTTGCATATCAGCACTGCAAGCTCCTCATCTGTTTTCACGACACCAAAAACAGTCTCCCACCCCTGTCCAGATACAGAGATCTCTGCCCCGATGCCCGTATGGTTCGGCCCTATTATAATAATTGTGCTGATCTCATCGAGGTTTGCATTCAGGCTTAAGGCCTTATATGTATGCGCGGCGGTCTTTCCGGAGTAGACATAACCAGCATGCGGGGCGACATAAGCTAAAGCGCCATCTACCTTCTTTGCGTCAACAGTTGCGGAATCAAGATATTCCTTGATGAGTTTCTTAAGCTCAGATGGACCTTTCGGATAGAAGCTGCCTGCAAAGGCGCTTTTTCTTGTGACCATAAAAATTATTCTTTATATAATAATAAAAAACCACAGTTTTGCTTTTAGCCATTTATGTGCATCTTAAAGCCAAAAACTAGTAATCTCATAATACGTTTCCTAAAATCATAGCTAATAATATGATATAAAGATAAAAACGACCTGTTTTAATGTTTTGGATTTATATTAATAATTTGTGGTCTTTTGATAGCGCTCTATATAGATATGGATTATTTCTTTGCAGCCTGTGAGGAACTGAAAAACCCATCGCTCAAAGGCAAACCTTTAGTGGTTGGTACAAACGATGAGAAGAACAAGCTGAAAGGGGTTGTGCAGACGTGCAACTACGAGGCAAGGAAGTACGGTATAAAGAGCGGTATGCCAACTGTTGACGCGTTCAAGCTCTATAGCAAACTTGAATATGTAAAACCGGACGACCAATACTATGAAATGATGGCCAACAAACTGATGCAGCTCCTCAAAGGCTATGGGTTTGTTGTTCAACAGGACAGCATAGACGAGGCAGCAATGGACTTGAGCAGCCTGGATTACGACAAGGCAGCAAAGCTCGGTCATGAGATAAAAGAGAGAATAGACAAAGAGTTCAAGCTCCCGTGCACAATAGGGATAAGCTTCGGGAAATATTTTGCAAAGATGGTGTGCGATGCATCAAAGCCAAATGGCTTCGGCATCATTAAAGAGGACAGAATAAAAGAATTCTTAAGCGCCAAGCCTATAGGAAAGCTGCCGGGCGTGGGGGCAAAGACGGAAGAGAAGCTCAAATCAATGGGCATAAAAACAATAGGAGAGCTTGCAAAGCTCAAGCCGGTCGCTGTTGTTGAAAATCTGGGGAGTTCCGGTGCTGAACTAGTGAGGCTTGCCACTGGGATTGACGACAGCAAGATTATCGGTTCAGAGGAGATACTCTCGATAGGAAGGGAGAGGACCTTCGACACCGAGACAAGCGACATGAGGACAATAGCAAAAAGGCTGAAGGAGCTGAGCGAAGAGGTAATCAATGAATTGAACTCCAAGTCGCTCCTGTTCAAGAATGTCGGCGTCAAGGTAAGATACGTAGATTTTACCCAAATAACAAGGAGCTCGATGCTAAGTCATTACTCTTCTTCGCAAGATGACATATACAATCAGGCGCTCCCTCTTATAAAAAAGCTGGTCGAGGGCAAGAAGGTAAGGAAGATAGGTATCAGAGTAAGCTTATTCATCGAAGGAAAGAAGCAGAAAAGGCTCTAGCTTTAGGATTTTCCAAGATTCAGTATGTACTCCCTTACTTCTATCGCCGCCTTTGCGCCACTGCCGGCTGCGGTTACAGCCTGCCTATACCTTCTATCGGAAACATCCCCGGCAACGAAAACTCCTTCTATCTCAGTTTTCACCTCATCTTTCGCTATTATGTAACCCTGCTCGTCAAGCTTGAGCTTTCCACCGAGGAAGGCAGTATTGGGGGTATAGCCTATTGTGATGAAGACCCCATCAACCCTCATTTCCGTGACTTCATTAGTGACCACGTTCCTGAGCTTTACCCCCGTAACCTTTGCGTCGCCGAGTATCTCTTCTATGGTTGTGTTGTAAAGCGCCTTTATCTTCGGGTTTGATAGTGCCCTTTCCTGCATTATCTTACTGGCCCTGAACGAGTCCCTTCTGTGGGATATTGTTACAGAGTTCGCAAACTTAGAGAGGAAGATGGAATCCTCCATTGCTGTATCGCCTCCTCCAACAACAACCACATCCTTGCCCTTGAAAAAAGCCGCATCGCATGTTGCACAGCTGCTCACCCCCTTTCCTATAAACTTCTGCTCTGACTCTATGCCAAGCCATTTTGCAGAGGCTCCCGTTGCTATAATCACTGATTTTGCCTCGTATGAACCTTCCAAAGTCTCGATCTTGAAGGGCCTCGATGACAAGTCCATGCTCTTTACGTCCCCGTTGACGAACCTCGTCCCGAATCTCTCGGCCTGCTTCCTCATCAGCTCTATCAGCTCAGGCCCGAGAACCCCATCAGGAAATGCGGGATAGTTTTCTACGGTTGTTGTTAGGAGGAGCTGCCCTCCCGAGTTTGTCCCGCTTATGACCAATGGTTTGAAGTCCTCCCTTGCCGTGTAAAGCGCTGCGGTGAGCCCCGCAGGCCCTGATCCTATTATTATCACGTTTTCTGCCATAATCCCACCATATTTGTTTATTATCTGCTGTAACTATTAATTAATAGCACGGCTTTCTTTGATGCCCCTTATACATTACCTAAGTGATTCCAAGCTCCCCTCCTCCTATTCCTGCAATTTCGCGAGAACCTAAAGTTACCGCCCCCTATCTTTATGGCGCTGCCCTCTATCAGGGCTGCCGCAACCTTTCTTCTTGCCGTGCAGACAACCCTGTGGAATGTTGGCTGCGATATCCCCATTTTTGAGGCGCATTCCTCCTGATCCAAGCCTAGCATGTCCTTCAGTCTCAGCGCCTCGAGCTCATCCACCGCAAGTGTTGATTGCTTGAGCTCGGAGATGTTTACGCCGGCGGGCTTGAAATAAGTGAAATCGGGGTTAAAGCCCACCATCCTGCAGCGCATCGGCCTCGGCATGGCACTTCAATCCAATTCGTTGAGCTTTTTCCCCAATTCGGCCTTCCTGGCGTTGCTTCTTTCTGTTATGTGTTTCAGCCATGTCTCAAGAATCTCCTTCTTCTCTTCTTTTGTTGCTGCTGACTCATAGTCGCGCCTGTAGCATCCCATCCTGTGCATGCTGTGGCTTCCAACTCCTTGGCCCGTGTGTCTTCCGTATCCTCGGTTTTCGTTTCCATATCCCATTGAATCACTTATGAATATATATTCATAATGATATTTAAAGCTTTGCTTTCCGGCAAAGAAACCCGCATACAAAACAGACAATATCCCTAAACACGGCAATCCATGAAAGCATAATTAGAACTTGCGTCATGAGAGTTACCAGAAAAGTTTAAAAAGATGCAATGAAAAGCCAGAATCGGCGATATTCACGATATGCTTCAACGGCTACAGCATATCCCTTGACAGAAGGGAGCAGGGCAGCAACATAGATTTCATATCACACGCGCACAGTGACCACGTCTCTGCGGCCAAGTCATCCTCCAGCGTGCTGGCGAGCAAGGAGACCCACGAGCTCATGGATTCTGCGTACAACATAAGCGCGAAGCCCTTCATGGCAGAAGATCTGGAGCTCCTCGATTCTGGCCACATGCTGGGCTCCAAGCAGCTTTACATAAAAGACAGCGATGACGGCACAACCATAGTCTACAGCGGCGACTTCCAGGTGCAGGGAAATTCAGCATCCAATAAGATAGACGTAAGAGAGGCCGACATAGCGATTATCGACTCCACATATCCATACCCAGAGATAAGGTTCAATGACAATGACACGACGAAGGAGCTCATACAGAAATGGGTTTCGAACATGCTCGACAGGGGAATAGTGCTGTTCTCGGCATACAAGATGGGAAAGGCACAGGAGCTAATAAGGATATTCAACGAGATAGGGATAAAGCCGGTTGTCAGCAAGAAGATAAGCGCGATAAACAAGGTCTATTCGAGGAACGGGATAGCGTTGGATTATGTCTCGATATATGATGACAAGGAGGAGCACGCAGAGTTCCTAAAGCATAAGTTCGTCGGCATAACGGAGACAAGGGACATATCAACGCTTTCGAGGCGCCTTTCTGCAATCCATTGCAGGGATGTATACACTGCGGTGGCAACCGGCTTCTCAAAGATTTTCAAGTTCAATACGAATGCCCAGTTCGCGCTCAGCAGCCACGCGGACTTCTATCAGGCAACGAGGTACATAGACGCGGTAAGCCCGAAACACGTATTCACGTACGGGCCGAACAGCGCCGTAATGGCAGGCAACCTGGCGCAGTTCGGCTACAGAGCGGAACCATTTAATAATGCAGCAATTAATAACACTCTGAAGCATTAGGCGGGGTAGCTCAGTAGTAGAGCGCTAGACTCATATGCTCAGCACAATGAGTGTCGAGCCTTTCGGCGATGACGAGAAATCTAGAGGTCGCGGGTGCGATACCCGCCCCCGCCATCAGGACTATGTCTTGTATACTTGACAAAA